>DASURL010000128.1:0-19596 GCA_036280075.1 Gemmatimonadaceae bacterium | reverse complement strand
GGCTATCCCCCACACGAGGGCAGGTTGCTCACGTGTTACGCACCCGTTCGCCGGTTGCCCTTGCGGGCCCCCTTGACTTGCATGTGTTAAGCACG
Source organism: Gemmatimonadaceae bacterium (assembly GCA_036280075.1). Lineage (GTDB taxonomy): Bacteria > Gemmatimonadota > Gemmatimonadetes > Gemmatimonadales > Gemmatimonadaceae > AG11. The sequence continues at coordinate 19,501 of DASURL010000128.1, read as the reverse complement.
CCGCCAGCGTTCGTCCTGAGCCAGGATCAAACTCTCCAAGAGATTTTGATAAATAGCTCGTACCGAACGCGACCTTCGGACGGATCCAAAGATCACGTCCGGAATCATCGATGTTCGTGAATTGATCTCTCGCCGCAGCACACGAATGCCGCGGCTCAAACGAGAGCCATCGCACAACATCACACACTCGATTGTCAATCAGCAGTCATCTGTTCCCCCGTGTTCGGGGGAACGGTGAATCTAGTCGAACACCGTCGAATTGCAAGGGCTGACATCGGACCATCTCGTCGAACGCGGGAGGCCCAACGCATGCCCCGCCACGCCCTGCGACCGACGCATGCCGCGTCGCGCGTTCAGCCTACCGCTCACTCGTCGAACGGACGCCCCGGTCGATCGTCCTCGTCGTCGTCGGCGCCATCGTACTCATCGTCCAGCTCGTCGAACTCGTCGTCTTCGTCCTCGTCCTCGTCGTCGAATTCGTCGTCGTCCTCGTCCTCGTCGTCCTCATCCTCCTCGTCGTCCTCCTCGTCATCCTCGTCGAGGTCGTCATCGAACTCGAGGTCATCCTCGTCGTCCTCGTCGTCGTCGAAGTCCTCGTCGTCGAGGTCCTCGTCCTCGAGATCGTCGTCGTCGTCGCGGGGCGACAGCGAGAGCGAGTCGAACGGCGCGGCGAGGACGCCAACCGACTCCGACATCTCGAACTGATCCGGCATCGTAGTACGCTCCAACTGGAGTGGTGATGATGGAAGTCCGGCCGCGTCCTGCGGCCGGGTGGGCAGACTAGAGCGCCGCTCGCTCGCGCTTCGCTTCTCGCGAGATCCGCTTGCGGTCGCTCTGCGCGAGCAGGCGCTTCCGCAACCGGATCGACTGCGGCGTCACCTCGATCAGCTCGTCGTCCTCGATATACTCAAGCGCGCCTTCCAGCGTCAACTCCCGCGGCGGCTCGAGACGAACGTTCTCGTCCGTGCTCGTCGTCCGCATGTTCGTGAGCTTCTTTTCCTTCGTCGGATTGACGTCCATGTCGCCCGGCCGCGAGTTCTCGCCCACGATCATCCCCTCGTACACCGGCTGCCCGGGCGAGACGAACAACGTCGAGCGCTCCTGCAGCGACGCGAGAGCGAACGCGATGATCGTGCCGTTCTCCATCGAGACCAGCGTCCCCCGCGATCGGGTCGCCAGGCTGCCCGCCCACGGCCCGTACTCGAGGAAGCGGTGGTGCATGATCCCCGTGCCGCGCGTGTCGGTGAGGAACTCCGAGCGATAGCCGAACAGGCCGCGCGCCGGAATCCGGTACAGCACGCGCACGAGCCCCTGCCCCGGATTCTTCATCTCGATCATCTCGCCGCGCCGCGGCCCGAGCTTCTCGATCACCGCGCCCAGGTAGTCCTCCGGCACGTCGATCGCCAGCTCCTCGTACGGCTCGAGCTTCTCGCCGTTCAACCCGGTTCGCAGGATGACGCGCGGCCGCGACACCTGGAACTCGTACCCCTCGCGCCGCATCGTCTCCATGAGGATCGAGAGGTGCAGCTCGCCGCGCCCGCTCACCGTCCAGGTGTCGGTGGACTCCGTGTCCTCCACCTTCAGCGCGACGTTTCGCTCGAGCTCCTTGTACAGGCGGTCGCGCAGCTGGCGCGACGTCACGAACTTCCCTTCCTTGCCGGCGAAGGGCGAGTTGTTGACGAGGAAGTCCACGCTGATCGTGGGCTCCTCCACCGCGATGCCCTCCAGGCGATCGGGATGCGCGACGTCGGTGACGGTGAGGCCGATCTCCACGCCCTCGAGGCCGGCCAGCGACACGATCTCGCCCGCCGAGGCGCTCGGGACCTCCACGCGCTCGAGCCCGTCGTACACGTACAGCCTGGTGACGCGCGCCTGCTCCTGCTTCTGCGTCTCGTCCATCGGCAGCAGCAGCACCTGGTCGCCCACCGTCACCGTGCCGCGCTCGATGCGGCCGATGCCGAGCCGGCCGAGGTAGGGCGAGAAATCGATCGTCGAGATGAGCATCTGGAACGGGCTCTCGGCGTCGTGCGGCGGCGCCGGCACGGACGCGACGATCGTGTCGAACAGCGGCGTGAGGTCCACCGGCGCGACGTCGAGGTCCATCGTCGCGACGCCCTCGCGGCCGGAGGCATACACCACCGGCGCATCGAGCTGCGCCTCGTCGGCCTCGAGCTCGATGAACAGGTCGAGCACCTCGTCGTGCACGCGCATCGGGTCGGCGCCCGGCCGATCGATCTTGTTGATGACGACGATGGGGGTGCGGCCGAGCTCGAGCGCCTTGCGCAGCACGAAGCGCGTCTGCGGCATCGGGCCGTCGAACGCGTCGACGACGAGCAGCACGCCGTCCACCATGCGGAGGATGCGCTCGACCTCACCGCCGAAATCGGCGTGGCCCGGCGTGTCGACGACGTTGATCTTGGTGTCCTTCCACCGGATCGACGTGTTCTTCGCGAGGATGGTGATGCCGCGCTCGCGTTCGAGCGGGTTGGAATCCATCACGCGTTCGGCGACGACCTGATTTTCCCGGAATGCACCGGACTGCCGAAGCATCTTGTCGACGAGGGTCGTCTTCCCGTGGTCGACGTGCGCGATGATGGCGATGTTGCGAATCTCCATAGCCCTCAAATATACCCTGACGCGGGAAGGCCAAACAAGCTCGGGGGTAGTGCGCTGACAGGCTCGGGTGTTTTCCCCTCTTGACCCGGAGGGCGAATCCGGCGAGGATGACGATGAAGGCCAACCCAGCGCAGGAGGTGTCCGATGCACCAGGAGAATGACCCCGCCGCCTCTCGGTATCCGCACGGTCGAGGATACGGTCACGATTACATGCGAGGTGGCGAGGTGCTCGGCGGGTACGGGTATTCGGAGCGCGAGGAATACTCGCTGCCGCGAGGCGAGCTCGCGGCGGAAGGGCCGCCCGGGGAAGACCGGGAGCCGGGTCCACGCGTGCACGGCGATCGCCGGTAGCCGCCGCTGACAATTCGGGCAAACGAACGAGGGCGGACGCGCATGCGCGTCCGCCCTTCTGCGTGCTCCCGGCCGGTGCCGGCGTGTGCTAGCGGCGCGCGGCCGCCGCCGGCGCGGCGGGCTTCGACGGCTCCTTCGTCGCCGACGCCGCCGCTTCGGCGTCGGCGAACGACGTGTCGAAGCCGCGGGACTTGATGGCGGAGAGGTACATGGTCTTGTCCACGGCCTTCGTGTAGCCCTCCGCCGGCTCGATGAGCTTTCCGTCCACCAGCTCGAGCAGCGCGTCGTTGAGGGTGACCATGCCGAGCCGCTTCGACGTCTGCATCACGGTGGGGATCTGGAAGGTCTTCCCCTCGCGGATGAGGTTCGTGACGGCGGGGATGGAGAGCAGGATCTCGCGCGCCGCCACGCGGCCGCCACCGATCTTGCGGCAGAGGGTCTGCGAGATCACGCCCTTCAGGGATTCGGCGAGCATGACGCGGATCTGCTCCTGTCGATCCGCCGGGAACTGGTCGATGATGCGGTCGATGGTGCCGGCGGCGGTGGTGGTGTGCAGGGTGCCGAACACGAGGTGGCCGGTCTCCGCGGTCTCGATCGCGATGGCCACCGTCTCCAGGTCGCGCAGCTCGCCGACGAGGATGATGTCGGGGTCCTCGCGCAGCGCGGCGCGGAGCGCACTCTTGAACGAGCCGGTGTGGACGCCGACCTGTCGCTGCGTGATGACGCACTTCTTGTTCGGGTGCACGAACTCGATCGGGTCCTCGATGGTGAGGACGTGATCGCTGCGCGAGCGATTCACGAGATCGATGAGCGAACAGAGCGTGGTGGACTTGCCGGATCCCGTGGGGCCGGTGACGAGCACGAGGCCCTTGGTGAGCTGGCAGAGCTTCTGGACCTCGGGCGAGATCCCCATCTGCTCCACGGTCACCACCGTCGCCGGAATCTGGCGGAAGACGGCAGCGGGGCCGAGGCGGTCCTTGAGCGCATTGGCGCGGAAGCGGGCGACGCCGGCGAGCTCGTAGGCGTAGTCGGTGTCGTTCGTGTCCTGGTACTCGCGGCGATTGCGCTCGGGCATGATGGAGCGGATCATCGCGTCGAGCGCGGGCGCCTCCAGGGGGGCGCCGTCGAGGCGCGTCATCTCGCCGTGGAGGCGGACGATGGGCGGCTCGCCGCAGCGGAGGTGCAGGTCCGAGGCGCCGCGTTCCACCATCGTGCGCAGGAGCGAATCGAGCGCCGCGCGTGCGCGGTCGCTGCCGGCAAAGGCGACGATGGCATCGCCGTCGCTGATGGCGGAGGAGGGCGTGGGCGTGGGCGCCGGGGCGGCGGCCGGGGTCGGGGCGGGTGCCGCCGGGGTCGGCGTGGCGGCCGGGGCCGCTGCCGCCGGTGGCTCGGAGGCCGACACGCCGGGGTTGAACTCCGGCACCCCGTTGGGGATGTGCCCCTGGAGCCGCTGGCGCTCGCGCCGCTCGTCGAGGGTCACGGTGGCGCGCCACCGGTCGCCGGCGCGGGTGGCTTCCACGCAGAAGGCGCCGTCCGGGGAGACGTAGTCGAAGGTGGTCGGGCGGCCCGCATCGAGCTCGCCGGCCGCATCGGCGGGCGCGATCTCGCGGACGAGCGAGATGACCTGTGCGCTGGTGAGTGCCGTCTTGGTGACCGGGCGCGCGACACCGCCGATCTCGAGCTCCGCGAGCTCGTGCTCGTTGAGCCGGAGGGCGCTCGCGCGCTGGCTGGTCATGACGGACAGCAGTCTATCGATCTGGGGCATGCGGCTCAGGCCAGCGGGCGGACGTAGGCGATCTGATGACGGTTCACGAGGCGCAGCTCGTCGGCCGTGAACAGGGAATGGAAGGGCTGCTGCGCGTCGTTCAGGATGTCGATGAGGCGCGTCCGGTCGGCACGCGCCTCGGGGAAGATGGAACCGACATGCGCGCTGCCATCCAGCAGGGTGAGCTCGACGCGCATCCCTACGACGCCGCGCTCGGCTGCATCGTCACCATCGGGAAGCTCGCAGCAGACGACGGCGATCTGGCGCTTCTGGACGGCGTAGGCTTCCCCGGAGTCCATGACGAGGGGGAGGAAGTGGCTCTCGTCGTTGAGCAGGTCCACGGGCTCCTCGTGTCCGCCCCGGAATCGATTGTACGCCTGGACGAAGACGTCGCCTTCGAGCCGCCGGCCGTTCGCGAGGGTGACCGCGACCCGGCGCCGGAGCTTCTCGATTCGGTACTCGCTCATTCGCCTAGTGTCGGCAGGAACACGGCAATTTTCAAGCGCGAGTTTGTCGTGACGTGCGGGTGGCTCGTGCGTCCGCGACGGGTTACGTTGCGGGCGTGATCGGACGCATCCTCGCCATCCTCGCGCTGCTGGCCGCGAATGGCTTCTTCGTTGCCGCGGAGTTCTCGATCGTGCGCTCGCGCCGCTCGCGGCTCGAGGCGATGGCGCGGGGCGGCGACGCCCGCGCGCGCATCGTGCTGCGCGCCACGGCAGACCTCGCGAAGCTGCTGTCCGCCGTGCAGTTCGGCGTGACCCTGGCAAGCATCGGCATCGGGGCCCTGGCGGAGGAAGCGCTCTCGCATGTCTTCATGCAGGTCTTCGCCGACTGGCCGCTGCTGGCGCGCGTCGGGCTCGGCGCCGGCTTCGGCACCCTCTGCGCGCTGGCGATCGTCACGTACGGCCACGTGGTGTTCGGCGAGCTGGCGCCGCGCGGCGCGGCGCTGAACCATCCCGAGGAAGTGGCGCGCTGGCTCGTGCCGCCACTCCTCGTGTTCGCGTGGGTGGTGTCGCCGGTGACGTGGCTCCTCAACCGGTCGGCCGACGGCGTGCTGCGCCTGTTCGGCCAGGAGCCCGCGCGCGAGGAGGAGAACGTGCACTCCTCGCAGGAGCTGCGCATCCTCGTGGAGCAGAGCCAGGAGGTGGGCGCCCTCGAGCGCCAGGACGCGGCGCTGATCGAGGGGGTGTTCGAGTTCTCGGAGAAGAACGCGCGCGAGGTGATGACGCCGCGCACGGCGATCGATGCGCTGGACGTGGGGGCCACGCTCGACGAGGCGGTGAGCCTCGTCGTGGAGACCCAGCGCTCGCGCTATCCGGTGTACGAGGAGACGCTCGACAACATCATCGGCCTGGTGCTGGCGAAGGACCTCATCCCCCTGCTCCGCGACCGGCCCGCCGCCTTCACGGTGCGCGGGATGATGCGCCCCGTGCACGTGGTGCCGGGCTCGCGGGAGGTGGAGGAGGTCCTCGCCGACTTCAAGCGGCTCAAGGAACACATGGCGGTGGTGCTCGACGAGTATGGTGGCACGGCCGGCATCGTGACGATGGAGGACCTGCTCGAGGAGATCGTCGGCGAGATCCTGGACGAGTACGATGAGCCGGAGCTGCCGACCACCACGACGCCGGACGCGGACGTGCTGATCCCGGGCTCGCTGAACATCGGCGAGATGAACGAACGGTTCGGACTCGAGGTTCCGGACGACGACTACACGACCGTGGGCGGCTTCGTGTTCGGCGTGCTCGGGCGACTACCGGTGGTAGGCGACCGGGTGACGGCGAGTCACGCCGTATTCACGGTGAAGGCGATGGACGGGCGCCGGATCGAGACGCTTGCCCTCGACCTGCATTCGATCGGGGATAGACGGGAGAAGCAGCGAGACAACTGACGTACGGCGTACTACGTACGTCGTACCCCGACCCAGTCGGACGCACCCCCGATGCAGCTCAGCCTCTCGTGGCACGAGAGGCTGAGCTGCATCGGGAGGGCATACTGCCGGGTCGTCATACGAAATGCGGAGTACGTGCTACTTCAGTTGTCGTTGACGGCCAGCGATCCCGGCGCAGAGAACCAGGGCCTCGATCATGCTCCCCGGATCGGCGACCCCTTGCCCCGCGATATCCAGCGCCGTGCCGTGGTCCGGTGACGTGCGGGGAAATGGAAGGCCCAGCGTCACGTTCACCGCCGAGCCGAAGGCCGCGACCTTGATCGCCGTCATGCCCACGTCGTGATAGGGGGCGATGACGGCGTCGAAGGCGCCGCGCATGGCGCGCACGAACACGGTGTCGGCGGGAAAGGGACCGGCGATGCCGGCCGCGCGCGCGGCGGGCGCGAGGAGGTCGTCGTCTTCGCGGCCGAAGCGGCCCCCATCGCCGGCGTGCGGGTTCAGCGCGCACAGCGCGATGCGCGGCTCGGGGATGCCGAACCAGCTGCGCAGGCCGTCACGCGTCACCTGCGCCGCCGACGCGATCGCGTCGGCGGTGACGAGGCGCGGCACGTCACGCAGGGGCACGTGCGTGGTAGCGAGCACCACGCGCAGCGGAGTGACGGTGCCCGGGCCGGCACGGGTGGCGGCGAGCATCATCGCCACACGACAGCCGGTGCGTTCGGCGAGCATCTCGGTGTGGCCCGGGAAATCGTAGCCGCCGGCGAGAAGCGCGTGCTTGTCGAGCGGTGCGGTGACGATCCCGGCCGTCGCGCCGGAGGTCGCGAGCTCGATGGCGCGGTCGATGGCGAGTCCGGCGAGGCGCCCCGCGTCCGCCTCGCTGCCGCCAGGCGACCAGTCGCCGACGGCTTCATCCACCGCGGTGCCGGCGCGGCGCGGGCCGACGATGACCAGGTCTGCGACGCCGACGACGCGTGGGTCGTGGCGCGCCTTCTCGACGATCTCGGGACCGATGCCGCGCGGATCGCCGAGGGTGACGGCGAGCCGCGGGCGCGCACCGCCCTTCACCGCGTCATCAGGGAGTCGGCGTGGAGGCCGGCGCTGCCTCCTCGGCCGGCGTGACGATGAGCGCGTCGTCGTTGACCTTCACGTACGTCTGCTTGCGCAGCGTATCCATGAGGCGCTTGATGCCGCCTTCCTCGGCCAGCCGGGAGCGGAAACGCTCCTTCACCTCGGCGAGGGTGAGGTCACCACCTTCCTCCACCTTCTCGATTTCGGCGACGACGACCTTCGCCGGGACGGTGGAGTTGCCCGGAATCTCGAAGGTGACGATGTCCTTCGGGTGCTTGCCGGCGAAAGCCTGCTGGTACGCCGTCGGGAGCTGCGCGCGCGGGAAGGGCGTGAGCAGCGTGGTCTCCTCACCGCTCGCGAAATCGTGGTGCAGCTTGGCCAGCGAGTCGAAGGGTGCGCCGGCACGCCAGGCGGCGGCGACGCTGTCCGCCTCGAGATGCGCTCGCGTCACGTCGGCCGAATCCACCTTGGGCGCGATCAGGATGTGCCGTGCCTTCACCTCGCCCGGCTGGACGCGATCCACCCTGATGATGTGATAGCCGAACGCGGTCTCGATCACGGGGCTGAGCTGGCCCGGTGCGAGGGCGAACATCCAGCGGTCGAACTCCGGCACCATCCGGCCACGACGGTTCCATCCCAGGTCGCCGCCGTTCGCCTTGCTTCCCGGGTCGTCCGACTCGCGCTTCGCGATGAGCTCGAAGTCGCCACCCGCCTTGATCTCGGCGAGCAGGGAGTCGGCCTTCGCCTTCGCCGCGGCCTTCGCCGCCGGGGTGGGCTTGGGCGAAATGATGATCTGCCGCCACGCCACGCTGGCCTCACGCTTGGGCAGGGCGGACCTGTTGCGCTCGTACGCTTCCTCCACCTCGGCGTCGGTGACGTTGGCGGAGATGATCTTGCCGTCGTCACGGAGCTGCTTCACCGTGCGGGAGATGAGCTCACTGCGACGCACCTGGTCGGCGCGGAAGCGACGGAACTCTTCCGGCGTGCCGAGACCGGCCTTCTGGAGCTCGGCGCGATACTCGGCGTCGCTGGCGAAGCGGCTGCGGATGTCCTTGAGCTGCTTGTCCACCGTGTTGTTCACGTCGGCGTCGGGGACCTCGACCTTCAGGTCCCTGGCCTTCTGGAGCAGCAGCTCCTCCTCGACGAGCTCGTTGACGACGCCGAGGAGGAAGGCGTGGAAGGCCGCCGAATCCGTGGGGAGCTGCGTGCCCTCCTGCCGCTTGGTGATCACCCGCTCCTGCACGTCGGACTGCGTGATGGGCACGTCGCCCACGACCGCAACGACGCGATCGAGGGGGATGACCGTCGCGGTGCCCGTCGGCGAATTGGCGGGAACGGGGACCTGCGCCGGCGACGCCAGCGGGAAGACGGCGACGAGCGCCGCAGCCGAGAGGAGATGTGGAAGACGCATATGGTCAAAATACCCGCGGCCCGGCCATGAAGGTCCGGGCCGCATGAAAGCGGGCGGGTTTCCCCGCCCGCACGGGTTACGGCTTGGGTGCGGGCGCCGCCGGAGTGGCGGACGGAGCACCGGTCGTGGGGGCGCCAGCCGGCGGCGCACCGGCCGACGGGGCACCGGGGAGCGGAACGGCTGATTTCGGCTGCTGCGCGGCCTTCGCCGAATCGGCCGAGGCGCGGATCTTCGTGGCTGTCTCCACGGCGCGGTCGATGCCGGCGGGGTTCACCGACGCATCGTACTTGTCCATCAGGACGATCTGGAGGGGCGCCGGCACGGGAATCGGCTGTGCCTGCCCGGCCATGATCTTGTCGAGGAAGGCCTCCACGCGCGCGGCGGCGAGCCGCTCACGCTCGGCGGGGGACTTGGCGCTGTCGGCGAGCGACTTGGGATCGATCCCCATCTGCTGCCAGCTCATCGATACGACCTGCGCGAAGTCACGATGCAGGTTGGCCACTTCCTCGGGAGTCAGCGTGACCTTGGCGCTGTCGGCACGCTGCAGGAGCAGCTCGCGCTCGGCCATGTTGGTGACGTACTGGCGGACGAGGGAATCGGGCGCGGTCTGGATCTGCTGCATCAGGCGGCCGTTCTGCGGCGACGCGAGCAGCACCATGGCGAGACGCCCCGCGGTGAGCTTGCCACCCGACCAATTGGCGAGGACCGTCCCGTCCTTGCGATGGTCGATGGGGTCCTTGGCGACTTCCTTCATCGTGGCGGCGGCGTCGTCCTTGAGCTTGACCTTCGCGGCGGCCTGCGCACCGGCGATATACGTGCTCTCGGCGACCTGACGGCTGCGGCCGGCGACCTGCTGCGCATACTGCCCCTTGGCCTGGTCCCAGGTGCTGCGCTGGATGATGTGATAGCCGAACTGGGTCTCGATCACCGGCGAGATCTCGCCGGGCTTCAGCGCGGCGACGGCGTCGGCGAAGGGCTTGACCATCATGCCGCGCGGGAAGACGCCGAGGTCACCGCCGCGAGCGGCGGTGTTGTCCTGGCTGTACTTCTTGGCCATGTCGGCGAAGTTGGCCGGTGTCACCTGGGCCCGAATGCTCTCCGCCTTCCTGCGAATCGAATCCTTGACCGCGGCGGGTGCTCCCTCCGGGACGAGGAAGAGGATGTGGCGCGCCGCGTAGAGGTCGCCCTTGCCGGCGAGGTAACCGGCTTCGGTGGCGCTGGAGTCCACGGGCAGCTTCGCGGCGACGGACTCCATGAAGCGACCGAGCTTGGCGTTCTCGATCATCGCGGCCGCGGCGGCGTCGATCGCCTTCGGGTCGTTGAGGGAGTCGTTATGCGCCGCGGCGACGCCGAGGAGCTGGTAGGGCACCCAGAGGTCGCGCGTGACGAGGGTGGCGACTTCCTTGTTGATCGGCACCTGGAGCTTGGCGTTGCCGAGCAGGTCGGCGAGGCGCGTGACGGAGAGCTCCTGCGAGCCGGCCTTGGCCACGACGTCCACGTGCGCCGTGAGCGCGTCCTTCAGCCCACTGCAGGCGGCGAGGGTCGTCGCGCCGAAGGCGAGGACAAGGAACGGAGAGCGATTCATGTTGTGAGCGATCGACGAGAGAGGGAGGGGCGTCAGACGACGGCACGTAGTGCGCGCACGAGCCCGTCGAGGAGTTGGGCGCCCCCGAGCCGCGTGAGCTTGAGCGAGAGCGGGTGCGCACGTCGCACTTCCGCCTGGAACTGGACTTCGTGGAACGCCGCGGAGAGCCCTTTCATTCTGGGAATCGCGGAATCCCTAAAGGTAATACGGGCTTCTTCGCCTCGCACAAGGATGCCCTCGATGCCGAGCGTGCCCCCGACGATCCGGAGCAGCGCCATGCCGAGCATCGCCTCTGCCGGTGGCGGGAGGGGCCCGAAGCGGTCGCGCAGCTCGGCGCGGAGCGCCTCGATCTCCGCCGGGGACTCGAAGCGGGCGAGCCGCTTGTAGACGTCGAGCTTCGCCTCGTGCGACTGGATGTAGTCGTCGGGGAGGTAGGCGGGAATGTCCATCGACACGTCCGACGGCTGCGGGCGCGGCGCGGCCTCGCCCCGCATGAGCCGCTGCACCGTCTCGTCGAGCATGCGGAGGTAGAGGTCGAAGCCCACCGCGTGCACGTAGCCCGACTGCTCGGCGCCGAGCAGGTTCCCCGCCCCGCGCATCTCCATGTCCTTGAGGGCGATCTTGTAGCCCGCCCCGAGCTCGGTGTGGTGCTCGAGCACGCGCAGGCGGCGTTCGGCGTCCGGATCCACGTGCGTGTCGGGCACCAGCAGGTAGCAGTACGCCCGCCGGTGCGAGCGACCGACGCGGCCGCGAAGCTGGTAGAGCTGCGCCAGGCCCAGGGTGTCCGCCCGATTCACGAACATGGTGTTCGCGTTCGGGACGTCGAGCCCACTCTCGACGATGAGGGTGGAGACGAGGACGTCGATCTCACCGCTCACGAAGCGGTGCATGATCTCCTCCAGCTCGCGCTCGCGCATCTGGCCGTGCGCGACGGCGATGCGGGCACGCGGCACGATGCGCCGGAGATGATCGGCCGTGGCGACGATGGTCTCGATGCGGTTGTGGACGAAGAACACCTGGCCGCCGCGATCGAGCTCGCGGGCGATCCCCTCCTCGAGCAGCCCGTCGTCGCTCACCTCGACGTACGTGAGCACGGGCGAGCGGTCCCGCGGCGGCGTCTGCATGAGGGTCATGTCGCGCAGGCCGGCGAGCGACAGGTGCAGCGTGCGCGGGATCGGCGTCGCGGTGAGGGTGAGGACGTCGGTCTCCAGCTTGAGGTGCTTGAGCCGCTCCTTGTGCTTCACGCCGAAGCGATGTTCCTCATCGACGATGATGAGGCCGAGGTCGGCGAAGGTGATGTCGGGGCTGAGGAGGCGATGGGTCCCGATGACGATGTCCACCTTCTTCGCCGCGAGGTCGGCGATGGTGGCCGCCTGCTCCTTCGCGCTCTGGAAGCGACTGAGCACGGCGATGCGCACGGGGAAATCGGCGAGGCGCTCGCTGAAGGTGCGCGCGTGCTGGTCGGCGAGGATGGTGGTGGGGACGAGGACGGCGACCTGGCGGCCGCTCTGCACCGCCTTGAACGCGGCGCGAACGGCGATCTCCGTCTTGCCGTAGCCGACGTCGCCGACGAGGAGACGGTCCATGGGGCGAGTGCTCTCCATGTCGCCCTTCACGTCGGTGGTCGCCTTGCGCTGGTCGGGCGTGTCCTCGAACAGGAAGCTGCTCTCGAGCTGCCGCTGCCACGCGGTGTCGGGCACGTGTGACGGCCGCGACGCCACCTTGCGACGCGCGTAGAGGTCGAGGAGCTCGAGGGTCATCTCCTGGATCGCGGCGCGCGTGCGGTCGCGCTGCGTGGCCCAGCGGCGGCCGCCGAGCTTGTGGAGGCGCGGTGGGGGGACGTCCTCGCTCACGTCGTCGGCGCCGCGATAGCGCTCGAGCTGGTCGATGCGGTAGAGCGGGACGTTCAGGCGGTCGCCGCCCTCGTATTCCACGACGGCGACCTCGATGGTGCTCTGGCCGACGAAGATGGTCTCGATGCCGCGGTAGATGCCGACGCCGTGCTCGAGGTGCACGACGTAATCGCCCTGCCGGAGCGCCAGCGACTCCACGCTGCCGCTGACGTAGCGTCGCGCGCGGCGCACGCGGCGCTCGCGGCGGAAGATCTCGTGGTCGGTGAGGACGCGGAGGCCGCGGCCGTCGGCGCCCGGCGGCAGCACGAAGCCGCCGCCGAGCGCGCCGACGACGAGGGCGGCCGGCGACGGCTCCCAGGCGTCCTCGTTGAGCAGCTCGTCGAGCCGCTCGCACTGTCCCTCGTTGTCGCAGAGCACCACGGTGGGCACGCCGTCGCGAACGAGCCTGCGCAGCCGCTTGATGTCGCGGTCGATGGGCTCGGGCTCGCGGAGGGGGAAGGCGACGTCGGGCGGCTCGGCGGCGGGATCGACGAAGCGCATGGTGCCGAACGCGCCGAGCGTGGCGGATGCTACCTCCGGCGACTCGAACAGCTCCTCGCGCGCGGCGACGTCCTCCCCGCGACGGCGCGCGAGGTCGAGGTGGTGCGCGGCTTCGTCCCAGGTGCGCTTGAGCTCCGGCCCCACGTGGGTGCCCACCGGCTGCACGAGGAGCGTGTCGGGAGGAAAGAGGGCGGACACGGAGAGGCGTTCGCCATCGGTGGCATCCTCGCGCACCTGGCCATCCACGGGGAGGACGACGGCGACGTCCACGGCACGCGTGGAGCGCTGCGTCGACAGGTCGAAATGGCGCAGGTCCTCGATCTCGTCGCCCCAGAACTCGAGGCGCACGGGATCGGTCATGCCGAAGGAATAGATGTCGAAGATGCCGCCGCGCAGGCTGAACTGGGCGACGTCCTCCACCATCGGCACGCGCTCGAAGCCGATGCGCTCGAGGTGCTCCGCCAGTTCGCCGGGACGACGCACGTCGCCCTTGCGCAGCTCGACCCGCAGGTCCTCCAGCGCGCCCGGGAGACGCGTGCGCTCGAGCAGCGCGCGCGGCGTGGTGACGAGCACGCGCACCTCGCCGCGGGCGAGGCGAGCAAGCGTCTCCACGCGCTCACCCGCCACCTCCACATGCGGCTCGGCTTCGCCGAACCCCTCGCGCGGTGGATACAGCGCCACCGGCGTCGCGTCGAGGATGGTGTGCAGGTCGGCGAGCACCCGCTCCGCCTGCGGCAGGCCATCGGCGACGACGACGAGGAAGCGCGTGGGCAGGCGGCGCGCGAGGGTGGCCACCACGACGGCATCGGCGGAGCCGGGGAGGCCGGCCGCGAGAAGCTGACCTCGGGGCGCGGGGAGGGTGTTGACGAGTCGCGTGAACGCGGGCAGGCGCTCGATCGCGTCGAGCAGAGTAGGAAGTGGCACTATGCGGCGGTGGAACGGGAAGCGCGCACGGTCAGCGCTTCCGCGACGAGGATGAGAAGGGCGAGCACGAGGAGTGGAGTGACCGCTGGGTGACGCGCGCCCACGGCGAAGGTGGCGCGCCCGAGGTCGTCGCCGTCGGTCACTCCCCGGCCGCGACTTCCGCCGAGCCGGGCGGCCAGTCGCTCCGCGGAGAGGCGGGTGAGATCCGACTCGGACTCGGGCGCTTCCACGACGAGCGCACCGACGCGGCGGCCCGCGCGCAGGAAGAACCAGACGCCGCGCTCCGCGGGGGCCGTGATGCGACCGCCACTCACCGAGCGGCGGACGCCGGAGCCGGTCTCGAGGGCGTCCACGCCGGCCGGAAGCACGACGGACTGTCCGGGCGTCGCGGCGACGGGCGCCCCGACGTCGCCGGACGGCGCGCCGAGTCGCTGGCCGAGCACGTCGGCGAGCCAGGGAAGAAACGCCGCGCGCAGCGGCAGGCTGGTGGACTGCGGATCGATCGGCGAGGCGAGGAGCACGTAGCCATCACCCGCGACGATCCATGGGTCGCCGTTCGCGGAGGCAAGGGTGTCCGACGTTGCCGCGCCCTGTGGAACGAGGCGATAGCGACGCGTGATGCTCACCTGCTCCAGGCGGGCGCCGCGCGCGAGCGTGGGAGCGCTCACCGACGCCCCGAAACGCCACGGCACGCCGAGTCGGGCGAGCGCACGATTGGCCGCGCCGAGCCGGAGGGGATCGGCAGGTGCGACAAGGAGCGCGGGGAGCGTGGTCGCCTGGTCGGCGGGTCCGATCCGGATCCCGCCGCCCTGCGCCGCGCGACCATCGGCGACGAGCGTGCTCACCGCCGTGCTCACGAACGGACCGGCTGCCGGATCGACTGACACGACGGGTGGCGCGCCGATCCAGATGGCGAAATGCCGGGCATCGTCGGCGGGAAAATCGTCGGGCTCGAGCTCGACGCGCCCCTCCTGCCAGCCACGCTCGGCAGGAGCGAGACGAACGGTCACGGCCTCGTCGCGCGCGGCGAGCCCGCGCGCCGCGGTGCGCTCGCCGATCACGAGGCGATAGCCGACGGAGTCGGGAGAAGCGATGCGCGCCACGACGGCGCCGCGTGGCGTCCACCGCGCCGGCTGCGGCTCGACGGCGGCCACGGTGCGATTGCGCGGCGGTTCGCCGCGCGGCACGAGCACGGTGACGGCGTCGGGCACGCGCCGCGCCGCGTTCCACCCGCTCAGCTGGCCGTCGGTGACGACGGCGACCACGCGCGCGGGGAGCGCGGCCGCGTCCACGGCGGCGGAGGCACGCGCAACCGCGAGCGACAGGTCACCGGCGCCCTCGATGGGACCAACGCGGGCGAGCTCGGCGAGCAGCGCCTCGCGCGTTCCCGCCTGCAGCCGACCGTCGGCGGTGGCGAGCCAGAGCCGGTCGGCGGGAGTGGCGGCACCGAGCACGTCCCGCGCCGCGGCGCGCAGCTGCTCGAACAGGGGCCGGCCGTCGCTCATTGCCGTGGTGGACAGCGAGTTGTCGAGCACCACCGCCACCGCCGTTGCGCCGTGGCCGCGGCCCACGCCACGCACGAACGGTCGCGCCGCCGCGAGCGCGAGGGCGAGCAG
The DNA here is from genome assembly GCA_036280075.1 of Gemmatimonadaceae bacterium. Lineage (GTDB taxonomy): Bacteria > Gemmatimonadota > Gemmatimonadetes > Gemmatimonadales > Gemmatimonadaceae > AG11. Next base: position 3,884 of record DASURL010000128.1, on the reverse strand, counting down.
CAGCAGCACCCGGAGCAGCATGAGCAACAGGTTGCGCAGCCGGAGCGATCGACTGTGCTCTCGCTCGGCGCGCTGGAGATACCGCGCGGCGGGGAATTCCACGCGCGCGGAGACGTTGCGTCGCAGCAGGTGGAGCAGCAGCGGGACCGCGGCGGCACCGGCGAGCAGGAGCCAGAGGGGTGCGAGGAAGCTCACGGGCGGCGTTGCCTGGCGTCGAAGGCGCGGCGCAGGGGCACGGCATACGGCTGGTCGGTGAGCACGAGCTCGTAGCGGGCGCCCATCGCGCCGAGCGTGGTGCGCCACTCCTCGATCACCGTGGCGACGGTCCGCTCGTAGGCGGCCCGCACGTCGGCGCCGGATGCGGGCACGGCGAGCCCGGTCTCCGGATCGGCGAACTGCGCCTCGCCGGCGAGGGTGAAGGCCCGCTCGGCGGGATCCATGACGTGCAGCACGGTGACGTCGTGCCCCGCGGCGCGAAGGCCGCGCAGCGCCGGCAGTGCGGCGTCCACGTCCACCAGGAGGTCGCTGAGCAGGATGATCATGCCGCGCCGGGTGACGAGGCGCGCCGCCTGGGCGAGGGCGGCGGCCACGTCAGACGCGCGCCCGCCGGAGGGTTCGGCGAGGGCGGCGAGGATGCGGCGCCACTGCGTGGTGCGGGCGCGCGGCGGGACACTGGTGCGGACGGCGTCGTCGAAACGCACGAGGCCGACGGCGTCGCGCTGGCGAAGGAGCAGGAGCGCGAGGGCCGCAGTGAGCTGCTCGGCGTAGGCGCGCTTGGTGAGCCGCTCGGCGGCGGGGGCGCCGCGCCAGTCCATGGAGCGGCTGACGTCCAGGATGAGCGTGGCGCGGAGGTTGGTCTCCTCCTCGTACTGCTTGACCACCCAGCGGTCGGCACGCGCGGCGATCTTCCAGTCCACGTAGCGCAGGTCGTCGCCAGGCTGATAGGGACGAAAATCGGCGAACTCCACCGAGAACCCCTTGCGAGGTGACCGGTGCAGTCCGCTGAGAAAGCCGTCGACGACCCACCGCGCGATGACCTCCAGGTGGCCGAGCGACGCGAGCGCCGCGGGGTCCTGGAGATCCGCGCGAACCGCGGAGGACTCCATTACAGCGCGAAAGGTAGGCGGGCGCGGGGTGACCGATCAACCTGCTATATTTCAAGGCTGCAAAGTCGCAACCGTCTCACTCCGCATGCCGTGAAGCTCGATCACATCCGCAATTTCTGCATCGTCGCCCACATCGACCATGGGAAGTCCACCCTGGCCGACCGCCTCATCGAGGAGACGGGGATGCTGCAGAAGCGTGAAATGAAGTCCCAGGTCCTCGACACGCTGGACCTGGAGCGCGAGCGCGGCATCACGATCAAGCTGAACGCGGTGCGGATGACGTACCGCGCGAAGGACGGGGAGGAGTACGAGCTCAACCTGATCGACACGCCGGGCCACGTGGACTTCACCTACGAGGTCTCGCGGTCGCTGGCGGCGTGCGAGGGGGCGATCCTGGTCGTGGACGCCTCCCAGGGGATCCAGGCGCAGACGCTGTCGAACCTGTTCCTCGCGCTGGATGCCGGGCTGGAGATCATCCCGATCCTCAACAAGATCGACCTGCCGGGCGCCGAGCCGGATCGTCGCGCGCAGGAGGTGGCGGACCTGCTCGGCGTGGACCCCGACAGCATCCTTCGCGTGAGCGCGAAGGCGGGCATCGGCGTGCGGGAGCTGCTGGAGGCGGTGGTGGAGAAGGTGCCCGCCCCGGTGGGTGATCCCACGAAGCCGCTGCGTGCGCTGATCTACGACTCGTACTACGACAAGTACCGCGGCGCCATCCCGAGCGTGCGCGTGGTGGACGGCGTGCTCCGGAAGGGCACGCGGATCACGTTCGGTGCGTCGGAATCGGTCTACGAGGTGGACGAGGTCGGCTTCAACCAGCTCCGCCAGGTGGAGACGCAGCAGCTCGGCCCGGGCGAGGTGGGATACGTGGTGGCGAGCGTGCGCTCGGTTGGCGAGACGCGCGCGGGGGATACGATCTTCGATGCCGACAACCACGCCGCCGAGCCGCTGCCCGGCTACCAGGCCGTGCGCTCGTTCGTGTTCGCCGGCATGTATCCCACCGACACGCAGCAGTACGAGACGCTCCGCGACGCGCTGGAGAAGCTGAAGCTCAACGACGCCTCGCTGAACTACGAGCCGGAGACGTCCACGGCGCTCGGCTTCGGCTTCCGCTGCGGCTTCCTCGGCCTGCTGCACATGGAGATCGTGCAGGAGCGGCTGACGCGCGAGTTCGACCTCGACCTCGTGCAGACGGTGCCGAGCGTGGAGTACCGCGTCTACAGGACCGACGGCACGATGGAGCTGGTGGAGAACCCGGCACTCATGCCGAACATGGCGGTGGTGGAGCGGATCGAGGAGCCGTACGTGAAGGCGCGCATCATGGCACCGTCGGACTACATCGGCCCGATCATGACGCTCGGCACGGAGCGACGGGGCGTGTACAAGAACATGACGTACCTCGACCAGCAGCGGGTGGAGTTCGACTGGGAGTTCCCGCTCGGCGAGATCATCCTCGACTTCTTCGACCGCCTGAAGTCCATCAGCCGCGGGTATGCGTCGCTGGACTACGAGATGCTGGAATACCGCGCGAGCGACCTCGTGCGCCTGGACATGCTGATCAACGGCGAGGCGATCGACGCATTCAGCGTGATCTGCCACGAGGACAAGGCGTACGAGTGGGGCCGCAAGATCGCGGACAAGCTGAAGGAGCTCATCCCGCGACAGCTGTTCGACGTGGCCATCCAGGCGGCGATCGGCACGAAGGTGATCGCGCGGCAGACGGTGAAGGCGGTCCGCAAGGACGTGCTGGCGAAGTGCTACGGCGGCGACATCTCGCGCAAGCGCAAGCTTCTCGAGAAGCAGAAGGAAGGAAAGAAGCGCATGAAGCAGGTGGGCTCGGTGGAGATCCCGCAGGAAGCATTTCTCGCCGTCCTCCAGGTGGACTGACAGGGCACACGTGTCCTCGACGCTCGTCATCCAGACGTCGTTCCTCGGGGACACCGTGCTCACGACGCCGCTGCTCGCGCAGCTGGCGAACCGGGGGCCGGTGGACGTCGTCACCACGCCCGCCTCGGCGGCGCTGCTGGCGCACCATCCCGCGGTGCGCACGATCATCCCGTACGACAAGCGGGGCAGCGAGCGCGGGCTGCGCGGGGTGCTGCGCCTCGCGCGCCGGCTGCGCGAGGCGCAGTACGACCTCGCGCTGCTCGCCCAGGGTTCGTGGCGCAGCGCGGCGCTCGCCTTCGTGGCGCGAATTCCCGAACGCGTGGGCTTCGACACCTCGGCGGGGAAGCTGCTCTACACGACGCGCGTGCCGTACCGCGACGACCTGCATCATGCGGCGCGGCTGCTGATGCTCGCGCGGCCGAACGGCCGCGAACCGAGCGCGGAGGAGATGCGGCCGTCGCTCGCGCCCGGCGACGAGGAGCGCTCGATGGTGGATGCCCTGCTCGCGCAGCACGGCGTGCGGGCGGGCGAGCGCCTGATCGGGCTCGCGCCCGGCAGCGTGTGGGGAACGAAGCGGTGGCCGTACTACGCCCAGCTGGCGCAGCGGCTCGCACCGCATGCGCGCGTGGTGGTGCTCGGCAGCGGCAACGACTCGCCGCTCGCCGATGCCATCATGACCGCGGAGCCATCGGCGATCGACGCGACGGGACAGCTGTCGCTGCTGGCCGCCGCGGAGCTGATCGGCCGCTGCGGGGTGGTGGTGACGAACGACTCCGCGCCGTTGCATCTTGCATCGGCCATGGGAACGCCGACGGTGGCGATCTTCGGCCCGACGGTGCCGGACTTCGGGTTCGGTCCGCTGGCGCCGCGCGCGTCGGTGGTGGGAGAGGA
>DASURL010000127.1:0-5229 GCA_036280075.1 Gemmatimonadaceae bacterium | reverse complement strand
GCGAGCTGCGACGGCATGTCGGGGACGATCCCGATCACCGTCACCGCCGGCCAGACGGTGGCGACGGTCGCGCTGAGCCCGAACCCACTCACCATCGTGCAGGGGATGACGGGCAAGCCGACGGTCACCCTGAAGGACGCGAGCGGCGCGCTGGTGTATCGCACGCCGTCGTTCAGCACGGGCAACAGCGCCATCGCCACGGTGTCGGTCGACGGCACGGTGACCGGCGTGTCGGCGGGCACCACCACGCTCACGGCGAGCATCGACGGCAAGAGCGCGACGATCACCGTCACGGTGACGAACGAGTCCACCACCGTGGCGAGCGTCGTCATCACGCCGAGCAATCCGTCCATCATGGTGGGGAACGAGGTGCAGTTCACCGCCGTGATGAAGAACGCGCAGGGGACGGTGCTGAGCGGGAAGACGGTGACGTGGGGCTCGAGCAACTACCTCGTGGGCTACCAGATGAACACCACGGGTCTCGTCTACGGGCGCGAGGCGGGAACGAGCGTCATCAGCGCGACGAGCGAGGGCGTCACGGGCACGACGGTGCTCACCGTGGGCGCGAAGGCGGCACCGGTCGCCTACGTCGGTGTGACACCGACGCCAAGCACCATCGCCGTCGGCGGCACGGTGCAGCTCTCGGCGCAGCTGCGTGACGCGAGCGGCAACATCCTCACCGGACGCACCATCACCTGGTCGTCGGCGAATTCCGCCATTGCCAGCGTGAGCGCATCGGGGCTCGTGACCGGAAAGTCCGCCGGGACGACGACCGTCAGCGCGACGGCCGACGGTGTGAGCGGAAGCGCCACGGTCACGGTGACCGGCACCGGTGGCGGAGGGGGTGGTGGCGGTGGCACCGGGTCGGTGTGCAGCTCGGTCACTTCGGTCGGTGCGCCGGCGCCCGGCAACTCCACCAGCTGGCTGCCGACGCAGTTCAAGGGAATGGACTACATGATCTCCACCGGAACGGTGAACTACGGCACGCAGGCGGCGCCGAAGTACGGATACACCGTGATGTTCCGCAACCGATACACGCAGGAGATCGGCTTCTCGGCGCGCGGGCCGGTGGATTACGTGCCGACGACTCCGTTCTACACGAAGACGCTTGGCGCCGGCCTCACCGGGGCGTCGAACACGGAGTACTGGGCGCCGCCGTCGACGCTGTGGGTGTACATCTCCAACCTGAGGGTGGGAACGACGACCGGGTACTGCGAGTAGCGCGTTGCCGATCGTGATGAAAGCGCGTCGTCGGGCCATTGGCCCGGCGGCGCGTTTTCACGTGCTGCATCTCCGTCGTCCCGTGGCGCATCTTTCACACATGCCAACCATCACCTGGGACGACTTCACGAAGGTGGAGCTCCGCGTGGGCCGGATCGTGAGGGCCGAGCCATTCCCGCAGGCGCGCAAGCCGGCGTACATCCTTCACGTGGACTTCGGGCCGGAGCTCGGGGTGAAGAGATCGAGCGCGCAGATCACGCAGCTGTACACCGTAGACGAGCTCGTGGGGAAGCTCGTCGTCGGGGTCGTGAACTTTCCGTCGAAGCAGATGGGGCCGATCCGGTCGGAGTGCCTGGTGACCGGCTTCCACAACGAGCGAGGCGAAGTGACGTTGTGCGTGCCGGACGGGGAGGTGCCGCTGGGGGCGAAGCTCTTGTAGGAGGACCGAGGGACCGGAGGACCGGAAGACCGGAGGACCGGAGGACCGGAGGACCGGAGGACCGTTCGGTCCCTCGGTCCCTCGGTCCTCCGGTCCTCCTGTTTTTCTACCTCACCGTCGGCTTGGTGGAGTCGGGGAGAGTGCGCAGCACGTCGCGCCAGGCGAACCGGTGTCCACTGCGGCGGACCCAGTAGTCCATCCACGCCATCTCCGCCGTGGACTTGAAGAGCTGGTTGCGCGGGTCGGGGATGCCGTGGGTGTTCCCCGGGTAGACGTACATCTCCGTTGGCACGCCAAGACGGATGAGCGCCATGTGGAGCTCCTCGCTCTGCGGCCGCGGCACGCGCGGGTCGTTGTCGACGACGTGGATCATCGTCGGCGTCTTCGCGTTCCTGATGTACGCGGCGGGCGACTGCCGCCACCAGTGCTCCATGTCGTCGAAGTAGAGCTTGTCGCCGAGGTACCACTGCCGGATGCGCTGGGTGTCGCTCTGGCCGTACATCGAGATCCAGTTGAAGACGCCGGCACCGCTGGAGATCGCCTTGAAGCGGTCGGTGTGGGTGAGGATCCAGTTCGACCAGTGCCCGCCGGCGCTCCAGCCGAGCACTCCCATCTGGGTGCTGTCGACGAGCCCCTGGGCGATGAGGTGGTCGACGCCGGTCATGATGTCCTCGTAGCCCTTCGTGAAGTAGTCGCCCTGGCTCTCGATCTTGAACTGCTGGCCGTAGTTCGTGGAGTTGCGGTAGTTCGGCATGAGCACCATGTAGCCGGCGCCCGCGTAGACCTGCGCGCCGTAGCCGCCGTTGAACCTCAGCACGTCGGCCGCGGCGGGACCACCGTGGATCGAGACGATCAGGGGATACCGATGGCCCGCCTGATAGCCGACCGGCTTCATGAGGATGCCGCTGACCGGGCGTCCGTCGCTCGACGTCCAGGTGATCTCCGATTCGTCGCCGAGCGCGAACGAGCGCACCTGCGGGTTGGCGTCGCTGAGCTGCACCCACGCGGCGCGGGTGGGGAGCTGGCTTGCCGAGCCGACGGTGTAGAGCGTCGGCGGCGTGCGCGGATCGGAGTAGTTGATCGTGATCCGTCCCGTCTCGTTGTCTTCCGTCACGCGAACCGCGGCAGGCTCGTGGATCACCGGCCGCACGACGTTCGTGCCGACGTCCAGCGCGAGGAGCTGGTCGGTGGCGCGCACTCCCTCGTTGAAGTAGATCGTGCGGCCGTCCTTCGACCAGAAGCCGGTGGTCACGTCTCCGTCGAAGCCGGCGCCGAGCTTGCGGAAGGGTGCGCCATGCGCGCCCACGTCGCGCAGCCAGACGCGCTGGTTGTGCATGAACTGGAAGTCATCGGGAGCGGCGAAGGCGACCTGGCGGCTGTCGGGTGAGAAGCTCACCGGGCTCTCGGCGATGTCCGTGTTGTGCGTGAGACGCTCGACCGTGCCGGCGCCGACGTCGAGCAGGTAGAGGTCGGCGTTGTTGTTCTGCTCGAGGATGTTGCGCTGGTAGCGGTTGGCGGAGAGGCCGTGAAAGCCGATGTACCGGCCATCGGGAGAGATGGTGAAGTCGCCGACGCTGTAGCTCGTGTCGCGCGTGAGGCGGCTCTCCTGCCGCGAGCCGACGTCGAGTGCCCAGAGGCTGGAGACCGGCACCTCGGCGTTGCGCACGCGCACGTCGAAGCGCGCCGTGAGTCGTGCCTGCTCATCCGGGTCGAGGGTGTCCGCGGTGGCGAAGTAGATGCGTCGCGAGTCGGGTGACCAGCGCCAGAGCCCGACGCCGGCGGCGTGGCGGCTGAGCTGCGTGGGTCGTGCGGAGTCGCCCGCGGCGATCGCCGCGACGCGGAGTCCGTAGAGCTGTTCCGCGCCGGGAGCGCCCGAGCGATACACCAGCCAGGTGCCGTCCTTCGAGAAGGCGAAGGTCGTGACTCCCTCGCGCGCGGTGGTGATCCGTCGCGCTTCGCCGCCGTCGGGGCGCATGACGTAGAGCTGGTACGCGGTACCGCCGACACCGCCGCCCACCGCGGCGGGAAAGTACGGTGCACCAGGCCCGCTCGTGGGCAGGGTGGGCGCGCGGTTGGCGGCGGGAGTGCCCGCGTCGCGATCGGAGAGAAAGACGAAGAAGCTGCCGTCCTTCGACCAGGCGGGAGCGACTTCGTTCTTGTCGCCGGTGAAGGTGAGGCGCTTCGCACCGGCACCACCGGCCGCGGTCGCGGCGAGATAGAGGTCATTCTGCCGGCGCGCCGAAACCCAGTCGGGAGAGGAGAGCGTGTAGAGCGCCCAGCGACCGTCGGGGCTGTACGACGGTGCGCTCACCTGGCGCATGTTCTGGACGTCGAGCCAGGTCATCGGACGCGTGCCGGAACCTTGCGCCGCGAGCGGCGATGGGAATGCGGCGAGCGAGGCGGCGAGCAACGATGCCGCGAGGCGCAACGGGATGGAGCAGGCATTCATGGCAGGAGGATCCTGGAGGAAGGGTGGGAGGGGCGAAGATGCAGAGGGGAGTCATTTGGCGCGAGAGTGCGGCAGAGATGGACCGGAGGACCGATGGACCGATGGACCGATGGACCGGAGGACCGATGGACCGATGGACCGGAGGACCGATGGACCGACCGGTCCTCCGTTCTGGTTCGTTACGCACCTCGTAACGCCGTGATGCGTCCTCGGCGTTCCGGCGGATCGTCGTCGCGCCGCTTTTCCGGCTGCAGCCGACAGTGAAGGGCGTTCCCGCAAGTGCGCGCTGCACTGGCTCGCGTGATGCGGTCTCCCCACGCCGCTCCGGCCACACCGGACGGCGCACGACCCGATCACTGGGAGCCGAACCATGTCGTACCACATCGCGACGCGACCGCTCTCGCGCCTCCCGCTCCTCGCTGCACTCGCCGCCACCGCCCTCGCCAGCAGCGCGGCGCACGCGCAGTACGCCCAGACGAACCTCACCTCCAACATTCCCGGCCGCGCCGCCAACACGGATCCGGATCTCCAGAACCCGTGGGGGATCTCGTTCGGCAACACGTCGCCCTACTGGATCTCCGACAACGGCACCGGGCTCACCACGCTCTACAACGGGCTGGGGGTGAAGTCGGCGCTCGTCGTCACCATCCCGCTCCCCTCGGGGGGACCGTCGGCGCCCACGGGGCAGGTGTTCAACAACGCCGGCGCCTTCCAGCTCTCCAACGGCAGCAACGCGAGCTTCCTCTTCGCCACCGAGGACGGGACGATCGCCGGATGGAACGGCGCCGCCGGGACGACGGCGATCACGATGGTGGACAACAGCACGAACGCGTCGTACAAGGGGCTCGCCATCGCCGGCTCGGGGACGAGCGCGCGGCTCTACGCCACCAACTTCCGCACCGGCACGGTGGACGTGTGGGACGGGTCGTTCAATCCCGTCCTCGGCGGGTTCACGGATCCGCTGCTCCCCTCCGGCTACGCGCCGTTCAACGTGCAGAACATCGGCGGCAACATCGTCGTCACCTACGCCGTGGTGAACCCGACGACGGGTGACGACGTGGCCGGTCCGGGCAACGGTGTGGTGGACGTCTACGACGTGAACGGCAACCTGCTGCGCCGG
>DASURL010000126.1:0-10880 GCA_036280075.1 Gemmatimonadaceae bacterium | reverse complement strand
TGAAGTACATCGTGCTGCGTACCACGTACGGCGACCCAGGGGGACGCGCGTCCAATGTGCCTCGACGCCGCTGCAGACCAACGACCTGCGTTGACGACCGTCGTTGGTTGCGCGTGATGCGGCGGCGCCTTGGAGAGGCGTTCCCCCGGGTCGCGCTACGAGGTACGAAGTACGCAGTACTTCAGTTGTGGTCAGCGCCGCTCCAGCGCGTCCCGAACGTCCAGAAGGATCTCGAAGTAGAGCTGCTCGCGCCGGTAGGCGAAGTCGAGCGTGGCCATCTGGGCCTCGTCTCCGGCCGCCTTCGCCCGCTCGAATGCTTCGCGGTACATGTCGTCGACGTTGGCGAGGATGCGTTCGCGAGAGCGGGACATGCTGACCTTCTGGATGGCTTGGGAAGTGAGACGAGGGGGCTCGCCGGCGGCATGCTCCAGCTGCTCCTCGGTCGGCTCCAGCAGGTAGCGCTGGGCGGCGTTGAGCAGGTTTCGACGGGACGGAAGCGGAGGGAGCAGCGGATCCATGCGACGGGAGCAGGTCTTCGAGCGCGACGACTACCGATGTGTGTACTGCGGAGAGCGGTTCGACGTTGGTGAGCTCACCGTCGATCACGTCCAGCCGCGCATGCGCGGCGGCGACCACTCCTCGGGGAACCTAGTGACGGCATGTTGTGCCTGCAACGCTCGCAAGGGCGGGTTGCGCGTCGTGGAGTTCCTGCGGGCGGATCCGGTGGCGCGGGAGAACTTCCTCCGGCTGGCGAGGGCGGTGGTGTGGCAGCGGATCGTGCGGGAGATCGAGCGCGGGTGAGTTGACACTCCGCAATCCTCGTCCGATAGTCCTCCATGCTCCCCCATCGGCTCGGTTCGCTCCACCTGGACACCGTCGACGTCGAGTCGCCGCGTGGCGCCCCGGTGCTGTGCCTGCATGGCCTGTTCGCCGGGAGCTGGGTCTTCGAGCAGTTCCTGCCGCTCGTCGCCGAGCGCGGCCATCCGGCGGCGGCGTTGAGCTTCCGCGGCCACCCACCGGCGCCCCCGATCGCCGCCATCGGGCGAACGTCCATCGCCGCGTACTGCCACGATGCCGCCGAGGCGGCGAAGGCGCTCGACCGGCCGATCGTGATCGGGCACTCGCTGGGCGGGCTCGTCGCGCTGCTGCTGGCCTCGCGGAACCTCGTGCGCGCCGCGGTGCTCGTGTCCGCCGCCCCACCGCGCGGCATCACGGTGCTCAGCCCGGCGCTGCTGCTGCGCATGCCGCGCTACCTCCCTGCCCTGCTCTTCTCCCGGGCGTTCCTTCCGCGCCCGCGCGACATCGATGCGCTCGTGCTCAATCGCGTGCCGGCGGCGGAGCGCGAGCAGTACCGCATCCGCCTCGTCCCCGACAGCGGGCGCGCGGCGCGACAGGCCGCACTCGGCACGAGCGACGCCGACCTGAGCGCGACCCGCACGCCGGTGCTGGTGGTCAGCGGCGACGAGGACCGATTCGTGCCACTCGGCGTCGCGAGGCGGATCGCCCAGCGGTACGACGCGCCGCTCCACGTCGCCCCCGGCCACGGGCACTTCCTGCTCGGCGAGCCCGGCTGGGAGTCGCACGCGGCGGCGATCCTCGACTGGATCGGCCAGCTGCCCGCCGCCGTGCGCGGTGGGGCGCTGAACACGCGCTCCAGCACCGACCCCACGAACCTCGCGTCCATCCCGCGGATTGATTCGCGGGACGCTTCTTCTTCCGCCTCATCATGACCGACCAGGATATCGCCGCCAGAGAGTACGCCCATCCCGAAGCGCTCGTCAGCACCGACTGGCTGGCGCAGCATCTCGAGGACCCGAACGTCCGCGTGCTGGAAAGCGACGAGGACGTGCTGCTCTACGACATGGGCCACATCCCTGGGGCGTTGAAGATCGATTGGCACATCGACCTCAACGACCCCGTGATGCGCGACTACATCGGGCGCGAGCAGTTCCAGGCGCTGGTCCGCCGGCTCGGCATCGATGAGCACACGACGGTGGTGTTCTACGGCGACAAGAACAACTGGTGGGCGACCTACGCACTCTGGGTCTTCGAGCTGTTCGGCTTCCGCAATGGGAAGATCCTCGACGGCGGCCGCGCGAAGTGGGAGACCGAGGGACGGCCGATGGTCACCGACGTGCCGACGGTGGCGCCGTCGAGCTACGTGGCGCAGGAACGGAACGACGCGCGCATCCGCGCCTTCATGCCCGACGTGCTGGCGCACGTGCGCCAGCACGGCAAGCTGGTGGACGTGCGCAGCCCCGACGAGTTCAGCGGCGCGAAGCTGCACATGCCCGACTACCCGCAGGAGGGCGCGATGCGCGGCGGGCACATCCCGGGCGCGCGGAGCATGCCGTGGTCCCGCGCCGCGAATGCCGACGGCACCTTCAGGAGCGCAGGCGAGCTGCGCGCGCTCTACGAGCGCGAGGCAGGGCTCGAGCCGGGCGACGACGTGGTCGCCTACTGCCGCATCGGCGAGCGGTCGTCGCACACGTGGTTCGTGCTCACCTACCTGCTGGGCTACGAGCGCGTGCGCAACTATGACGGGAGCTGGACGGAATGGGGCAACGCCGTCCGCGCTCCGATCGAGAGGTGAGCATGGCGAGTGGACCGAGCAACACGGTATCGGGAAGCACCACGGAGACCACGCCGCCGAAGCGCGAGTCGCGCGTCGACGTGACGTGGATCGGCGAGCACCGGTTCGACACCGGCCGGCCAGGCGGCCCCACGTCGCGCCTCGATGGCGAAGGCCTCACCGGGCAGTCGCCGGTGGACGGCCTGCTCAGCGCACTCGCCGCCTGCTCGGCGGTGGACGTGGTGGACATCATGGCGAAGCGGCGCACGCCGGTGGAGCGGCTCCGCGTGGAAGCGCGGGGCGAGCGGCGCGAGGAGCTGCCGCGCCGGATCATGAAGGTGGAGCTGCGCTACATCGTGGACGGCGCCGGGATCGACGTGACGCAGGTGGAGCGCGCCATCGCCCTGTCGCACGAGAAGTACTGCTCCGTCGCGGCGACGCTGGCGCCGGACCTGGAGGTCAGATCAGTGGTCGTGGTGAATGGGCGGGAAGGGAGAGTTCACTCCGCCAGGGAAAACCAGTAAACGGTACCTCGTACCTGGTACCTGGTACGAGGTACCGTTTACCAGCAGTTCAGCCGTTCCCCCTCTTCACCGCCTCCCAGCACGAGCAGCCTTCGGACTTCAGGCCCTCGGCGAGCTTCGTGCGCAGTGAATCCGGCGCTTCCAGCTGGGCGCGGAGCTTCGCGGCGGCCTCGAGGAAGCACGACTGGTAATCCGAGTAGCCGCGACATTTCGCGCACGCTGCCATGTGCGTCTTCAGCCGATCGGCGCCGTCCGGAGTGAGCTGGTCGTCCAGGTAGTCCCAGAGGTGGCGCACCACGTCGGCGCACGACGCGGAGAGGCCGAGCGACTCGAGCTGGTCCTGCTTCGGGGCGCTCATCGCACCGCCTCCGCCGCCGCCGGGCCGAGGCCGTACTCCGCGGCGAGCGAGGCCAGCTTCTCCTGCAGCAGGCGGCGCCCGCGGAAGAGACGCGAGCGCACCGTGCCGATGGGCACCTCCATCACCTCCGCCGCCGCCTCGTAGCTGAGGTCCTCGACGTCCACGAGCATCACCGCGGAGCGGAAGGGTTCGGCCAGCTCGTCGATCGCCTCGCGCAGGGCGGGACCGATGTCGAGGCGGGCATAGATGTCGTCGTAGCCACGCTCCCGCGCGGCGGCGTACACCGAGCCTGCGGCCAGTGCGTCCTGCTCGCCATCCTCGAGGTCGACGGTGGGACGCTGCCGCTCCCGCGAGCGGAGGAAGACGTTGCGGCAGATGGTGAACAGCCATCGCCGGCAGTCGGTTCCCGGAATGAAGGTGTGCCAGGAGCGATAGGCGCGGAGGAAGGTCTCCTGCACCACGTCGTCGGCATCGGCGTCATCGCGCGTGAGCGAGAGGGCGAAGCGATAGACGTCGTCGAGCCACGGCAGCGCCTCGCGGGCAAACTCCGCGTCACGCTGCGCCGTGGACGCAGCAGGGACTTCAGGAAGTGACGCGAGTGTGGTCATGACATCGCCCATTTAGTTTACAAGTCAATTATACATCAAAAGAACTTGTTAAGCAAGAGGGCGAAGGGCGCGTGAAGCGTCAATCGTGAGACGTGAATCGTAGAGCGGAGCACCGTCGCTATTTTCCGCCGATGCGCGCGCGCCTGCTGGCGGCTTTCGCCGCCGTATACGTGATCTGGGGGTCCACCTACCTCGCCATCCGCTTCGCCGTGGAGACGTTGCCGCCGCTGCTCATGGCGGGCGCACGCTTCACCATCGCCGGCCTGCTGCTGCTGCTCTGGTCGCGGCTGGTCCAGCGCGCGGAGCGACCGTCGCGCACCGACTGGCGGACGGGGCTCGTGAGCGGCGCGCTGCTGCTGCTCGGCGGGAATGGCGCGGTGGTGTGGGCCGAGACGCGCGTGCCGTCGGGGATCGCCGCGCTGCTCGTGGCCGTCGTGCCGCTGTGGATGGTGCTGCTCGACTGGCTGCGCCCAGGCGGCCGCCGCCCCGCAGCGCCGGTGTTCGTGGGCCTGGCGCTCGGGCTCGTCGGGCTCGGCCTGCTCGTCGGACCCGATGCGCTCCACGGCGGAAGCGGCGGCGTGAGCACGGTGGGCGCGCTCGTGCTCATGGCCGGCTCGCTTTCGTGGGCGGTAGGCTCGCTGCTCACCAAGCGGGCGCCGCGTCCCACCACCTCCATCAACGGCTCGGGGACGCAGATGTTCGCCGGGGGACTGTGCCTGCTGGCCGCGGGCACGCTCATCGGCGAGCTGACGCGGCTCGATCTCGGCCACGTCACCACACGCTCGCTGCTCGGCTTCCTGTACCTCGTGACCTTCGGCTCGCTGGTGGGCTTCACGGCGTACTTCTACCTGCTGTCGCACACCACCGCGGCGCGCGCGTCGACGTACGCCTACGTGAACCCGGTGGTCGCCGTGCTGCTCGGCTGGGCCTTCGCGCACGAGCCGCTCACCATGCGCACCGTGCTCTCCGCCGCGGTGATCCTCGCCGGCGTGGCGATCATCACCGTGGCGCGCGACAGCCGCGTCAGCCCCCGCATGGAGCGACGCGCGGCCGCCTGAGTCCGGAGGTGCGTCCCTGGGCGTTCCGAAGGCGCCCAGGGACGCGTTCACCTCACTGGTGACGTCCGGAGATCCAGCCCTCGCGCACCGTGCGCTGGGCGGCGGTGGCGTCCGGGAGCTCCTCGATCTGCCAGCGATCGTCGCGTACGAGGCGCAGTCCCGCGCCCGCGAGCAGCGTGTCGTAATCGAGGTCCGTGGTGCCACCGACGTAGCGCTCGAACCAGGGATGCATGTCCTCGCCGACGACCTGGCTGGCGGCGCGCTCGACGTCGGCCTCCGTGTAGCCGCGACCCTGCAGGTAGTAGCTCGCATTCGGCGCGTCCCACACCATGCGCTTCAGCGTGTTGAACACGTCGTCGAGCGAGCGCCGGTTGCCGGACTTCTCGCGAATGTACAGGTCCAGGTAGAGGGCCAGGCCGGCCCCCTTGGTGTAGTAGCTGAAGAAGGTCTGGCTGCCGTTGGTGGGCTGCTGCTGCACGGCGCCGTCCCAGAATGGCGCATGGAAGGACGCCATGCGCGCCGAGACTTCCTTGCGCCCCGGCGCGGTGAGGTTGGCGCGGATGAGGTTGGCCATCGAGCGATAGAACTCGTCGCGGCCGGTGATGCCGCCGCGGTGCAGCGCCGCCATGCCGTAGTACTGCGTCCAGCCCTCGGCCACCCACAGGCTCGGCTGGTACTGCTCGCGCGTGTAGTCGAAGGGGCCGAGCGCGATGGGGCGGACGCGCTTCACGTTCCACACGTGGAAATACTCGTGCGCGGCGGTGCCGATGCCCGGCAGCACGACGAGCGAATCCACCCACGGGCGCCGGTCGATGATCTGGGTGGAGTAGAGGTGCTCCATCCCGTCGCCGCCGGCGTAGCCGATGTGGAAGAGGAAGGTGTAGTGGTCGAGCGGCGGCGCGGAGAAGACGGAGTTCTCGTAGCGCACGATCTTCTCGACGTCGCGCACGAAGCGCTCGCGCACGCCGGCGGGCGGCGCGCCGTTGTGGTGCACCATCGTGCGGTAGGTGCGGCCGTCCACGACGAAGGAGTCCACCATGAACGCCGGCGCCACCTCGGTGGGGGTATCGATCAGGCGATCGTAGTTCTCGAAGCGATACTGGCGCTGGTCAGGCTGGCGGGTGTCGCCGTTCATGATGTGCCAGCCGTCGTACGGCGTGATGGCGAGGGTGACCGGGTCCTGCTTGTGTCCCTCCACGTACATGAAGAGCGCGGCGCCATTCCAGTTCGCGTGCGCGGTGTCGAGCACGCTGAAGGTTCCGGAGAGCTGGTTGTCGAACGAGCGGTAACGCACGCGCACTCCCTTCGTGCCGCGCGTGCTCACCACCCAGCGCGAGCCGGTGGTCTTCGTCCAGGGCAGGGTCTTCCCCGATACGTCGGTGACGACGAAGTCCTGGATGTTCTTCGCGAAGTCCATCTTGGCGTAGCGGCCGGGCGACCAGACGGGGAGCTGGAGTGGCAGCGAGTCGCCACGGAGGCCGTCCACGTCGAGCGCGACCTCGTAGAGGTGCGCGGTCGGGTCGGGCATCGCGACGCGGTACGCGATGCGATACGGGGCGGGCTTCTGCGCGCCGAGCGGCGCGGCCGCGACGGCGGCCAGGAGGAGGATGCGAAGTGACGTCAGACGCACGGTGCAATCGGGAGAGGGTTCACGAGCCTGAGCAACCTCCATCACGCGCGCCGGTGGCGCAAGCGCGCCGCCTACCGGCCCTCGAAGCGAGGCAATCGCTTCTCGCGGAAGGCGGTCATCGCCTCGCGAACGTCGGAGGTGGTGAAGCAGTACTTGATGTGCGACAGCTCCTCGCGGAGCTGCGCGTCGAGGGGCTGGTCGAGCGCACGGAGGAGGAGGCGCTTGGTGAGGGCGTGCGCGACCGGCGCCCCGAGCGCGATGCGCCTCGCGTAGCCCGCCACGGCATCGGCGAAGCGGTCCTCCGGCGCCACCATGGCCGCGAGGCCGATGCGTTCCGCCTCGGCGGCATCCACGTCGCGACCGGTGAGCAGGATGTCGGCAGCGCGCGCGAGCCCCACGTGGCGCGGGAGGAAGTAGCTCACGCCGGCGTCCGGACTCAGCCCGCGGCGCACGTAACCTGCCGTCATGGTCGCCGAGGCGGAGACGAGGCGGATGTCGCAGGCGAGGGCGAGGCCGAAGCCCGCACCCGCGGCGGGGCCGTTCACGGCGGCGATGACCGGTTTCTCGCACGCCACGACGCCCTGCACCCATCGTCCCACCCAGGCGTACGGATCGAGCCGCTCGGCGAGGGTGGCCGTGGGAATCTCCGGCGGCGCGGAGATGTCGAGGCCGGCACAGAAGGCACGGCCGGCACCGGTGATGACGACGACGCGCACCGCATCCTCACGGTGCGCGTCGTCGAGCGCAGCGATCAGCGACTCGGCGAGGGCGCTGTTGACGGCGTTCAGCTTCTCGGCGCGATCGAGCGTGATGGTGCGGACGCCGTCGGCCGTGTCGATGCGGAGGTGCGGGTAATCAGCCATGAGGAATCATGGACTGGCGCGAGAGCGCTGTCGAGCGGATGGTTCTTCCTCCGCCGGACTGGCGTTCCGGGCCGGCCATTACGACGAAGGTTGCACTGCCATCGTACGGATGCCAGCACGGACAGTACGGATCAGCCTCCGCGCCCGACGGCGACGATCCGCTTCGTCCGTGCTGGTATCCGTCTGCTGCGTATCCCCTTCGTCAGAGTGACCAGCCAGGAGATCACTGCGGATCGTCCACCGGCATCACGCGCGCGACCTGGCGGTCGAGGGAGCGGGCGATCTCGGCGAGGCGAATGAAGTCGGCACGGTAGCCGTCCTCATCGGCGCCGCGGGCCCCGCGGGCGAGCGAGAGCACGTCATCCCACGTGAGCGATCCCGAGTTGGGTGAGTGGCGGAGGAGCATGCCGAAGCCGGCGACGGCGCTGGCGAAGCGCATGGATTCCGACGCGCGACGCGCACTCGATGCACGTACCGGCTGCGTGACGAGCATGCTGCGCTCGCCGTCGGGCTGCTTGTAGCGCATGGCGACGGTGAGCAGCTCATCGCCGCGGCTGCGCGACTCGGAGGGCTGCTGGTAGCGCAGGGGGGCGACGTCGGGGAGGGTGACGTCGAGCGGCACGCCGGCGCGGACGATCTCGTAGAGCGCGGTGACCGTGTGGCCGGCGCCGACGTCGCCGGCGTCCTTCGCATCGTTCGCGAAGTCCTCGTCGCGCAGCAGGCGGTCCTCATAGCCCAGCAGCCGGTAGGCCTGCACCCTGGTGGGATCGAACTCCACCTGGAGCTTCACGTCCTTGGCGACGGTGAGGAGGGTTCCCCCCATCTCGCGCACGAGCATCTTGCGCGCCTCGAGCAGGTCATCGATGTAGCCGTAGTTGCCATTCCCCGCGCCGGCGAGCTTCTCCATCTTGGCGTCCTTGTAGTTGCCCATGCCGAAGCCGAGGATGGTGAGGAAGGAGCCTTCGCGGCGACGGTCCTCGATGAGGCGCACGAGCTCGGCGTCGCTCGACTGGCCGACGTTGAAGTCGCCGTCCGTGCAGAGGATGACGCGGTTGTTGCCGCCGCGGATGAAGCTGCGACGCGCCACGTCGTAGGCGAGGCGGATGCCGGCGCCGCCGGCGGTGGATCCACCCGCCTCGAGGCCGTCGAGCGCCTGGAGGATGCGCTGCTTGTCGCTGCCGGGCGTGGAGGGAAGGACGAGCCCGGCCTGACCGGCATACACCACGATGGCGACGTGGTCGTCCTCGCGCAGCTCGTTGACGAGGAGGGCGAGCGACTGCTTCACGAGCGGGAGGCGCCCCGGGCCGTACATCGAGCCGGAGACGTCGACGAGGAACACGAGGTTGCTGGCCGGCGCGCGGCGCATGTCCACGTCACGGGCCCGAAGGGCGACGCGCACGAGGTCGTGGCGCGGGTTCCACGGTGCGGGAGCGAGCTCGGTGGTGATGCGGAGGGGGACGTCGCCGACCGGCGCGGGGTCGTCGTACGGGAAGTAGTTCACGAGCTCCTCGATGCGCACCGCGTCGCGCGGCGGGAGCGAGCCGCGGGTGAGGAAGCGGCGCACGTTCGTGTACGACGCCCGGTCCACGTCCACGGAGAAGGTGGAGAGCGGGGCGACGCGCGGGGAGCGGAAGGGGTTCTCGCTGATCTGGTCGTACGCCTCGGTGTTGGCGCTGTCGGGCCACGCACGCGGATGGCGCGGGTGCGGGTAGCCGGGATAGGGCGCGGTGGCGCGACGCTGGGCGATGCCCGGCGCAGCCATGGCGACGCCGCCAGCGACTCCACGCTGGAAGGTCTTGCCGGTGGCGATGCCGACGGGCGCGGTGGCCGGTGCAGGAATGGCCGAGGTGGCAGCGTCCGCGCTGGGGGCGCTCGACACGACGGCGCTCTCGAGGCGCACGCTCGCGGCGGTGAGCTGGATGTCGGCGTGGACGGTATCGCCGCGCAGCACGACGGGGACGTCGCGCGGCTGGAATCCGATGCGGGCGACACGGATGACGACGCGCTCCGGCCGGGACGGCGCAGTCATGCGCGGCACCTGCATCCAGTAGCGGCCGTCCACCGCGGCAGTGGCAGCACCTCCCCGATCGGCCACGCGCAGCTGGGCCTGCGGCACGGGGTTGCCATGTCCGTCGGTGACGCGCCCGGTCACGACGGTCGTGGCGGTGAGGAATGGCGCCGCGGGCGCGCGGGCCGCGAGGAGGGGGAGCGGGACGAGGGCAAGGGCGACGGTGGCGCGACGGAGCTGCCGGCGCAGGATCGGGGAGAGCATGGGCGGCCTCGTGGATGAGGGTTCGCCGGGGAGACGCCAGCGGTGAACGGACTTGCACACGCCACCGCGGGCCTGCATTCGACTTTGCATACAGGGGCGCGTGACGGCCCTCGCGGGCGTATATTCCGGGTCCGCCGTTCGCCCTTCACCCGCCCCGTCCATGCCCGCGCGACGACCCACCGACTCGAGCCGAAGCGCCAGGGCCAGCAGCTCGCGCGGCAGCCGTCCGGCCGCGGAGCCGGCAGCGACGGCACCGCACGGCTCGCGTCCCGAACAGGTCTACCTGCGGCTGCGTGACCTGATCGTGCAGGGGCTGCTGGCGCCCGGCAGCCGCGTCGTCGAGACGGAAGTGGCCACGCGGCTCGGGGTGAGCCGCACGCCGGTGCGCGAGGCGCTGCAGCGGCTGCAGCAGGAGGGATTCGTCGTGGGTGCGCCGGGCGCGCAGCAGGCGCGGCTCACGGTGGCCCCGCTGACGCGCGCCGACGTGCACGAGCTCCTCAACATCGTCGGCGAGCTGGAAGGGCTGGCGGCCCGATGGGCGGCCGGGCTGCCGGTGGCGGAGCGGCGCGCGCTGGTGAAGGAGCTGAAGGCGCTCAACTCC
Organism: Gemmatimonadaceae bacterium; assembly: GCA_036280075.1. Lineage (GTDB taxonomy): Bacteria > Gemmatimonadota > Gemmatimonadetes > Gemmatimonadales > Gemmatimonadaceae > AG11. The sequence continues at coordinate 394 of DASURL010000126.1, read as the reverse complement.
GACTTCCACCGCACCGGCCGCGCGCAGCCGATCGATCACGGCGGGCTGTACGAGGCGGACGAGCGGCTGCATCGCCGCATCGTCGAGGCATCCGCGGGGCCGCGACTCGTCGCGCTGCACGACAGCGTGAAGCCACAGGCGGAGCGCTACATCCGCATGTACATCAGCATGCTGACCAGCGACCTGCGCGCGTCGGTGGCGGAGCACGACGCGATGATCGACGCGATCGAAGCCGGCCGCGCCGACGACGCGCAGAACGCCGTGCAGGTGAACTGGCGCAACGCGGCGGAGCGGATCGCGAAGGTGATCGAGGTGGCGGGGGAGCGGGGGGCATGGTAGGGCTGGGCAACTACAACTGAAGTACTGCGTACCTCGTACTACGTACGAGGACCGA
>DASURL010000125.1:0-2034 GCA_036280075.1 Gemmatimonadaceae bacterium | reverse complement strand
CGGCCAGCGCGCCCGGCAGGGCGCGATCCGTCTGCGGTCGGCCGCCCACCTTGATCACCCGCGTCATGCCGGCAACCCCATGCACTCGTCCAGCCCGAGCATCAGGTTCGCGGTCTGCACCGCCTGCCCCGCGGCGCCCTTCACCAGGTTGTCGATCGCCGAGGTGACGAGCAGCATCGGCTCCCGCGTGCCGGCGAGCATCGTCGCCGAGAGCGCGACCACGTTCCGGTGCGCAACCTCGCGCAGCGTGGGTGGCGTGTCGCCTACCTCGATGAAGCGCTCGTTCGCGTACGCATCGCGGAAGAACGCGAGCGGGTCGGCGATCGCGGCCGTGACGGGCACGGCGATCGTGGACAGGATGCCGCGCGCGACCGGCAGCAGGTGCGGCGTGAACACGAGCTCCGCCGCCGTGCCGAACGCATCGAGCGTCGCCCGCATCTCGATCAGGTGCCGGTGCGTGTTGCCCACGCCGTATGCGCGGAAGTCTTCCGCCAGCTCGGCGAACAGCAGCTCGCGCTTCGGCGAGTTGCCGGCACCGGTCACGCCGCTCGCCGCATTGGCGATGATCGTCGCGACGGGGCGCACGAGGCCGGCGCTGAGCAACGGCGCGAGCGCGAGCAGGATGGACGTCGGATAGCACCCCGGATTCGCGACCACGTCCGCGCCCCGGATGGCGCGCCGCGCCTCGTCGCCCAGCTCGGGCATTCCATATGGGACGCGCGCCGCGCCGTGGCCCGGGCGCAGGTCGCTCGACAGGTCCACGACCTTGACGCCCGCGTCGCGCGCGCGTTCTACCCAGGGCAGCGACGCGCCGTGCGGCAGCGCCGAGAACACGAGTGCGGCGCTGCCGAGGTCGGCGTCATCGGGGGCGGCGAACGTCACCATCTCGCCACCCAGGCGCACCGACTGCCCCCGCTGTTCGTTGGCCGTCGCGAAGGCGAGGCTGAACCGGGGATGCCGGGCGATGAGGCTGCAGAGCTCGCGACCGGCGTAACCGCTGGCGCCGAGCACTCCGACGGGTAGCATATTCACGCGATAATGCATAATCATGCAGAAGCCGGCGGTCAATGGGCGCTTTCGGTGCAGCCGCGGTGGTGATAGACTGGGCCAGCCCAGCGAGGACCGATGACGAAGAAGCGTGAGCGCCAGGCAGCGATCCTGGATCTGGTCGAACGACATGTGGTGGGGAGCCAGGAGGACCTGCGGCAGCTCCTCCTCGCGCGGGGCATGGACGTCACCCAGGCCACTCTCTCGCGCGACCTCCGCGACCTCGGCATCGCGCGGGTTCCCACCGAGGACGGGGGCCGCTACGTCCTTCCCGGCTCGCTGGTGACAGACGAGGATAACCCATTGCTGGGCAACCTCTTGCCCCAGCTCTTCTCGCGGATCGACGGGGTCGGCGAGCTCATCGTCCTTCATACGGTACGAAGCGGCGCCCAGCCCATCGCCGAAGCCATCGATCAGGAGGAGTTCGAGGAGGTCCTCGGCACCATCGCCGGCGACGATACCATCCTCATCGTCACCCGCTCCGCCCAGGCTCGCCTCGCCCTCACCGCCCGGCTCCTCGAGCTCGCCGGCGAGCGCTAGCGTTTCCCAGGCCTGCAGGAGTCCGCATCCCACGGGTCAGGACCGCTTGACGTAGGTCGCTTTCCTGAGTAAATATGCAAGCGTTCTGCATACTCTTCGCTCAGGAGCTTCCATGCCCCGTACCATCGTCCTCGCCTACTCCGGCGGCCTCGACACCTCGATCATCGTCCCCTGGCTGCGCGAGCACTACGACGCGCGCGTGATCTGCGTCGCCGCTGACATCGGGCAGGGCGCCGACGAGCTGCGTGGCGTGCGCGAGAAGGCGATCGCCTCGGGCGCCGACGCGTGCTACGTGGAAGACCTGCGCGAGGAGTTCGTGCGCGACTTCATCTTCCCCACCCTGCGCGCGGGCGCGGTCTACGGCCGCAAGTACCTCCTCGGCACCTCCATGGCGCGCCCGCTCATCGCCAAGCGGCAGGTCGAGATCGCCCGCATGGTCGGCGCCGA
>DASURL010000124.1:0-6661 GCA_036280075.1 Gemmatimonadaceae bacterium | reverse complement strand
GCAGGCCTTCTCGCACGTGGCGATGCTGAACACCGCCTTCAACCTCGCGCGCAGCGACGAGCGGCAGGGCGAGAAGCCGGCGGAGCAGCGGGGCCGGTAGGGCGATAGGACGGAAGGTGGGAAGGTCGGACTGTCGGAAGGTCGGAAGGTCAGAAGGTCAGAAGGTCAGAAGGTCAGAAGGTCTGATGGCTGATGGTCTGTGGTCTGGGGTCGATGGTCGTTGGTCCACGAGCCGTCCGACCGTCCGACCGTCCGACCGTCCGACCGTCCGATCTTCGGACCTTCCGACCTTCCGCAGTTCATCGGCATGCTCCTCGCACCTTGGCGCCAGCATGGCGACCACGCGCAAGCGCACCGTGAAGCGGCCGGTGGCGAAGACGAGGAGTGCGAAGACGGGGGCGACGGCGACGAAGGGCTCGACGAGCAGATCGTCGGCGAAGAAGACTGCGAGAAGCGGATCCTCGGCGAAGAAGACTGCGAGGAGTGGATCCTCGGCGAAGAAGGCGCCAACGCGGAAGAGGGCGCCGAGCCGTACGGCGAAGCCCCTGGCCGAGTACAACCGGAAGCGCGACTTCTCGCGCACGAAGGAGCCGGCGGGAACGGTGCCGAAGGCGCGCGGGAAGACGCTGCACTTCGTGGTCCAGAAGCACGCGGCGAGTCACCTGCACTACGATTTCCGCCTCGAGCTGGATGGCGTGATGAAGTCGTGGGCGGTGCCGAAGGGACCGAGCTACGATCCCGGGGTGCGGCGGCTGGCGATGGAGGTGGAGGACCACCCGATCTCGTACAACACCTTCGAGGGGACGATCCCGGCGGGCGAATACGGCGGCGGCACCGTGATGCTGTGGGACCGGGGGACGTACGAGGCGGAGGACGGGGGCGGCGTCGAGTCGCTGCGGCGTGGCTACGCGAAGGGGGACCTCAAGATCCTGCTGCATGGCACGCGGCTGCGCGGCGGCTGGGTGCTGGTGCGCATGAACCGGCCGGGACGACCGCAGTGGCTGCTGATCAAGCACCGTGATGCGACCGCCGACCCGGACTTCGACGTTACCGCGGACGAGACGACGTCGGTGGTGACGGACCGGTCGATGGAGGAGATCGCGCAGGGCAATCGCGTGTGGCGCTCGAACCGCTGAGGCGGGTTGGGGCGGCGCCGGCGTTGGGGCTGGCTCCTTTTCGGGGGCCGAGGGTATCATGGGCCATGACGAACTCCCTCCGGCTCACCCTCGCCGCCGTGGCAATCGCGGCGCTCGCCGGCTGCTCTCGCACCTCGGAGCCGCCTGCGCTCAGCGACGACCTGAGGCAGGACCTGGCACGCGCGGGTGCGGCCGATGTGCAGCTCGCGGGCTCGGCGAGTCCACGCGTGGACGTCGTGTCGGCCACCGAGCGGTTCGATGGCGCCGTGGTCGCGCCGAAGGCACCAGTGAAGGCGCGCACGACCAGCACGGCGCGAGGGACGAAGGCCGCCACGCGCAGCCCGCGACAGGAGTCGCCGGTCGCGGCGCAGCCGGCACCGCAGGCGCAGGAGACTGCCCCCGCCGACGCACCGACCGCGACGCCCGCTCCCGAGCCGGTCCCGACGCAGCGGCGCCCGCAGGCCCCGCAGCCATCCACGCAGCGTGAGCCGCCCGGCGGTTGGAAGACACCCGGTCAGGTGATCCGGAACGCGCCGTTCCCGATCAATCCGTAGCTGGGTGATCGGACAGACTGAAAGCGTGATGGACGGAAAAGGCCGGATTTGAACTACGAAACGGCCGGATTTTCTCCCGGCAGGGATGGCTCCATGCGCATCAGAGCATCCCGACGCGGTTCAAGTCGATTCAACGACCTTGTGGGTGTACGAGCTCGCCCTTGGCGCGAGGAGCAACGTTCGCGCGATGGAAAGATCCGGCCGTTTCCGTCAAGGATCCGGCCGCTTCCGTTCCAAGCGCTTTTCCCAGTCGGCAAGCAAGAAACGACGCGGTGCAGGAGGTTCGCCCGGACGGTGCCTCCTGCACCGCGTCGCATTCGGCCGCGGGTCAGGCGGCGCGTGGTTCGGCGAAGGCGAGGCTCACCGCGCGGCGCGCCTGGCGCTTGAGGGCGCGGTGCACCGCGCGCGCATAGTGGATGAAGTTGTTTCCCGCCCACGGGTAGCGGAGAAAGAACTCGGCCGGCAGCATGTCCGCCTTGAGGCGGTTGCATCGGGGACATGCGGCGACGACGTTGCCCGGCGTGTGCGTGCCGCCCTTCGCGAGCGGATGCACGTGATCGAGGGTCGCGTGCGCGTAATCGAGCGGCGCGGCGCAATAGACGCAGCGGCGTCCGCAGTCACGGATGGCGGCGAGCTTGATGGCGCGCTTCTGCTCCGAGGGCACGAGGCGGCGCATCTGGCGGAACATCCGGCGACGCGCGCGGGGAGGGATGACGCGATGACCGTGTCGAGCGGGCAATCTCACCTCGCTGGAAAGGACGACACCCCGCGCAGGGAAGGAGTCCCTGTCGCGGGGTGTCGCACATCGTGGTCGGTATGGCGGCGCCGATGGAGGCGTCGAGCGGCGTGCGCTCGGGTCGCGCGCTGCGTCAGTCCGTGCTGAGCTGCTGCGAACATTGGCCTCCGGGTGCGTCGGAACGGCGGTGAACCACTCGTCGCGCTATTAGTGCAGCGGATGTGCCATGCGCGCAAGAGCTCCGGCCACGCGCGCGTTCATGAATGCGACGAAGGGGCCCGTCGGTCGGTAACACCCTGCCGGCGCTCCGGCCGCTTCCACGCCTTGAGGGGGTCGCGCATGGCGGCGATGATGCGCGCCGCGTTCATGTCGAGCACGGTGCGGTCGGGCATCTCCGAGCCGGGAAAGGGCAGCGGGATGTCGAAGCCGTCCCCCTGGCGTCGCGGGATCACGTGCACGTGGTAGTGGAAGACGTCCTGCCCCGCCGCCACGCCGCTGTTGACGACGAGGTTGAGCCCCTCGGCGCCCGCCACCTGCTTGACCACCGGCGCGAGCTGCATGGACACCTGGAAGAGGTGCGAGGCGAGCGAGGGAGGAATGTCCTCGATGGATTCGTAGTGCTCGCGCGGCACGACGAGGACGTGGCCGGCGTTCACCGGCTGGATGTCCATGAACGCCACCACTTCCGCATCCTCGAAGCACATGGAGACTTCGCCCGCACCGTGAATCACGTCACAGAAGGGGCAGGAATGACTGATGGCCGGTGGCATGGATCCTCGCTGGAGAAAGAGCACGAACGAAAACGCACACCCGATGCCACCATCGCGCAGCCCCGTCGCCGGTCGGACGGCGCGCCGTCCTACTCCCGGCAGCTGCGTCCGCGCAGGCCCACCTGCGGGGGCTCGCGCATCACGCAGCTGCTCATCAGTCCCGACTTCAGGTTGTACTCCTTCTCGGCGGCTTCGAGCTCGGCGAGCTTGCGGAACAACGCCACGGTATCGGTGGTGGCGGCGCAGTAGACGAGATAGGTGCGCGGCCCGCCGCAGCTGCGCCACCCGACCGGCGCGGTGCGGCACTGTGCCAGCGAATCACAGCCATCGGTGCGCGCCAGCGCGCGCGCCTCGCGCTCGAGCCGGCTCAACCGCTCCTGCAGCTCCACGTTGGTGTCCTGCACGGTGGCGGGGAGCCTGGCCGTGTCGCGCGGGGGAACGATCACCGAGCCCACCGAGCGCGAGGAGTCGCCGCGATCGGCATGGCGCGCGCAGGCGGTGAGCGCGAGGCCCGCGCCGACGAGCAGGAGGCACGGCGCGCGGTGCACGGTCACTTCACCAGGCCATCGCGATCGTAGACGATACGTCCACCGACCATGGTCAGCATGACGCGCGCATCGCGAATCGTCTCCGGCGCGACACGCGTGAGGTCACGGTCGAGCAGCACGAGGTCGGCGAGCATCCCGGGGGCGAGCATGCCGAGCTCCTTCTCGCGGAAGGCGGCGTACGCGGCGCCGACGGTATAGGCGCGCAGTGCCTCCTCGACGCTGATCTTCTGCCCGGGCACCCAGCCCCCGGGATGCCGGTCGTCGAGGGTGCGCCGCGTCACGGCCGCGTAGATCCCCTCGAGGGGCGTGGCCGGCGCGACGAACCAGTCGCTGCCGAAGGCGAGGGTGGCGCCGGCGTCGAGCAGCGAACGGAACGCGTACGTGGTCTTCGCGCGCTCGCTGCCGATGACACGATCCGCCCAGCGGCCATCGTCGATGGCGTGGTACGGCTGCATGCTGGCGATCACGCCGAGCTGCGCGAAGCGGGGGATGTCCGACGGCGCGATGTGCTGTGCGTGCTCGATGCGGAAGCGGCGGTCGCGCGCGCCGTCCTCGCGCTCCACGCGCTGATAGATGTTCAGCTGCGTGCGGATGGCGCTGTCGCCGATGGCGTGCACCATCACCTGCAGGCCGGCCCTGTCGGCGCCCGACGTCCAGGCGTACAGGTCCTCGGGCGTGTTGACGAACAGGCCGCGATCGTGCGGCGCGTCGGTGAACGGCTCGAGCATGGCCGCGGTGTGCGAGCCGAGCGAGCCGTCCACGAACCCCTTCAGGCCACCGATGCGGAGCCATGCGTCGCCACGGCCGCGCGCGGCCACGGTGTCGCGCAGCCGCGCCCAGCTGGCGAGGGGGACGGCGGCGGCGATCCGCGTGCGCAGTGCACCCATCGCGTTCGCCCGCTCGAACACGGCGAGGTCGCTCCAGGTGCCCATGTGATCGACGCTCGTCACGCCGCGCTCGGCCACGTACGTCATGGCGCTGTCGAGGGCGCGGAGGCTCATCGCCTCCGTCGGATCCGGGACGGCGGTCATGAGGCCCATGGCATTGTCCTTCAGGATGCCGGTCGGCTCGCCGGTCGCGTCGCGCACGATCGTCCCGCCCTCCACGTCCTTCGTCTCGCGCGTGACGTGCGCCGCGCGAAGGGCGAGGGAGTTGGCGAGATTCATGTGCCCGTCGAGGCGGTTGATCCAGACGGGATTGTCCGGCGTGACGGAGTCGATCCAGCTCCGTTCCGGCAGCTCCCCGCCCCAGCTCGTGTGGTCCCAGTCGCCATTGAGGATCCAGGCACCGGCGGGAAGCGTGGCCGCGTAGTCGCGGATGCGGCGGATGAACTCTTCCTTCGTCTTCGCGTCGCGCAGCTTGACCGACGAGAGCGCGAAGCCACCATCGACGAAGTGGACGTGCGAGTCGATGAACCCGGGCGTGACCATCATGCCGTGCGCGTCGACGACGCGGTCGGCGGGCGTGATGCGCTTGCGAATGGCCGCGCTCGCTCCGACGGCCTCGATGCGGTCGCCATGAACGAGCACCGCGTCCGCCCACGGGCGGCGGCGGTCGCCGGTCCAGACGCGGGCGTTGACGATGGCGAGGGTGCCGACCGGCGCTGGCGCCGGCGCGAGGGCGGCGGAGGGGGACGGCTGCTGCATGGCGCGGGCGGGGAGCGGAAGCGCAAGGGCCAGCGCGACCAGGCGCGCGGCACGGGGGCATGTGGACATGCAGGAGTGTGCGCCGCGTCGACTCCGGACGGAAGGGGCGCTTGACGGACGACCCAGCGTCCGGCGAGCGTTCTCCATGATCGCTACTTCCATCTGGTTCTGGGTCGGCTTCATCGCCTTCGTGCTCGCGATGCTCGCGCTCGACCTCGGCGTGTTCAACCGCACGCCGCACGTGGTGCGCGCGCGCGAGGCGGCGACCTGGACGGCAGTCTGGGTCGGGCTCGCCCTGCTCTTCGCGCTCGGCCTCGCCATCTTCGAGACCCACCAGGCGGCGCTCACCTTCCTCACGGGCTACGTGATCGAGGAGTCGCTGAGCGTCGACAACATCTTCGTCATCGTGCTGATCTTCCAGTACTTCGCCGTGCCGGCGCAGTACCAGCACCGCGTGCTGTTCTGGGGGATCCTCGGCGCGCTCGTCATGCGCGGCCTCTTCATCGCGCTCGGCGCGGCGCTGCTCGCCCGCTTCGAGTGGATCATCTACATCTTCGGCGCGCTGCTCGTCGTCACGGGCATCCGCATGGCCGTGAAGCAGGACGAGGAGTTCGACGCGAGCCAGAACCCGATCGTGAAGTTCGTGCGCCGCTTCCTGCCCATCACGCACGAGTATCACGGCAAGCATTTCTTCGCCGTGGAGAACGGCAGGCGCTATGCGACGCCGCTGCTGCTCGTGCTGGTGCTGGTGGAAGGGACGGACCTCATCTTCGCCGTGGATTCGATTCCGGCGATCTTCGGCATCACGCGCGATCCGTTCCTCGTGTTCACGTCGAACATCTTCGCCGTGCTCGGGCTCCGGTCGCTGTTCTTCCTGCTCGCCAGCGTGGTGACGAAGTTCCACCTGCTGAAATACGGACTGGCGGTGATCCTCACCTTCGTGGGCGTGAAGATGCTGATCGAGAACTGGGTCCACATCCCGATCCTGCTCTCGCTCGGCGTGGTGCTCGTCGTGCTGGCGGCATCGATCATCGCGTCGCTCCGGTGGCCGAAAGCGGAGCCGGCGCTGGAGGGGACGACGGGGTCGATCTTTGGACGGGAGCCGAAGGGCTGAACCGCTCAACGACCACTGAAGTACATCGTGCTGCGTACCACGTACGGCGACCCAGGGGGACGCGCGTCCAATGTGCCTCGACGCCGCTGCAGACCAACGACCTGCGTTGACGACCGTCGTTGGTTGCGCGTGATGCGGCGGCGCCTTGGAGAGGCGT
>DASURL010000123.1:0-18514 GCA_036280075.1 Gemmatimonadaceae bacterium | reverse complement strand
CGCTCCGTGTCGCCCAGCGCGCGACGGATCACGCCGGCCACGTCGTCGGGGGAGAGCGGCCGCAGCACGAACACCCGCACGCGCGACAGCAGCGCGCCGTTGATCTCGAAGCTCGGGTTCTCCGTCGTCGCGCCGATGAGGGTGATCGTCCCCGCCTCCACGTGCGGCAGGAACGCATCCTGTTGCGCCTTGTTGAAGCGGTGGATCTCGTCGGCGAACAGGATGGTGCCGCGCCCAAGCTCCAGCCGCTGCTCCGCCTCCCGCACGATCTCGCGCACGCGCGGCACGCCCTCGGTCACCGCCGAGAACGGAACGAACGCGCGGTCGGTGTAGCGCGCGATCAACCGCGCGAGCGTCGTCTTCCCCGTGCCTGGCGGTCCCCAGAAGACCATGGAGCTCACGGTGCCGCGCTCGATGCTCTCGCGCAGCGGCATCCCCGGCGCGAGGAGGTGCTCCTGCCCCGCGAACTCCTCGAGGGAGCGGGGCCGCATGCGCGCCGCGAGTGGCTGCGGCGGCGCCGCGGCCGCGAACAACGACGGCCCGCTCGGGCGCCCGCGGGAGGGACGACGCTCCGCCATGCTCACGCGCCCGTGAGCACGCGCGCCAGGAAATACGTCGCCGTGCCGCCCAGGAAGGCGAGCGGCAGCTGCCAGCCGCCGCGGCGCCGGAACTCCGGCACCAGGTTCGACATGCCGACGTACAGCGTCACGCCCGCCGACAGGGCGAGCCCGTGCTCCCGCAACACGCCCACGTGATCCGTCACCAGCACCCCCACGAACGTCGCCGCGCCGAGCGCCGTCGCGGCGAGCAGCGCCCGGCCGCGCCCCTGTCCCGCCGCGAGAAAGAGGCTCGAGATCGCCAGCCCCTCCGGCACCTTGTGCAGCACCACGGCGACGAACACCAGCGCACCGACCGCGCCACCGATGCTGAAACCGCTCGCCACCGCCACGCCGTCCACGAACGTGTGCAGCAGGAGCCCCACCAGCGCCGCGAGCGAGACCGCCTCCGAGACGTGGTGCGTCTCCTCCCCGAAGTGGAAGTGCGTGCCGATCACGTGCTGCGTCAGGTGCACCGCCAGGTACGCACCGAGCACCACCACGGCCGCCGACGACCCGCCATGCAGCAGGGCTTCGGGAAAGAGGTCCAGCAACCCGACGGAGATCATGAAGCCCGCGGCGAAGGCGAGCATGGCGTCCAGCGCGCCCACGCTCCACCGCGTGCGCGACGTGACCGCCAGCGCGCCCACCAGGTTGGCGAGGGCGGCCGCGATCGCGAAGACGAGCTTCTCGTGGGTCATCCCCGACGCGGAGTGCGACGCCGCACGCCCGCGCGCCTCACGCGCGCGTGAGTCCCAGCCGCTCGACCGCGTCGGCCAGCGCGCTCACCAGGTCGGGCGCGGCGGGATAGGACTGCCGGTTGATCTTCCAGCTCTTGGGCTGCACGCGCATCCGCTCCTCCAGCCCTCGCCCTTCCAGGCGGTAGAGCCACTTGTCCGAGCGCGAATAGATGTACAGCTCCAGGTTGGCCGTGAGGGAAAACTGGTCCTCGGCGTCGTAGACGCTGATCTCCGTCCCGCCGAACCGCGCGATGAGGAGGCGCAGCCGCGCGATCATGTCGCGCACGTCGGGCAGCGCGAGCGCCTCGCCCTTCCAGCTCCGGCCACTGCGCAGGTCCTCGACGTACAGGTCCACGGCGGGGCTCAGCATGTCCGACAGCGACCAGAACAGGTCCACCACCCGTTCGGCGTTCGCGACCACGTGCGCCGCGTACACGCCATCCGACTCGGTGAAGGTGAATCCGTCGGTGCTGGCGCGGAATCGCCGCCAGATGGATGCCTCGGGCTGCTTGCCGCGAAATAGCATGCGCGCTCGGTGTTAGCCGTGAGTGTGAGCCGTCGGTGCGTCGGCGCCGGGGGCCGCGACGAGGCGCGGCACTTCGGCCAGCAGCGCCTCTGGCGTGTTCCGTGCCGGATCGGCGAGCACGAGATCCAGCAGCGCGTGCAGAATCTTAGCATAGATCGGCCCGGCGGGGATGCCCGCTCGGCGAAGGTCGTCGCCGCCGACCCGCAGGTCGGCCAGCTCGATCGGGTCGCGATAGAGGCTGCGCCGCATCCGCCTGTGCAGGGACCGCACCGCCGCGTCCGATGGCGCGGCCATCCCCGCCGTGCGCAGGGCGCTCCACCGTGCCTGCGCGACGCGCAGGAATGCTCCCGCGTGCAGCCGCCCCAGGCGCGAGAGCCAGCGGCGAACTTCCTCGTCACCGGGCCGCCGCACGCGCAGGACCGCCGACATCCCGTCGCCGAGCGCGTCCCAGCGCTCCACCAGCGTGACCGCCCACGCCGTCTCGTGCTTCGAGAAGCGAAGGGCGGTGAGCGCATCCCGGATCGCGCCGGGCGGTACGTCGAGGAAGAGCGCCGCCAGGCGGTTCGACGTCCGCTGCGGCAGCGCCCGTCCACCGGCCGACGCGCGTGGCAGGACGTCGAGCGTCGCGAGCGCCACGTCGGTTAGCGCGGCCAGCGACGGAACGAGCACCGAGAGCGCCCCCGTGTCGCGCCAGAGCCGGAACGCGGCGCTCGGCCGCGCCACCTGCTCCATCGTCTTCACCATCTCCTGCTGCACCCGCTCGGCGCTGAGGCGCGTGAGGTAAGGCGCGGAAGACCGGATCGCGGCGAGGGTGGCCGGCTCGATCGCGAAGTCATAGCGGGCGGCGAAGCGGATGGCGCGCAGCGCACGGAGGCGGTCCTCGCGCATCCGCTGCTCGGCGTCGCCCACGGCACGCACCAGACGCCGCGCGATGTCGCCCCGGCCGTCGAAGGGATCGCGCAGCTCCTCGGTCCGCGGGCGGTAGGCAATCGCGTTGATCGTGAAATCGCGCCGGGCGAGGTCGTCGTCCAACGAGACGCCGAACTCCACTTCGGCATGTCGGCCGTCGGTCTTCACGTCGCGGCGGAAGGTCGTGATCTCGTGCGCGATGCCGGCATCGTCGAGCACGCTCACCGTCCCGAACTCGATGCCCACGGGAATCGTGCGCTTCCGGCCGAAGATCTCGCGCACCTGCTCCGGATGGGCCGGGGTGGCGAGGTCCCAGTCGAGCGGGTGGCCGCCGAGCAGCGCGTCCCGGATCGCTCCTCCCACGCACCATGCCTCGAACCCGGCCGCCTCGAGGCGGCGGGCAATGTCGAGGACGCTTCGGGTGGGTCGGAGCTGCTTCAAGGCCGTGGCCGCTGGTGAAGGACGCGAGCGTTCAGGTTACCCCGCCCCGCGTGCCCGGAAAAGCCCCGGGGTTGTACCGCAAACATTTGTAGCCATATTTCTAGGTCCCTCCTACCCGCCCGCCGATGCCGAACCTGCTCCCGTATCTCGAGGCCGCCGCGGCCGATCCCGCGCTCAAGGCCGACGTCCTCGCCTTCCTGCAGGGAAGCAACCCGCATCGCGTCCAGATGGACGGCCATGCCCCGCGCGTGAAGGTCGAGCGCGTGCTGACGCAGCTCTTTCACGCACATCCCGATCTCCAGGTGGAGCGCGTGAAGGTCGAGGGCCGGTCGGGCTGCTCCGACTTCGTCGGCAGCATCACCGCCTTCACCGCCGACGCCGAGCATCGCTTCGAGTTCACCTGGTGCTGCGCCTGGCGCGCCGAGCAGGAAGGCTGGCGCGATTGCTTCGGGTTCTGGGACCAGGGCCGCGCGGCGCGGGAGTTCGGGTGGCGGTGCTTTTCCCGCTGGGAACGAGTTCAGTAGAAAGTCTGCAGTGCTCAGTCGGGAGTTCGCACGGCGCAGCTCAAGGTGAAAGCTGAAAGCTCTTGGTACTCGTCGTAGCGCACCCCGCGCCGAGAGCTCGCAGCACCAGGCGGGAAAGGACCGAAGGGCGGAAGAGCAACGGCGTTGCTCTCCGCCCTTCGTGCACTTTCCCCCTCGAGGAGCTCTACAACGCCCTGGCTCTTCCGTCAGTTCGTTCCCTGACAGCCCGGTGCGACAGGCCGAAAGCCCGCGAGCGACTACGAGCAGAACAGTCAGCTTACAGCTTTCACTTTCAGCTGCGCCGTGCGAACTCCCGACTCGTCACTGAGGACTGACTGGGACGGAGCCACAAGCCGGTCGAGCGCGGAAGTGAGATCCTCCACCAGCTCCCTCCCCTCCTCGATCCCCACCGACAACCGCACGAGCCCATCCCCGATCCCCGCCACCCGCCGCGCCTCCGCGTCCATCGAGGCGTGGGTCATCGTGGCGGGGTGCGCCACGAGGCTCTCCACGCCGCCGAGTGACTCGGCGAGCGTGAAACATCGCAGCGAGTCGGTGAGCTGTTCCACCGCCGCCGCGCCGCCGCGCACGACGAAGCTCACCATCCCGCCGAACCCGCTCTGCTGTCCCGCCGCCAGTGCGTGGCCCGGATGCGACTCGAGCCCCGGGTAGTGCACCGCCAGCACGGCCGGGTGCGACTCGAGCGCGTGCGCCACCAGGTGGGCGTTCTCCTCGTGCAGCCGCATCCGCGCGAACAGCGTCCGTACGCCACGCAGGGTGAGGAAGCTGTCGAATGGCGAGCCGGTGAGGCCGAGGCAGTTCCCCCACCACGCCAGCGTCTCCAGGTGCGCCGGGTCGCGCGCGATCACGGCGCCACCCACGACGTCGCTGTGGCCGTTCAGGTACTTCGTCGTGGAGTGCACCACCACGTCGGCGCCGAGCGTGAGCGGGCGCTGCAGCGCCGGCGAGAGGAAGGTGTTGTCGGCGACGACCACCGCGCCCGCGCGATGGCCCGCCTCCGCCACCGCGCGCAGATCGGTGATGCGGAGCAGCGGGTTGCTCGGCGTCTCCACCCAGAGCAGCGACGGCCGCGCGGCTCGCACCTGCGCCGCGGCGTCGGGCGCCGTGAGGTTCGCCAGCTCGAGCTGGATCTGTCCACGGGCCGCGAGCGCGCGAAGCAGCCGGTAGGTGCCGCCGTAGCAGTCGTGCGCGGCCAGCACCTTGCCCCCCGCCGGCACGAGCTGCAGCGCGAGCGTGACCGCCGACATGCCCGAGCTCGTGATCACGCCCCCACACCCTTCCTCCAGCTCGGAGAGCGCGTCCGCCAGGTGATCGCGCGTCGGGTTGCCGGAGCGCGTGTAGTCGTAGCGACGCTTCCGGTCGAAGCCGTCGAACGCGAAGGTGGACGACAGGTGGATGGGCGGCACGACCGCGCGATGGTGCTCGTCGGTCGCGATGCCGGCGCGCACGGCGCGCGTGGCGGGATGCTGGTGCAGGGACGTCGTCATCTCAGTCGTCCAGGATCGTGGTGAGCAGGCGGTTCAGTCGGCCGGTCTCGGTGAGGAACGCGTCGTGGCCGCGTCGCGACCGCAGGGTGTGGAAGGCGCGGAGCCGCGGCAGCCGCCGTGCGAGCTCGCGCATCTGCGACGGCGGCACGAGCGTGTCGCCCTGCGCGGCGACGAGCGTCGTCGGCACCCGGACCTGCTCGGGACGCACCCGATGCAGGTCCCCCGAGAGCGACAGGGCGAGGAAGCGCGCCGGGCGCATTCGCTCGGCGAACCGCTCGCCGGCGTGGCGCAGGTAGCGCTCGACGTCGAGCTCCGCCTGCAGCGACGCCCGTGCACCGGCGAGTGGCGCGGGCGGAAACCGCTCCGCGAACTCGCGCGCGGACCGATAGGTCGTCATCGCCAGCCCGCGCGCGATGATCATCGCCTCCCTCGCGTTGCCGCTCCGCAGCCCCAGCTCCACCGTGGCTCGCTGCAGCGCGCGGAGTGCGGTGGACATCGGATACGCTTCGTGGGCCGCGCTGATCACCACCAGCCGGCGCACGCGCTCCGGCCACCGCTCCGCCAGTGCGAGTGCCACCATGCCGCCGTACGACGCGCCGATCGCGGCATCGAGCTGGTCGATCTCGAGTGCATCGAGCAGCTCGACGATCGCCGCCGCCTGGTCGTGCGTCGTCACCACGCGCGCCGGCGTGCCGTCCTCGTTGCAGCCGCCGTCGAGGAACTCCACGCCAAGCACGCGACGCGACGTGGTGTCGAGGGCGCGACCGTCGCCACCGATTCCCTCCCACCAGCCCGGCGCCGGATCCTCGACCGTGCTCACGACGTGGCGCGTGGCGGAGATCCCGCCCAGCGCGAGCACCACGGGGGCACTCGCCGGGCCGGTCAGCTCGTGCTCGAGCGCGGCGCGAGCAGCGACCGCGAAGGCGCTCACGATACCAGCTCGCGCGCAGCGGACGAAGCCAGGTCGCGGCCGTCGCCGAACAGCGTCTCGTCCAGCCGCGCGGCGATGGCGTCCCCGCCCTGCGCGCGCAGCTCGGCGAGCACGCGATCCACCTCCGCCGCCGCCAGGCCGCGCGCCACGGTCCACGCGCGCGTGGCCGCATGGTCGGTGTACACGAGGCCACACTTCGGCACCGCGCGATGCAGCAGCCGCGGCGCGCCGACGACCTCGATCGCCCAGTCGCTCGTGCGCAGGTCCGGTCCGCAGCCGGCCACGCCGTCCCGGACCGGCGGCCGCGCGGTACAGACGAAATCCGCCAGCAGCGCCGTCGCCGTCGGCGCCCCGCCAGCGCCCGGACCGGACGCGGTCAGCGGCGCGCTCCAGCCGGTGTCGACCTCCACGTGATTCTGTTCGTCGCGCACGCGGCCCAGCGCGCTCGCGGGCGACACGATGACCGGCTCCACGCTCGCAGCCAGCGACGAGCCGGTGAGCGCACACTCCGCCACCTGGCGCACCACGCCACCGACGCGCTGCGCGAGTCGCACGTAGCGGGCGGGGTCGGGAAGCAACGAGCGGCGACCGACGTCGAGTGACTCCGGCGCCACGCCATAGGCGGCCCACGCGACGAGGGCGATCTTCGCCGCTGCGTCGCGGCCGTCGAGGTCGCGCGAGGCGTCCGCTTCCGCGAAGCCGGCATCGCGCGCCGCCACGAGCGCATCATCGAGCGAGCACCCCCGCTCGAGGCGGCCGAGCACGTAGTTCGTCGTGCCGTTCAGGATGCCGCGCACCCGGGACGGCGTGCCGGCGCCGAGCGCATCGTCGAGCAGCCGCAGGACCGGCACGCCCCCGCCAACGGCGGCGTCGTAGCGCAGCGTCCCCCCGTGCTGCCGCGCGAGCGCGTGCAGCGCCGTGCCGTGCGCGGCGAGCAGCTCCTTGTTCGCCGTCACCAGCTCGCGTCCGTTGCACAGCGCCCACTCCGCGATGCGCCGCGCCGGATCCAGGCCGCCGATCGCCTCGATCACCACGTCGGGCTCGCTGGCGAGGAAGTCGTCCAGCCGCGTCGTGAGCAGCGCGTGATCGAGGTCGGCGGCGCGCTGCTTCCCGAGGTCGCGCACCAGGACGCGCGTGATCTCCACGCGCCTCCCGAAGCGCCGCGCGAGCGCGTCCTGCCGTGCATCCAGCGCCCGGAGCAGCGCGCTTCCCACGGCACCGCATCCAGCCAGCGCGACGCGGACGGTACGGGTGGATCCCCACGGCTCGACTACGTCCCTGCGGACTTCGGCAACGCTCGTCATGCGATTACTCCTCGCGATGATGCGATGCCGAAGGGTCGCTGCGGGCCGAAAACAAGAACGCCCGGCGAGCCGCCAGGCATTCGCGTTTTAGCATTTGTTTAACGTGGCTGCAATAGGCGGCAAATGACCACGGAGTGCACTTCGATTGTCTGGCGACATGATACGACCGTCGCCGATCCGCGTCAAGTGTCCCCGAACAGCGCGTGCAGCTGCGCGTGGTCGTAGCCGGCACCGAGCGCGAGCATGGCCTCGATCCGCGCCTGCCCGGGGCGCCGCCCGTACGCGAAGATGGCGCCCGCGTCGAGCAGCTGGCGACCACCGCCGGGATAGGCGTAGCTCGCGCCGACGCGGCCGCGCTGCGCGCGCGAGCTGACGAGGATCGGGCGGCCGCTCTCCACCCATCGCACCACGCCGTCGAACATCGCGGGCGGCACGTTGCCACGGCCCATCGCCGCGAGCACCACCGCGCGCGCGCCGCTCTCGCGCGACGCATCGAGCAGCCGCGAGTCGGCGCCCGCATACGCGGCCACGAGGTCCACCGGCATCGCTGGCTGCTCCGGCATGATCGGCGCCGGCATGTGGCGCACCGCACGGTGGTAGATCACCACCCCCTCGTCCACCTCGCCGAGCGCGCCAAGACCCGGGCTCTCGAACGCGTCGCGGGCCTCGGTGTGCGTCTTCCCCACTTCCAGCGCGCTGTGGATGCGCTCGCCGATGCACACGAGCGTGCCACCACCGCGTGACTCGGGGCTCGCTGCCACGCGCGTCGCGTCGAGCAGGTTGGACGGGCCGTCCCAGCCGATGTCGCTCGCCGGACGCATTGCGCCCGTGAACACCACCGGCTTGTCGGCGGCCACCGAGCGTGCGACCAGGTACGCGGTCTCCTCCAGCGTATCGGTGCCGTGCGTGACCACCACGCCCCCGACCTCCGGACGCGCCAGGTGCTCGGCGATCCGGCTCCGCAGCGCCCACATGCGCTCCACCGTCATGTGCGGGCCCGGGAAACGCCCCCACTGCTCCAGCTCGAGCGGCGCGACGTCGCGCAGTCCGCGCGTCGCCGCCACGATCTCCTCGCCGCTCAGCGCCGGCACGGCGCCGCCCAGCGCGTCATCGTGCTTCATCGAGATGGTGCCACCCACGAAGAGGAGGACGATCATCCGCAGAGCACGCTCCCGCCGTTCACGTTGAGGATCTCGCCGGTGATGTGGCGCGCGAGCGGCGAGCAGAGAAAGAGGATCGGCCCCGCGATGTCCTCCGCGGTCGCCACGCGGCCGAGCGGGATGGACGACGCGATCTTCGCTCGTCCTTCTCCCGCCATCGGCTCGGCCACCATGTCGGTGTCCACCCACCCCGGCGCGATGGCGTTCACCGTGATCTCGCGTGGCGCGAGCTCCACCGCGAGCGACTTCGTGAACGAGATCACCGCGCCCTTGGTGGCGGCATAGTCGGCGTGCATCGCCTCGCCGCGCTGCCCCGCCGTGCTCGACACGAGCACGATGCGCCCGCGATCGGACATCGCCCCCGCCACCGCGCGCGTCGTGTAGAAGATGGAATCCATGTTCTCGCGGATCGTGCGCAGCCAGCGCTCGTCGTCCATCTCGGTGAGCGGAACCTCCTCCGCCGGCCAGATGCCCGCGTTGCCGACGAACAGATCGAGTCCGCCGAACACCCTGAGCGTCTCGGCGACCAGCGACTCGGCGCCCTCGCGCGTGGAGATGTCGGCGCCGAACGCTTCCGCGCTGACGCCGAAGGCGCGCAGCTCCTCCACCACCCGCGTCGCGTCCGCCATGCGCGACCGGTAGCCGACCACCACCTGCGCGCCGGACTGGGCCAGCAGGCGGGCCGTCGCCGCGCCGATGCCGCGCGACCCGCCCGTCACGAGGGCGCGAGCTCCCGAAAGCTTGATCACAGCGTCCGCTCCACGGCGTCGCAGATCACGTGCTCGATGCAGAGGTGGAGCTCCTGCGCGCGATCGGTGCGGGACGTGGGGATGATCACGTTGTGGTCGGCGAGCGCCCTGAGCGCGCCCCCGTCGCGCGCGCTGAACGCGAGCACCTG
Organism: Gemmatimonadaceae bacterium; assembly: GCA_036280075.1. Taxonomy (GTDB): domain Bacteria; phylum Gemmatimonadota; class Gemmatimonadetes; order Gemmatimonadales; family Gemmatimonadaceae; genus AG11. Next base: position 8,977 of record DASURL010000123.1, on the reverse strand, counting down.
CACGCCCGCCGCGCGCGCCGCGTCTGCCGCCCGCAGCACGTTCGGTGAATTGCCGCTCGTGGAGTGGATGATGAGCAGGTCGCCCTGCTTCGCCAGCGCCTCCACCTGGCGCGCGAACACGTTCTCGAACCCGATGTCATTCCCCGCCGCCGTGAGCAGCGAGGTGTCGGTGGTGAGCGCGATCGCCGGATAGGCGCGCCGGTTCCGCATGTAGCGCACCACGTACTCCGTCGCCATGTGCTGGGCGTCCGCGGCACTCCCGCCGTTGCCGCAGAAGAAGAGCGTCCCGCCCCGCGTCACGGTGGACTGCACCATCTCCAGCGCGCGATCCATCGTGGGGCCGAGCTCGGAGGCCACGCGTTCCGCCGTTGCCGCAAGCTCTCGAAGTGCTTCCGCGAAGGGTGAGGTCATTTCAATCCGTGTGGTGAGTGGTCGAGTCAGCGCCGCAGGATGCCGCCCAGGCGCGACAGCACGCCGCCGATGCGACGCAGGGGCGGCACCGGAAGCACCGGCTCGTCGGCGAGCAGCCGCCGTGCATTCGTCTCGGTCATCAGCTCGGCGTGCGTCGGCGTCCCGTGCTGCAGGAGCCAGTCGCGCGCCGAAGCGAGCGCGCGCGAGTCGCCATGGTTGTCGCTCGAGAAGAGATCGACCAGCCCGTCGGCGAGCAGGGCGCGCGCGGTCGCGGCGATCGTGCCCCGCCCCGCCAGGCTCGCGACGTCCATCTGGATCACCGCGCCGGCAGCCCGCCATTCGACGACCTTCTCCGGCGTGCATCCCCAGTAGCGCTCCGGATGCGCGAGCACGGGCACGAGCCCGCTGCCGCGGATGCGCGACAGCTCCGCGCCCGCGCGCGCCGGCACTGCCACGCGAGGAAATTCCACCAGCACCGCCGTGGACTCGCCGAGCGCGAGCTCCCGGGCACGAAGGTCCACATTCGGCTCGTCGAGCATGATCTCCCAGCCGAGCCGGAGCTCCGGGCCATCCGGCACCGCAGCGCGAAGCGCCTGCAGCAGCTCGGCATGTCGCGCGTGCGGCGCCTGCGCGACGCGCGACGCCGTGAGGTGCGGCGTGAGCACGACGCACTCCACGCCCTGGTCGGCGAAGCGCTTCAGCACCGGCGCCGACCGTTCCACCGACGGGGAGCCGTCATCCACGCCGGGCAGGAGATGGGAATGCAGGTCGATCATCGGCTCGCCGGCGCTGTTCGCGCGCGCTATGCGTGCGCTGCGGACGTTGTTGCCACGTCCGCCCCGCCGAGCGTCGCCATGCGCGCCATCGCACGCGCGGCAAGGGCGGGAAGCGCGTCCGGTCGCCCGCTCGCGGCCTCGAAGGCGTACGTCACGAGCGCGTCGGCCGCCAGGAGATCGAGCGCGTGGTCGCGGCTCGCGTCCCCCTCGCGGAGCACCTTCGCCAGGAGCCGCTCCCCGGCAGCAAGGCACGCGTCGGCCGCATCACCGGCATCGCGCTCGGCGTCGTGTCCCAGCGCCTCGCGGAGCCGCAGCAGCAGCGCCGCGGGCGGCGCCGGCTCGCGCCGGCCGAGCCATTCCGCGACCGACGTCACGGAGCGCCCACCAGGGCGGCGACGAGCGCCGGCGCCTGCGCCAGCGCCTCGTCGATGCGTGCAGCGTCCGGAATGCCGGCTTGCGCCATGTGCGGCTTGCCACCACCTCGGCCGCCGGCAACCGCCGCCACCTCACGCACGATTGCATCCGCTCGCACGCCGCGCTCGCGAAGGTCGTCCGTCACCACGGCCAGGAGTGCCCCCTTGCCTTCCTCCAGGCGCGTGGCAATCACGCCCACTCCGCTGCGAAGCTGCTCGCGCAGCGCGTCGCCCATCGCCTGGAGCGACTTCACGTCCGGCGCATGCACGGCGCCCACCACCAGCCGGGCTCCGTTCGCCCCGATCGGCTTCGCGGCCGCGATGAGCTGCTGCAGCTCGTCGCCCCCGCCGCTCCGCATCGCCTCGTCGAGCTTCCGCTCGAGGCCGCGGCGCTCCTCGAGCAGCTGCTCCACGCGCCGTTCCACCTGCTCGGCCGGCGCCTTCAGCAGGTCGCCCACCTGCTGCAGCGCACGCTCGCGCTCCTTGAGGTGCGCGAACGCGCCTGGTCCGGTGAGCGCCTCGATGCGGCGCACGCCACTCGCCACGCCGCTCTCGCCGACGACCACGAGGAGCCCGATCTCCGCCGTGTTGCGCACGTGCGTGCCGCCGCACAGCTCCATGGACTCGCCGGCCACGTCCACCACGCGCACCACGTCGCCGTACTTCTCGCCGAAAAGCGCCATCGCGCCCTTCGCGCGCGCATCCGCGAACGGCATCTCGCTCCACGTCACGGGCGTGGCGCGCCAGATGGCCTGGTTCACGAGCGCCTCCACCTCCTGCAGCCGCGCCGCGCCAACGGGACCGTGATGCGTGAAGTCGAACCGCAGCCGGTCGGGTGCGACGAGCGACCCCGCCTGGTGCACCGCCTCGCCCAGCACGCGGCGCAGCGCCGCATGCAGCAGGTGCGTGGCGGTGTGGTTGCGCTCGGTGTCGTGACGACGGGCGCTCGGCACGCGGGCCGTCACCGGGCCGAAGTGGAACTCGCCGGTCAGCGTGCCGATCGCCGCCGGCCGGCCGTCCACCTTGCGCACGCCGTCCACGTCCACCCGCCAGCCCTTGCCGACGATCTCGCCTTCGTCCGACACCTGCCCGCCGGACTCCGCATAGAACGGCGACTCGCGCAGCAGGAGCGCAACGCGATCGCCCTCGAGGCGACGGATCGCCGCCACCTGCGTATCCACCTCCACCGTGTCGTAGCCGACGAACCGCGCGTCCTCCTGCTCGCCCGCGGCGCGCTCCCACGTGGACAGGTCGCCCAGCACGTCCGCCTCCACGCCGAGCTTCCGCGACTTGCGCTCGTCCTTCGAGCGCGTGCGCTGGCGGCCGAGCGCCGCCTCGAAGCCGGGAATGTCCACCGTGTAGCCGCGCTCGTGCGCCATCAGCTCGGTGAGGTCGATCGGGAAGCCGAAGGTGTCGTACAGCTTGAACGCGTCCTCGCCGCTGATCGTCCCGCGCACCGCGAGCCCGCCCTGCGTGGTGTGCGCCGGCGCAAGCTGCTCGAAGCGCGCGAGGCCGCCCTCGATCGTCGCGAGGAACGCGAGCTCCTCCATCCGCGTCGTCTGCAGCAGGTGTTCGGCCCGCTGCCGCAGCTCGGGATAGGCGTCGCCCATCGTGTCGATCACCGCCTGCACCACCGACACCAGCGTCGGCTCGCGGCGTCCGAGGAGCCATGCATGACGCACGGCACGACGCAGGATGCGACGCAGCACGTAGCCGCGCCCCTCGTTGCTCGGGAACACGCCGTCGGCGAGCAGGAACGCCACCGCGCGCGCGTGATCCGCCAGCACGCGGAAGCTCGCCGGGTCCACCGCATTCGGGACCACGTCGCTTCCCCCGCGGCCGCCACGGATCTTCACCCCCGTGCGCAGCTCGTCGCTGCCCCGTCCCCAGTAGTCGAAGCCGACCACCTCCTCCACCTTCGCGATCAGCGGCGCGAAGACGTCGGTGTGGAAGTTGTTCGTCACCCCCTGCTTCACCGCCGCGATGCGCTCGAGCCCCGCGCCGGTGTCCACCGACGGCCGCGGCAGCGGAATGAGCGTGCCGTCCGCCTGGCGGTCGAACTGCATGAAGACCAGGTTCCAGATCTCGAGGAACCGCCCCGCCTCGGCGCCCTCGACGAACGCCTCCTGGGAGAACTCTGCGCGATCGAGCTCCGTCCATTCCCCCGTCGCGCCCTCGGGGAAGCGGAAGTCCTTCGCCACCTTCGCCAGGTCGACGTAGATCTCCGTGCACGGCCCGCAGGGGCCGGTGTCGGCCATCTGCCAGAAGTTGTCCTTGTCGCCAAGGCGGTAGATGCGCTCAGGCTTCAGCCCGGCGACCTCCTGCCACAACGCGAACGCCTCGTCGTCGCTGTAATGCACCGTCGCCCGCAGCAGCGAGGGATCGATACCGAGCTCGTTCGTCACCAGCTCCCAGGCGAAGCGGATCGCATCGCGCTTGAAGTAGTCGCCGAACGAGAAGTTGCCCAGCATCTCGAAGAAGGTGTGATGCCGGGCCGTGATCCCCACCTGCTCCAGGTCGTTGTGCTTGCCGCCCGCGCGCACGCACTTCTGCGACGTGGTCGCGCGGGTGAAGGGCACGTCTTCCATGCCCAGGAAGACCTTCTTGAACTGCACCATGCCGGCGTTGGTGAACAGCAGCGTGGGGTCGTCCTTGGGGATGAGCGAGGACGACGGGCGCACGGTGTGGCCCTGGCGGGCAAAGTAGTCCAGGAATCGGGAGCGGATCTCGTCGGCGCGCATGTATCCGTCAGCGTTGAGCTTGCGAAGGGATGGAACTGGATAACATAACGCGCCGCGCAACCGCGCCTCAAGGTGTGCGGACGGAGAATTTTCGCGGGACAGGGGCAGGCGTCGGTGCAGGATCACGGGAAGGCCGACGTTCGTGCACGATGGCAACGTCCGCGCGGGCGCCCCCTCCGGGCTCGTGAGGCTCGCCCACCTCCCCCGACAACCCCTGGGGGAGGTTGAACGGCGCTCCGTCCCCTCCCGTCCATTCCACGCGCGCGCACGGGCCGAGAACACTGTCCACGTGTCGCGAACTCGCTGGCGGAATCCCTGCTGCAGCACCGGCACGGTTGGTGCTCGGCAGCCCGAATCCAGAGTACCTCGAATTCACGAAACGACCGCCGGCACGGGATGATCGCAGGGATACGGCGCGTGCTGCTGGGACGGCGGCTGCGCACGGACGAGCACGAGGAGCAAAAGATCGGGCCGCTGTCCGGCGTGCCCGTGCTGGGGCTGGACGCCCTCGCGTCCGCCTCGTACGGGCCCGAGGCGGCGCTCACGGTGCTGCTGCCCCTGGGCGTGTTCGCGCCGCACTACATGGGGCCGCTCAGCGCCGTCATCATCGGCCTGCTGGTGATCGTCTACCTGTCCTACCGCCAGACCATCGCGGCGTACCCGGACGGTGGCGGCTCGTACTCCGTCGCCAGCCGCAACCTGGGCCGCGGGCCGGGGCTGCTGGCCGCCAGCGCCCTGGCCGTGGACTACATCCTGAACGTGGCCGTGGCCATCAGCGCGGGGGCGGGCGCCATCATCTCGGCGTTTCCCGGCTTGCAGCCGTACACGCTGGCCATCTGCATGGCGCTGCTGGTGCTCATCGCCACGGTCAACCTGCGCGGCGTGCGCGAGGCGGGGCTGCTGTGGATGATCCCCACCTACGCCTTCGTGGTCACCCTGGGGCTCACGATCGGCTACGGCGTGATCCGGACGCTCACGTCCGGCGGCGACCCCGTGCCCGTGCGCGCGCCGCCCACGCCCCTGGCCGCCACGGGAACCGTCGCGGGGCTGTGGCTGCTGATGCACGCGTTCGCCAGCGGGTGCACGGCCATGACGGGCGTGGAGGCCGTGAGCAACGGCGTCCCCATCTTCCGGGAGCCGCGGGCAAAGATGGCGCGCCGCACGCTCACGTCCATCATCGCCATCCTCATCATGCTGCTGGCGGGCATCGCGTTCCTGGCCAACGCGTACGGCATCTCGGCCACGCGCCCGGGCACGGCGGGGTACGAGAGCGTGCTGTCGCAGCTGGTGGGCGCCGTGTGGGGGCGCGGGCCCATGTACTTCGTGACGCTGGCCTCCATTGTCTGCGTGCTGGCGCTGTCGGCCAACACCAGCTTCGCGGACTTTCCCCGGCTGTGCCGGGTGCTGGCCCTGGACGACTACCTGCCGGCGGAGTTCGCCCACCTGGGGCGCCGGCTGGTGTACTCCACGGGGATCGTGATCCTGGCCGTGCTCTCGGGCGCGCTGCTGGTGGCGTTCGGCGGGGTGACGGACCGGCTGATCCCGCTCTTTGCCGTGGGGGCGTTCCTGGCCTTTACGCTGTCGCAGGCGGGGATGGTGGCGCACTGGCGCCGCGAGGGCGACGGCAGCGGCCGCGTGCGCCGGTCCATGCTGCTCAACGGGTGCGGCGCCGTGGCCACGGGCGTCACGCTGCTCGTCATCATCGTCGCCAAGTTCACGGAGGGGGCGTGGCTGGCCGTGGTGGTGGTGCCCGCGTTCGTGCTGCTGTTCTCGCGCATCCGCCGCTTCAACGAGAGCATCGACCGGGAGGTGGAGGTGGACGGCCCGCTGCAGCTGGACGATCCGCCGCCGCCCGTGATCGTGGTGCCGCTCAAGCGGCTGGACCGCGTGGGGCGCAAGGCGCTGCGGCTGGCCGCCAGCATGTCGCCGGAGGTGCACGTGCTGCACATCCTGACGCAGGAGCCCAACATGGATCCCCTGCGGGCGCGCTGGCGCGAGTACGTGGAGCTGCCGTTCGCCCAGGCGGGGATCACGCCGCCGCGGCTGGTGGAGATCGCGTCGGAGTACCGCGAGTTCTTTGACCCCGTGCTCCAGTACGTGCGCCGGCTGGGGGCAGAGAACCCGCGCCGGTACGTGGGCGTGTTCGTCCCCGAGCTGGTGGAGCATCGCTGGTACCACTTTCTGCTCCACAGCCACCGGGCCACGCTGCTCAAGGGGCTGCTGCTGCTGCGCGGCGGCCCGCAGGTGGTGATCATCAACGCCCCCTGGCACCTGCGTGACCGGGACCCGGCGCCCGCCCCGCCGTCCACCGCGTCGTATGCGCGGACCACGTAGCCGCTGGGCGGCGGCCCTGCCGGCCCTGCACGCCCTGGCCCTGGCCGGCCTGCTGGGGGCCGCCGCGACGGGCCGCCTGACGCGCGGCTACAGCCTGGCGACGGTCGCCGTGGCCGCGCTCGCGACGGCCCTCGTGCACCGCGCGGCCCGCCGCCTCCTGCATTCCGCGCGGGCGGGCGACAGACCTCCTCCCCGTCCGGCTGCCGCTGCCCGTCCCGCGCGCCCGTTGGACCCGGGATGAACACCGGCGTTCGCCACATCCCGGGCCGTGCTCCGAGGTCAGGCGTCGCGCGCGAGGCACGCGTTCCCCACTGCTAGTTGCGCAGCACCGTCCGGAGCGCGTAGAATCGGGCCCCTGCGCGCGGCCCCGGCGCCGCGCGGCGAGACTCGGGCAGTACCCACCGGACGACGGCCCGCGCGGTGAACGCGATCGCGCGCGACCTGCTTTTCCCTGATACAACCAACGGCACACGTGGACGAGCGACCGGACGGCACGCGGGGGGATCCCAACGCGTGGGAGCGGGAGATGACGACGGACCTGGACAACCGGACGGACGATCGACCCCGCGGCATGCCGCTGCACACCCGCATCCTCATCGGCCTGGTGGGCGGCGCGGTGGCGGGGCTCATCGTGAGCGCCACGCTGGGCGCCAACCACCCGGGCGTGCAGTGGACGGTGCGCAACCTGGCGCAGCCCATCGGCGGCCTGTTCGTGCGGCTGCTGCTGATGGTGGTGGTGCCGCTGGTGTTCTCCGCGCTGGTGGTGGGCGTGGCGGGCGTGGGCGACATCCGCAAGCTGGGCCGCGTGGGCCTCAAGTCGCTGGCGTACACGCTGGTGGTGTCGGCCATCTCCGTCGTCATCGGCATCACGCTGGCCAACACCATCCGCCCCGGCGAGCGCCTGTCCGATGCCACGGCGGCCGCCCTGGAGGCCCGCTACGGCGAGCAGGCGGCGCAGCGGGTAGAGGCGGCCACGTCCGGCGCGCCCGCGGAAAAGAAGCCGGCCCTGCAGGAGGCGGTGGAGACGCTCATCCCCTCCAACCCGCTGGCCAGCGTGTCGGGCGCCACGCCCAACCTGCTGCACCTGATGTTCTTCGCGCTGGCGCTGGGCGTGGCGGCCACGCTGGTGGGCAACCTGGCGGCGCCGTTCCTCAAGGTGATGGAGTCGCTCTTCGAGATCTCGGTCAAGCTCATCGAGGTCATCATGAAGATGGCGCCCATCGCCGTGTTCGCCCTGCTGTTCGCCAACACGGCGGGCTTCGGGCTGGACCTGCTGGGCACCCTCGCGTGGTTCATGCTCACGGTGCTGCTGGGCCTGGCCCTGCAGATGTTCGGCGTGTACTCCGTCTCCGTGCGGCTGCTGTCGCGCATCTCGCCGGTGGAGTTCTTTCGCCGCATCCGGACGGTGATGCTCACGGCGTTCAGCACGTCGTCGTCGAACGCGACCCTGCCCACGGCGCTGCGGGTGAGCGAGGAGAACCTGGGCGTGCCGCCGCAGATCAACTCGTTCGTGCTCACGGTGGGCGCCACGGCCAACCAGAACGGCACGGCGCTGTACGAGGGCGTGACGGTGCTGTTCCTGGCGCAGATCGCCGGCGTGCACCTGTCGCTGGGCGACCAGATCACGGTGGCGTACCTGGCCATCCTGGGCGGCATCGGCACGGCGGGCGTGCCGTCGGGGAGCATTCCGTTCATCATCCTGGTGCTTACGACCATCGGCGTGAACCCGGCGCTCATCGGCATCATCCTGGGCGTGGACCGCGTCCTGGACATGTGCCGCACCACGCTGAACGTGGCGGGCGACATCACCACGGCCACGTACGTGGCGCGCAGCGAGGGCTATCCGCTGCTGGACGAGCCCGGCTCCGTGGCTCACTCCGCCCCCGGCTCCGCCGCGACGGCGCTGTAGAGGCCGAGCGGCGGATTCGGCGGATCGGCGATTCCGGATCGGCGGGACGATGATCGGCTGAGGCGGATCGGCGGGACGGATACGAGGCACCCTCCTCCACGGATGCGTGGGGGAGGGTGTTTGCGTTGGAGGCGGCGTCCGGGAAGGAGGAGGGCTCCTAGTCCGTGCCTGCTGGCGGAGTGTGTCTCGCGCGCGGAGGGCCCCCTCCCCCCGGCCCCCTGCCCCCGCTTCGCGGGGGAGGGGGAGAACTGCGGCTCCGTGCGAAACCCACCTCCGTGCACGGGCTCACCCTGTCACCAACCCCTCCCCCGAAGTTGGGGGAGGGGTCGACCGCCGTCGCGAGGAACGAGCGAAAAGGCGGTCGGGGGAGAGGGCCCCCCGTCGCGCAGCGAC
>DASURL010000122.1:0-8406 GCA_036280075.1 Gemmatimonadaceae bacterium | reverse complement strand
GAAGGGGAAGCTCTCCCTCCGCGCGAGCGACACGAGCGAGCTGGTGTTCCAGGACGTCCAGCTGCCGAAGGACGCCATCCTCCCCAAGTCGGGTGGGCTCAAGAGCCCGCTCATGTGCCTCACCCAGGCGCGCTACGGCATCTCGTGGGGCGCCATCGGCGCCGCGATGGCGTGCTTCGAGGAGGCGCTCGACTACGCGCAGCACCGCGTGATGTTCGACAAGGTGATCGCCGGCTTCCAGATCCAGCAGGTGCGGCTGGCCGACATGCTGAGCGAGATCGTCAAGGCGCAGCTCCTCTCGCTGCACCTCGGCCGCCTGAAGGACGCCGGCACGATGACGCCGCAGCAGGTGTCGCTGGCCAAGCGCAACAATGTCAATATGGCCACCGACATCGCGCGCGAAGCGCGCCGCCTGCTCGGCGCGAACGGCATCCTCGCCGAGTACGCCGCCATGCGCCACATGGCCAACCTGGAGAGCGTGTACACGTACGAGGGCACGCACGACGTCCACTCGCTCATCCTCGGCCAGGCCGTGACCGGGCTCAACGCGTTCAAGTAACCTTCACACGGGAGACCGACGGTGAAAATTGCCGTCTGCATCAAGCGCACTCCGGACTCCGAGTCGCGCTTCAGGATCGCCGCCTCGGGCGCCGCGATCGATGAGGCCGGGCTGAAGTTCGACATCGACGACTTCGCCGGCTACGCGGTGGAAGCCGCGCTCCAGATCAACGAGAAGTCGGGTGGCGGCGAGACCGTCGTCTACGCCCTCGGCCCCGACAACGTGCAGGAGCCGCTGCGCAAGGCGATGAGCATGGGCGCCGATCGCGCCGTGCAGCTCAGGACGGACACCGTGCCCGTGGACGGCATCGCCGTCGCGAAGGCGCTCGCCGCCGAGCTCAAATCCGGCGGCTACGACCTCATCCTCTTCGGCAAGCACGCATTCGACACCTCGGCCGGCGTCGTCGGCACCGCCGTCGCCGAGCTGCTCGGCCTGCCCTGCGTGACCGCGGCGTCGCAGCTCAGCATCGAGAATGGCAAGGGCACCGCGCGGCGCGAGCTGGAAGGTGCTGCGGAGCTGGTGGAGTTTCCCCTGCCCGCCGTGGTGACGATCGACGAGGGCGTGGCGCGTCCGCGCTATCCGTCGCTCAAGGGGATCATGGCGGCGAAGAAGAAGCCGCTCGAGTCGAAGCCCGCGCAGCTCGGGCCCGTGCGCGTCACGGTCGCGAAGGCGGAGCTGCCGCCCGAGCGTCCCGCCGGCCGCATCATCGGCGAAGGTGCCGCTGCCGTTCCCGAGCTCGTGCGACTCCTCCAGACCGAAGCGAAGGTGCTCTGATGGCGAACGTTCTTGCATTCGCGGAGACGCGCGGCGGCGAGCTGCGCAAGGTGGCCTTCGAGGCAGTGACGGCGGCGCGCAAGCTCGCCGACGCCTCGGGCGGTGGCGAAGTCCACGTGCTGCTCGCCGGCGAGCCCGGCATCGGCGGCAAGGCCGAGCAGCTCGGCAGGTACGGCGCGGACGTGGTGTTCGTCGCCGAGAGTGCGGACTTCGCGAAGTTCGCGCGCGAGTCGCTCGCCGCCACCCTCGCCGACCGCGCGAAGGCGGGCGGCTATCGTGCGGTGGTGCTCGGCTTCTCGGCGCAGGGGCGCGACCTCGGCCCGCGCGTGGCGGCGCGGCTCGATGCGCCCATCGCGAGCGACGTGAGCGACTTCACGGTGAACGGCGACAGCATCACCGTGAAGCACCCGGCGTACGCCAACAAGGTGATCACCTCGCTCACCATCACCGGCTCGCCGGTGGTGATCACCGTGCGGCCGAGTGCGTTCACGGCGGCCGAAGCGCCGAAGTCGGCGCGCGTGGAGACGGTGCAGGCCACGCCGGCATCCGGTCCCACGGTCACGGTCACCGAGGTGAAGGAAGGCGCGAAGGGCCGCCCCGACCTTGGGGAGGCGCCGATCATCATCTCCGGCGGCCGCGGACTCAAGGCGAAGGAGAACTTCAAGCTCGTCGAAGATCTCGCCGACGCCTTCGGCAATGCGGCGGTCGGCGCCACGCGCGCCGTCACCGACGACGGCTGGCGCCCGCACAGCGACCAGATCGGCCAGACGGGTCGCCAGGTGAGCCCGCAGCTCTACGTGGCGGTCGGCATCAGTGGCGCCATCCAGCACCTCGCCGGCATGCGCACCAGCCGCACGATCGTCGCCATCAACAAGGACAAGGAAGCGCCGATCTTCAAGGTGGCCGATTACGGCATCGTCGGCGACGCGGCCGAGATCGTGCCGGCGCTCACCGCGGCGGTGAAGGAAGCGCGCAAGGGACACTGATCCGTGCCCGGCGCGTGGCTCCCGCGAGCCACGCGCCGGCGCACCGTCAGCGCACGGCGGTCAGCTGCAGCCCCGCATCCCTGAGGTCGGGCAGGCGCAGCGTCCGGATTGGATGCGCGAACTCGATCTCCTCCCGCTCGAACTGCTCCATGAGCTCCAGGTTGATCGCCTGCTGGATGTCCATGTAGCGGTTGTAGTCGGGGGAGAGCACGTAGTAGACGACCTCGAATGCCAGCGCCGAGTCGCCGAACTCCTTGAAGTGCGCCCGGTCGAAGCGCACGTCCTCCTGCTGCTCGATCGCCGACCGGATCATCCCCGGGATCGACGCCACCGTGCTCCGCGGGGTCTGGTACGTGACGCCGAAGCCGAACGTCACGCGCCGCTCCTGCATGCGCTTGTAGTTCTTGATGCTGCTCTGCAGCAGCTGCGCATTGGAGAGCACGAGCTGCTCGCCGTAGAGGCTGCGCAGCCGCGTCGTCTTGAGCCCGATGTGCTCCACCGTGCCGAGCAGGTCGCCGACGATGATGAAGTCGCCGATCACGAATGGCCGGTCGAGCACGATGGCGACGGAGGCGAAGATGTCGCTGAGGATGTTCTGCACCGCCAGGGCCACCGCCACACCGCCGATGCCCAGCCCGGTGAGCGCCGCCGACACGTTGACGCCGGCATTCTGCAGGCCGAGCAGGATCAGCGCGCTCCACAGCAGGACGCGCACACCGAAGCCGAGCGCGCCGAGGGTGGTCGCCATGCCACCGTCGAAGTCCGGGGCGGCGCGGCGGCGCGCGATCAGGTAGGAGACGACGCCGTTCCCCCACACCCCCGCCTGATACACGCACGCCGCGATGAACAGCCAGTGGAGCGCGGTGCGCGTGTGGGCGGGCAGCGCGAGCGAGACGATCGAGAGGTTGGCGTACATCGCGAGGAGGAAGGGCAGGCTGACCCGCCTCACGAGATCCAGCGCCAGGTCATCGGTCGTCCAGCGCGTGCGGGCAGCCCAGCGCCCCACGCGTCTCACGATGAACAGCTGCACGAGCCGCGTCAGCATCGTGAGCCCGATGACGGTCGCCGCCGCGACGAGCCACGACTGGAGCTGCGGCGTCATGCGTCCACCAGCATCAGGTTGGGCGCGCCCGGCGCCGCATCCGCCGATGCCGTGGCGCTCTCCCCGTCCGCGCGGCCCGGCGCCGTGCGGGCGAGATCGGACAGCAGCAGCCGCACTTCGGCCACCGAGCTGAGTCGCAGCCGCGCGCGGCTCGGCCCCTCGCCCACGTAGATCGTCATCGCATCGGGTGGGAGCGCCGAGAAGAGCTGCTCGTCGGTGCGGTCGTCGCCGATGGCGATGATCGCCGTGCCCATCGGGATCCCTTCGAGGGTGGGCGCGATGGCCGTCCCCTTGTCCACGCCGCTCAGTCGCACCTCGAGCACCTTGTGGCCGGCGTGCACCTCGGCTTCCTCGCCCTCGAGCAGCCGGGTGAGCGCGCTGCGCAGCCGCTTGAGCTCATGCACCGCGAGCTTCGGCTCCGCCTGGCGGTAGTGCCAGGCCACGCCGGTGCTCTTCCGCTCGATCAGCGAGCCGGGGGTGCGATGCACCGCTTCCTCGAGGAGCGCCATGATGTCGGCCAGCCGCGGCAGGCCCGGGAGCACGTCAGCGCGCGTCCACTCGCTTCCCGCCGCCATGCGTGACCAGAGCCCGTGCTCGGCATGCAGTCCAACGGGGAGCCCACCGAGCCACGTGTCGAGCGTGTTGCGATCGCGGCCGCTGGCGATATGCACGGTGGTCGCCGGCTGCTCGGCGAGCGCGCGCAGCAGGGAGAGCAGCGAGCGATCTGGCGCAGCGAGGCCGGGCGTGGGCGCCAGCGAGGTGAGCGTGCCGTCGTAGTCGAGGAAGATGAGGCGATGCGGCGCCGTGGACGCGGCGCGCACCACGAGCCGGCGCACCGCCGAATCCAGGTGCGTGCGCGTGCGACGCTCGTGCGTCACCGGCTGCGCCTTCTCCGTCTCCTCCAGCGCGGCAAGGAAGGATTTCGCCCAGTGGGGGGCGTCGTTGTGCAGCACGCGGCGGCGCATGGAACGCATGCGCGCACGGCGCTCGTCGGGGCTCATCAGCAGCGCATCGTGCATCGCGCTCGCCACGCTGTCCACGTCGTACGGGTTCACGAGCAGCGACTCGTGCATCTCGTCCGCCGCACCGGCGAACTCGCTCAGCACCAGCACGCCGTCCTCGTCCACCCGGCTGGCCACGAACTCCTTCGCCACGAGGTTCATCCCGTCGCGCAGGGGCGTCACCACCATCACGTCGCAGGTACGATAGAGGCTGACCAGCTGCTCCTGCGACACCGGCCGCGCCACGTACTGCACCGGCGTCCAGGCCGAGGTGCCGTACGCGCCGTTGATGCGCCCCACGAGGGCGTCGATCTGGCGTCGGAAGCGCTTGTACGCGGGTACGTCGGTGCGCGACGGCACCGCGATCTGCAGGAAGCAGACGCGGCCGCGCAGGTCCGGCTGCGTCTCCAGCAGCCGCTCGAAGGCGAGCAGCCGCCGCGGGATGCCCTTGGTGTAGTCCAGCCGGTCGACGCCGAGCAGCAGCCGGCGGTCAATCGGCGGCCGCGGCGTGCGCGACTTGCTCGGCGCGGGATCCGCATACCGCGCCACGTCGGCGCCCATGGGGAACACGCCGAGCCGCACTTCGCGCCCGCCGTACGACACACGCTCCCCGTGCACGGGCAGGCCCAGCAGCCGCTCCACCGCCGCGGCGAAGTTGCGCATGTAGCCCGCCGTGTGGAAGCCCACGAGATCGGCGCCGAGCAGCCCCTCGAGCACGCGCTCGCGACCGGGCAGCGCACTGAAGATCTCCACCGACGGGAACGGGATGTGAAGGAAGAAGCCGATGCGTGCGCCCGGCGCCCTTGCGCGCAGCAATGCCGGCACGCGCATGAGCTGGTAGTCGTGGACCCACACCACGTCGTCGGGGCGCAGCTCCTTCGCGACCGCATCGGCGAAGCGCTGGTTCACCTTCTCGTAGGTGGGCCATGGACCGGGCCGCAGCGGCATCCGGTCGGTGAGCGAATGGAACAGCGGCCAGACCACGCCGTTGCCGTACGCCTCGTAGTAGTCGCGCACGTCGGTGCGCGTGAGCGGCACCGGCACACACCCGCGACGCTTCCACTCGTCAGTCTCCGGCTCGAACTCCGTCGGCTTGTCGTACAGCCCTGACCAGCCGAACCAGAGTCCCTTGCCGGGATCGTGGACGGAGTGCAGGCCGGTGGCGAGGCCACCGGCGCTCGGCTTGAGGTTCAGCTTTCCCCGCCGGCGCTCGGCGGTCAGCGGGAGTCGGTTCGAGACGAGCAGGAGTCGGGACAAGCACCCTCCGGAGTGCGGGGTGAATCGCCAGCACGCGAAGTCCCGGTCGCGGACCAGGAAACGAGTGAGCAGACGGCGTGCTCGGGAGAGCAGCCGGATGCCGGCTCCGGGCCACTGGGGCCGATCATGGAGCACAGCGGGCCCGCCGGCGGGCGGCGGGGCAGGGCGCAGCGGGCTCCGCCGCGCCGGACCGCGCGACGAGGCGCGGCTAAATCCATTGCTGTCAATATAATACGAGATCGGCCCGGACCCAAGACGTCGGCGCGTGCGTTCTTGTACGCCGTGGCGCACGGGGGTAGCTTCCGCTCGCGCGCCGCCGGCGCGCCGTACCACCGACCGGAGCGCAGCTGATGACCGCAGGAAGCGCCGTCTTTCTCCTCGTCCTCGTCCTCGCCCTGGGCTTCTTCGCCCTGAACGTCCAGCGGCTCGTTCGATACCTGCGCCTCGGCGTCGCCGAGAACCGGACGGACCACCCGTTCGTGCGCCTCCGGAACGTGCTCGAGATCGGCATCGCGCAGAAGAAGATCTTCCGCGACCCGGTGGCCGGCCCGATGCACGCGTTCATCTTCTGGGGCTTCATGGTGCTCACCGCCGGCACCGTCGAGATCCTCGTCGCCGGCGTCTTCCCCAGCTTCAGCTACGAGCTGATCCTGCCGCGCCCGCTCTTCGCGCTGTACGCCGCGTCGCAGGACGTCTTCGCGGTGCTGGTGATCCTCGCCGTCGGCTTCGCGCTCTACCGGCGCCTCGTGCTCCATCCGCGCCGGCTGGAGGGCGACAACCTGGAGCATGCCGACGCGCTGATCATCCTCAGCATGATCATGGGGCTGATGGTCACGCTGATCCTCGCCACCGGCTTCCTCGCCGCCGCGCGCCCGGATTCCGTGGGGCCGGAGAAGCTCGTGTCGCGCCCACTCGGCATCCTCTTCGGCGGGATGATGACGCCGGAGGCGGCGTACACGCGCTACGAGATCTTCTTCTGGGCCCACGCCCTCCTGATCCTCGCGTTCCTCAACTACCTGCCGTACTCGAAGCACCTCCACGTCATCACGTCGCTCATCAACGTCTACTTCTCGAACACCAGCGGGCCGGGACAGAAGGGCGTGATGCGCAGCATGGACCTCGAGGCCGACGTCGAGCACTTCGGCGCGCTGGACGTCGAGCACCTCTCGTGGAAGAACCTGCTCGACGGCTACTCGTGCACCGAGTGTGGCCGCTGCACCGCGGCCTGTCCGGCGAACATCACCGGCAAGCCGCTCAGCCCGCGCAAGATCGTCGTGAACTCGCGCCAGCGGCTGATGGAGATGGCGCCGGTCGTCACCGGCGACCGCATGGACTTCCTTCGCCCCGCCCTCGCGCACGGCGAGGGGCACGACGCCGGCGCGTCCTCGCCGGCGGAGGCGCTCGGGCACCGGCTGCTCGACACCTACATCACCGAGGAGGAGCTCTGGGCGTGCACGAGCTGCCGCGCCTGCGTGACGGAGTGCCCGGTCTCCATCGACCAGCTCGACATCATCAATTCGCTCCGCCGCGGCCTCGTGCTCACCGAGTCACGCTTCCCCGAGGAGCTGCAGCCGGTGTTCGAGTCGCTCGAGCGCAACGGCTCGCCGTGGGCCTTCCAGCCCGGCGACCGCGCCGACTGGGCGCAGGGAATGGACATCCTCACCATGGCCGAGATGGCGGAGCGCGGCCAGCGTCCCGACGTGCTCTTCTGGGTCGGTTGCATGGGGTCGTTCGACGATCGTGCGAAGAAGATCACCGTCGCCTTCGCTCGCATCCTCAAGGCGTGCGACATCAGCTTCGCCATCCTCGGCCAGGAGGAGCACTGCCACGGCGACCCGGCGCGCCGCATGGGCAACGAGTACCTCTACCAGATGCTGGCCAAGGACACGATCGAGACGCTCGATCGCTACAACGTGACGACGATCGTCACCCACTGCCCGCACTGCTTCCACCAGATCGGCAACGAGTTCCCGCAGTTCGGCGGCAACTACGAGGTCATCCACCACAGCACCTTCATCGACCGGCTGCTGCAGGACGACCGCGTGCCGCTGCGCAGCGAAGAGGGGAAGAAGCTCACCGTGGCCTACCACGACAGCTGCTATCTCGGCCGCTACAACGACATCTACGACGCGCCGCGCGAGACGCTGAAGCGCGCGCTCCCGGTGATCACGCTCGTGGATCCGCCGCGCAGCCGCGACCGCGGCCTCTGCTGCGGTGCCGGCGGCGGACGGATGTGGATGGAGGAGCGTACCGGCAAGCGCATCAACGCCGAGCGCACCGAGGAGCTGCTCGCCACCGGCGCCGACGCGATCGCCGTCGCCTGCCCGTTCTGCATGACGATGATGACCGACGGCGTGAATGCGTCGGGCGCCGAGGTGCCGGTGCTGGACATCTCGGAGGTGGTGGCGGGGCAACTGAAGACGACGTGAGACGTGAATCGTGACGGCGTTGGCCCGTACGTCTCACGTCTCACGCTTCACGTCTCACGATTCACCGTCAGTCCGTGCTCCAGCGCAGTCGCCACAACGTCACCGTCTGCCTGATCTCCCCTTCGCTCCACGCGCGGGGGTCGCCGGTCGCGACGAGGCCTCGCTCGCGGCATTCGTCGAGGAATGCATCGAGCGCGATGCGGCCCGGGTCGGCAACGATCGCCTCGCCGCCGCGCACCAGCGTGGACGCGATGGCGTTCGCGACGAGCGGCGCATACCGGTGCTCGTACAGCACGTC
>DASURL010000121.1:0-4291 GCA_036280075.1 Gemmatimonadaceae bacterium | reverse complement strand
CGCGACGCGATGTCGCCCGCGGGCAGCGGCATGACATGCTGGACGAGGATCACGTCGGGCTACGGGAAGCGCTGCGTCATGTCATCGTCGACCATCGCCTGCGCGCCCTGCGCCGTCACCTCTCCCGGTTGGAAGACCGGCATGAGCGTGCCTTTCCACTCGTTGCGGTGCCGCGCCAGGAGGGTGGCGGCGCCGGCGAGCCAGGCGACATGCATGTCGTGTCCGCAGGCGTGCATGACTGGCGTCGACTCGCCGGTTTCGCTGGTGCTGGTGACCGTGCTCGCGTACGGAAGGTTGGTGGCCTCCTTCACGGGGAGGGCATCCATGTCGGCGCGCAGCATGACCGTGGGTCCGTCACCGTTGCGCAGCAGGCCGACGACCCCCGTCTTCCCTATGCCGGGCGCCACCTCGTAGCCGGCCGCCTCCAGCCGCTGCGCCGCGAGGCCCGCCGTGCGGGTCTCGTGCATGGACAGCTCCGGATGGGCGTGGATGTCCTTGTAGAGCGCCTCCAGCTCGGGCAGCAGGCCGGCGAGGTTGGCGAGGACGGCGTCGGCGGGCGTGGTGGCTTGCGGACACATGGCATTGGCTCCTCGTGAGCGGAACGCGTCAGGCGCTGCCGGTGCGACTGCCAGTGGGTCACCGCGCGTCGTGCTGGACGACGAGGGCCGTCCAGCATTCTTCGTTCCCGCGCCTGCCGTGGCTGCCGTCGAAGTGCGCGGCGGGGTACACTTCAGCCATGCTGCAGCGAACGTGGCGACGGACGACGAGGGCAGGGGGGCGCTTCGGTTGGGCACGCTTCACCCTGGCGCGCGCGCTCCGGGCGCAGGCGCCGCCGCTCGACCGCCTCGCCGCGTTCGTGACGTCGCACGAATCTTCGACGCTCTTCCGCCCCCCGCGCGTGGCCTGAGCCGCGGTCTCCCGACCGCGGCGCGGTGTCCCATGGACACCGCTGATGCGCCAGATTCCGCCGGCGACAGGATCGCCGCGCGGTCGGCATTCACCAGGGCACGCGCTTCATGACACTCCGACGCATCAGGCCCCAGGCCGCCATGGAGGCGATCCTGTGGGTCGCGCTCCTCGTCTTCATCGGCTCGCGCATGTGGCCGCAGATCGCTGCCGCCTTCGGCGTGCAATCGGCGGGTGCCAGGGCGCCCGACTTCCAGCTCACCACCCTCGACGGGCAACAGGTCTCCCTCGCCTCGCTGCGCGGCAAGGTGGTCCTCGTCAACTTCTGGGCAACGTGGTGTCCGCCCTGCCGCATCGAGATGCCGGGCTTTCAGCGCGTCTACGAAGCGAAGCGCCATGCCGGCTTCACGATCGTCGGTGTCTCCACCGACGCCATCGGCTCGCGCGTGGTGGCGGACTTCGTGCGTGAGCGCGGCATCACGTATCCCATCGCCATGGCCACTGGTGCCGTCATCCAGGAATTCGGCGGCGCCCGAACGCTGCCGACGTCATTCCTGATCGATCGGGAGGGACGCATCCGGAACGAGGTGAAGGGAATCTTCACGTCGGTCGCGCTCGAACAGGCTGTCGATCGCCTGCTCGCCGAATCACCCTCGACGCCGCAGGGGAAACCATGAACGACGCGACTTCCGTCTCGATCGGCATGGCCTTCCTGGGCGGCCTCGTCTCCTTCCTGTCGCCTTGCGTGCTCCCGCTCGTGCCGAGCTACGTCACCTTCGTCACGGGCATGACGCTCGACGAGCTGACGGCCGCGGACCGGTGGACGGCGCGGCGACATGCGGCCATTCACGCCGCGCTGTTCATCCTCGGCTTCGGGCTCGTCTTCGTCGCGCTCGGTGCGACGGCCACGCTGGTGGGCGAGGCGCTCCGCCGTGCGCTGCCGCTCCTGCAGCAGGTCGGCGGCGTCATCATCGCGGCGTTCGGCCTCTACCTGCTCGGCGTGCTGCGGCCGTCGTGGCTGATGCGCGACGGGCGTGT
This sequence comes from Gemmatimonadaceae bacterium, assembly GCA_036280075.1. Taxonomy (GTDB): domain Bacteria; phylum Gemmatimonadota; class Gemmatimonadetes; order Gemmatimonadales; family Gemmatimonadaceae; genus AG11. Next base: position 2,347 of record DASURL010000121.1, on the reverse strand, counting down.
GCAGCTCGCGTCCAAGCCGGCAGGGCACATCGGCACCGTGCTCGCCGGTGCGGCGTTCGGCGCAGGGTGGACGCCGTGCGTCGGACCGGTGCTCGCGTCCATCCTGCTGTACGCGGGGATGCAGGGGACGATGGGTGAAGGAATGGTGCTGCTCGCCGCATACACGCTGGGCCTCGGCATTCCGTTCTTCGTCGCCGCCGTCGGGTTCAACTGGTTCCTCGCGAGCACGAGGCGCGTTCGTCGCTGGATCGTTCCGCTGGAGCGCGCTGCCGGCGCATTGCTCGTCGTGGTTGGCGTCCTCCTGTTCACCGGGCGCTTCACCGTGATCTCGAACTTTCTCGCTGGCCTCGGCCAGCTCGTGAACTTGGAGCTCTGAGCATGAAGTCGTTTCATATTCCACCATCGCGCATCGCTGCTCGGGCGTTCGTGATCGCATGCGCCGCGTTCGCTGGCGCGTGCAGCAGCACCGAGCGAGACACCAGCGCCGCGCAGGTTGCGTCGCGTGACAGCGTCACCCTTCGGACGTCAGCGACACCGTCGCCGGCCGCGCGGGCCGAGAGCACGTCGACAGCTCCGGCGGAGCCGTCTTCGTCGAGTAGCGGGCGGGCCGCCTCGAAGTCGTCGAGCACAGGTGCGGCGCCCGCTCCCGCTGACACGCCGCCCCTTGCCGCCGCATCGTCCGAGCGGTCGCCGCGCCGCGTCGTGGTGCAGGGGGTGGATCTCACCGGCGTGGGCTACGACAAGGGGAGCCCGACGGCGCCCGTGGTGGTCGTGAACTTCAGCGACTTCGGCTGTCCCTTCTGCGGCAGCTTCGCACGCCAGACGCAGCCGTCGATCGAGCGGGAGTACGTGCAGGCGGGCAAGGTGTTCTTCAAGTATGTTCCCTTCGTGATGGGGATGTTCCCCAATGGAGACGAGGCCGCGCACGCCAGTGAGTGCGCCGCGGAGCAGGGGAGGTTCTGGCCCATGCACGATGCGCTCTATGCCAGCCAGGCGGAGTGGAAGAAGGCACGGGATCCGTTGCCCGCCTTCGAGCGGTATGCACATGAGGTCGGGCTCGACGTCCCGCGCTTCGCGAAGTGCTACGCGATTCCGGACGTGAATCCGGGCACCATGCGAGCGAACGTTGCCGCCGGCAAGCTGGGGATTCGCGTCACCCCGACCTTCGTCGTGAACGGGAAAGGTGTCGAAGGGGCGCTCCCGCTTCCGCAGTTCCGGCAGCTGCTCGATGCGGCCATCGCGGAGGCTCGGTGATGCGCCGGCACTACCTGCTCGCGGTGCTCGCGCTCTTTGCGCTCCTCGCGGCGGCGCCGTCGTGGAACGACACGACCTGTGACCGGACGACCTCCGTGCCGGAGGGGTGGGCCGACGCCCCGATCGTCACTGGCGACATGCCCGCGCGGGGCCGGCTCGGTTACGGCGACGGCGGTCTGCCGGGCATCATCGGCATTCCCTGACGCGGCCCGCCGATCCGTTACGGCGAGCGCATGGATCACGCATGCGGCGTCGACACTCCCTTCCCCACCGCGGGCCGTCCGTGCGCGCTCACGAGCGACGCACGTCCGCGAGCACTCGCTCCAGCCGTCCACGCACCTCGTCGGCGAGCGGACGGATCGCTTCGTTGCCGCTGAGCGAAAGCGCTTCGATGGGATCGAGTGCGCCGACCACGCTCTTCCCTGGCTCGTCTGCCGCGTACACGATCACGTTACAGGGAAGCAGCAGCCCGATGTCCAGCTCCGCGCTCAGCGCCTTGTGCGCGAGCGGCGGGTTGCACGCGCCGAGGATGACGTAGGGGCGGAAGTCCACGTCGATCTTCTTCTTCAGCGTGGTCTTCACGTCGATCTCCGTGAGGACCCCGAAGCCCTCCTTCTGAAGCGCTTCGCGCGTGCGCTCGACCGCCTCGTCATACGGCAGGTCGACGGTGGTCGTAAGGCCGTAGCGCGTGCTCTGCTCGATCATGATGTCTCCTTGCAGGAGGAGCGGCGTGCCCGTCGGGGAGCTCGGCTGGAAAGTAGGGGGGTCGCTCGCCTGCCGGTGTCCGCGCTCGCCCGACAGTCCAGGGTACGAGTATGAAAAGAGCTGTCGACGATACACATCGCGTCGACAGCCCCTTTCTCGCTGGTGGAACGAAACTTCTCGATTCGATGCCATCATGTGTGATGGCCTGTCTCGTTCCTTTCCGGTCCTCGAGCGGTTTCGAGGTCCGGGCCCCGACTTTCGTCAGAATCAGCGGTTGCGGCCAGCGACCTCACAACCGGCTCGTCAGGTCGAATTCCTGTCGAGCTTCACCCGGCTCGTGCACTGCCGAATGACCCTGGGTGAGCGAGGAGACACCGCTACTCGCGGA
>DASURL010000120.1:0-8106 GCA_036280075.1 Gemmatimonadaceae bacterium | reverse complement strand
TCGTTCCGCCCCGGCGCGGCGAAGGGGATCGAGGGGATTCGCGCCATCCCGTGGGGGTTCGGCTGGACGCAGATCCGCCTCATGCTCACGGGCTGGCTCGGTGCGGGCACCGCGCTCGCCGAGGAGGCGTCCACGGAGCAGGGACTGCGGCGGCTCCGGGCGATGGCGCGCGACTGGCCCTTCTTCGACGACATGCTCGGCAAGATCGAGATGGTGTGCGCCAAGGCCGACCTCGAGATCGCGAGCGCCTACGTGCGGCAGCTCGGCGGCGACGAAGCGCTGCTGGAGCGGCTCGACGCCGAGTTCCGTCGCACCGTGGACGCGATCCTGCATATCCGCGAGTCCACGCAGCTGCTCGCCGACAATCCGGTGCTGCAGTCGGCGATCCAGCTGCGGAATCCCTACGTGGACCCGCTCTCGCTGATCCAGGTCTCGCTCATGCGCCGCAAACGGGAGCTCGACGCGCAGGGTAAGAAGGATCACCCGGCCATCGACGCCGTCCTGTCCACGACGTTGAGCGGGATCGCGCAGGGGTTGAGGAATACGGGGTGAGACCCTGAACGGCAGATTGAAAGGAAGCGACTGGAATTACTGAAACGGCATGATGATTTCCTCGTCCGGGACGACTCCATGCGCACTGGAGCCTCCCGATGCCGTTCCAATCATTCAATGACTTTGTGGGTGTAGCCGCTGGCCTCGGTGCGCGGAGCTCAGCTCATACAAGGGATAGATCCGGCATTTTCAGGCCGTTCATCCGGCCTTTTCCGTTCCCCCGCTGTCCGAGCCCCGGCGCGAGGAGAGCAGGTCCCGACACGTGCTCTCGCACGGGCGGGATGACACGCAATTACACGTTCAGCAAACCGATCCTTGTCCATATTCGACTCCGTCGCCCATCAGGCGCTCCTGGACAGCGGGTTCGCCCCCGAGCTCGACGCTGCCGCGAAGGCCGAGCTCGAGAAGCTGAAGCCCGCGTCGCTGACAGCGGACGTGCGCGACCTGCGCTCCCTGCTCTGGAGCTCGATCGACAACGCCGAGTCGCGCGATCTCGACCAGGTGGAGGTGGCCGAGCAGCTGCCGGATGGCGCGATTCGCGTGCGGCTCGGCATTGCCGACGTGGATGCGCTGGTGCCGAAGGGTTCTGCGCTCGACCGGCACGCGTTCACCAATGCGACGTCGGTGTACACGGGCGTGAGCGTCTATCCGATGCTGCCGGAGCAGCTCTCCACCAACCTCACCTCGCTCAACGAGGGGGAGGAGCGCGTGGCGGTGGTTGCCGACCTGGTGCTCGAGCAGGATGGCACGCCACGCTCGCACGAGGTCTACCGCGCGATGATCGTCAATCACGCCAAGCTGGCGTACGACTCGCTCGGCGCCTGGCTGGAGGGAAGCGGGCCGGCCCCGGCGCCGGTGGCGGACAGTCGGGAGCTCGAGGAGCAGCTCTGGCTGCAGGATCGCGCGGCGAGCCTGCTCAAGCGGGTGCGCGAAAGGGCCGGCGCGCTGGAGTTCGAGACGATCGAGGCGACGGCCGTCGGCACGAACGGCAAGGTCACGGCGCTCGCCGTCACGAAGAAGAATCGCGCGCGCGACCTGATCGAGGACTTCATGATCGCCGCCAACGTCGCCATCGCGCAGTATCTCGCCGAGCAGCAGCGGTCGGCCATCCGGCGCGTGGTGCGGGAGCCGAAGCGGTGGGGTCGCATCGTCGAGCTGGCGGCGAAGTACGGCGTGACGCTGCCGCCGGCGCCGGACCAGAAGGCGCTCGCCGCCTTCCTCGCCGCGCGCCGTGCCGCCGATCCGCTGCGCTTCCCGGACCTCTCGCTCAGCGTGGTGAAGCTGCTCGGTCCCGGCGAGTACGTGCTCGACAAGCCGGGTCCGTCGGACGACCAGGGGCACTTCGGACTCGCCGCGCACGATTACTCGCACGCCACGGCGCCCAATCGCCGATACGCCGACCTGGTGACGCAGCGGCTGGTGAAGGCGGCGATCGCCGATGCACCGCCGCCCTATCCCGACGACGAGCTGGCGACGATCGCGGCGCACTGCACCGAGCGTGAGAACGCGGCCAACCGCGTGGAGCGCGTGGCGCGCAAGGCGGCGGGGGCGATCCTGCTCGAGCACCGGATCGGCACGGTGTACGACGCCATCGTCACCGGCGTGAACAAGGACGGCACGTACGTCCGGCTCATGTCGCCGCCGGTGGAGGGGCGCGTCATGCGCGGCGAACGCGGCATGGACGTCGGTGAGCGCGTGCGCGTGAAGCTCATCGACACCAATCCGAAGCGCGGCTTCGTGGATTTCGAGGGGATCTCGCAGGCGAATCCCTGAGCCCGGCAGCGCGCGGCACCGCCTGCGGTCGGGTCCACTTGCGCTGCGGATGCCGGCCTCCAGAATCAATCCGCCGTCGAAATCCCGACGGAGCACGAGAACCACCCACATCCGGAGGTCTCGATGTCCGCGCGCGCACGATCCACGTTCCACCCGTCACGCATCCTGCTGCTCGGCGCCGCCATGGCGGCGCTCGCGGCGATGCCGGCGACGGCCCAGGTGGCGAAGCAGGGCAGGAAGTCGGAGAAGCTCACCTGGATGAAGGCGCCTCCCTCGCTCCCGGCCGGCGCGATGATGGCCGTGGTGAGCGGTGACCCCACCAAGGCCGGCCCGTTCGAGATCGAGCTGTCATTGCCGAACGGCTACACCGTCGCGCCGCACTCGCACCCCACCGCCGAGAAGATCACGGTGAAGTCGGGCGAGTTCCTCTACGGCACGGGCGACGAGATCAAGGCGAGCGAGATGAAGGCATTGAAGCCGGGCAAGTCCGGCGAGATGCCGGCCGGCATGCACCACTACGCGAGGGCGCGTGGCAAGACCGTCATCGCCATCGACTCCACCGGACCGTTCGTCATCAACTACGTCCACGCCAAGGACGACCCGCGGACGAAGGCGAACTGACCGGCGCTTCCCGCCTCAACCGACTGAGCCTCCCACCGGCTCAGCCGGCCCCGTCACCCTCCGGGTCGCGCCACGTGGCGTCGCACTGCGCGATCAGCTCGTCGGCCTCCGTCGGACCCCAGCTCCCTGCCGGATACGTCGGCATCGGCGTCGCCGGATGCGCCTTCCAGTAGTTCAGCACGGGGTCGATGATCTTCCACGCCGCCTCCACCTCGTCGCTGCGGGTGAACAGCGTCGCCTCGCCGATCATCACGTCCAGCAGCAGCGTCTCGTAGGCCGGCGCTGCCGTCTCGCCGAACGCCTCGGCGTAGCTGAAGTCCATGTCCACCGGCGCCACCTCCACGTGCTGGGTCATCGCCACGGCGGCGCCGGGCACCTTCACCTCGAAGTTCAGCGACACGCCCTCGTTGGGCTGCACGCGCATCACGAGCACATTGGGTTGCAGCGCGCCGTGCTCCTTCGCCTCACCGCCGAACATGAGGTGCGGGGGCGCGTGGAACTGCACGGCGATCTCCGACACGCGCTTCTTCAGCCGCTTTCCGCTGCGCAGGAAGAAGGGCACCCCCTGCCAGCGCCAGTTGTCGATGTGAAAGCGCGCCGCCGCGTACGTCGGGGTCTGCGAGTCGGGGGCGACGTCGGGCTCCTCGCGGTAGCCCTTCACCGGCTTCCCCTTGCTCTCGCCGGCCGCGTACTGCGCCCGCACCCACAGGTCGGGGATCGTCTCCGGCGTGAACCAGCGCACCGACTTCAGCACCTTGACCTTCTCGTCGCGCACCGCGTCGGCGGTCATGCTCGGCGGCGGCTCCATGGCGGTGAGGGCGAGGAGCTGCATGAGGTGATTCTGGAACATGTCGCGCACCACGCCGGCTTCCTCGTAGTACTTCCCGCGCTTCTCCACCCCCACCTCCTCGGCCGCGGTGATCTGCACGTGGCTGATGTGGCTGCGGTTCCAGATCGGCTCGAAGATGGAGTTGGCGAAGCGCAGGACGAGGACGTTCTGCACTGTCTCCTTGCCCAGGTAGTGATCGATGCGGTACACCTGGTGCTCGGCGAACAGCGACAGCACGAGGGCGTTGAGGTCGCACGCCGTCTCGAGGCTGTGCCCGAACGGCTTCTCCACGACGACACGCGCCCACGGGCGCGTGTTCGGGTCCTCGTGGCGCGGCACGAGCCCGCTACTCGACAGGCGCTGCACGATGGGCTCGAACACGCTCGGCGGCACGGCGAGGTAGAAGAAGCGGTTGCGCTGCTCCTCGGGGCGATCCTTCTCGATCTCCTCCAGCCGCTGGCAGATGGTGGTGTACGCCGAGATGTCGGTGGCGTCGCCGCCGGCGTAGAAGGTCCGCTGGGCGAGCCAGCGCCAGACCTCGTCGTCCACGCGCTTGATCTCATCGGATTCGCCGATGGCGGCGCGCATCTTCTCGCGATAGCTGTCGTCCGTCTCGTCCGGCTCGCGCCCCACGGCGAGCACGGCGAAATGCGGCGCGAGCAGGTGCTCGGCGGCGAGCTGGTAGAGCGCGGGAAAGAGCTTGCGGCGCGTGAGGTCGCCGGTGGCGCCGAAGATCACCATCGTGCACGGGTCGGCGCGCTCGGTGGCACCGGGCACGATGCCGTACTGCCCGCTCACGCGCGGGGTGGTGCGCACCGCCTGGCCGGCGGCAGGCGTGTTCACTTGCCCTTCACCGCGTGGCCGCCGAACTCGTTCCGGAGTGCGGCGATCACCTTGCCGGAGAACGTGTCGGGCTGGCGGGAGCGGAGCCGCATGATGAGCGACAGCGTGATCACCGGCGCCGGCACGTCTTCCTCGATCGCCTCCGCCACCGTCCAGCGTCCCTCGCCCGAGTCGGCGACGTAGCCCTTCAGCGCGTCCAGGCGCGGGTCGCGCGCGAAGGCGGCAACGGCGAGCTCGTTGAGCCACGACCGCACGACGCTGCCATGCTGCCACAGCTCGGCGATCGCGCGCAGGTCGAGCTCCGGATACTTCTTCGACGCGGCCAGCACCTCGTAGCCCTCGGCGTAGGCCTGCAGGAGTCCGTACTCGATGCCGTTGTGCACCATCTTCACGTAGTGTCCGGCGCCCGGCGGGCCGACGTGCAGGTAGCCGTCCTTCGGCGCCAGGGTGAGGAAGATCGGCTCGCAGTGCTTCACCGCCTTCGTGTCGCCACCGACCATGAGGCAGTAGCCGTTCTCCAGCCCCCAGACGCCGCCGCTGGTGCCGGCGTCGATGAAGGCGATCTGCTTCGCGGCCAGCCGCTCGGCGCGGGCCCGCGAGTCCTTGTACATCGAGTTGCCGCCATCGATCAGGATGTCGCCCGGCGCGAGCTGCGGCAGCAGGGCGTCGATGGTGTCGTCCACCGGCTTGCCGGCGGGGACCATGATCCAGATGACGCGCGGCGCCTGGAGCCGGCTCACCACCTGCGCGAGGTCGGCCGCCGGCGTGGCGCCCATCTTCTCGTACTTCTGCACGGTGGCCGGGTCGCGGTCGTAGGCGACGACGGCGTGCCCGCCGCGCATCAGCCGCTCGGTCATGTTGCCACCCATCCGGCCGAGGCCGATCATGGCAAGTTGCATTGGCTATCCATTGTTAGAGGAGGGACGGAGGACCGGAGGACCGGAGGTTCGTTCGGCCCATCGGTCCATCGGTCCATCGGTCCATCGGTCCATCGGTCTTCCCGCCCTTACCCCACCACCACCGCCCTCGCCGGCGCGCCGTCCAGCCCCGTCAGCCGCAGCGGCAGGCAGCGGAAGTGGTAGTCGCCGGCCGGGGGCTCGTGGAGCAAGAGTCCTTCCACGATCACGATGCCCTGCGCGAGCAGGGTGCGGTGAGTCCTGTGATGGCCGGAGTGGAACTGCTCGATCGACAGGTAATCCACCCCCACGAGCCGCACGCCGAGCTTCGCGAGGTACTCGGCGCCATCCGGGGCGACGTAGGTGTAGTCGCGGTGAAACTCGGGGCTCCCCGTCGCCAGCCACTTCGAGTTGCGTGTCTTGAGCAGCAGGCGCGTCACCCCGGTGAGGTCGTGCGCCGCCAGCTCGGCCTCGCCGATGCTCGTCACGGCGTCGCCGAAGGCGATCAGCCGCGCCGGTCCCATCAGCAGCTCGAGCGGGATCGTGTCCACGCCGGCGCCGTCGTCGAAGAAATGCTTCGGCGCGTCCACGTGGGTGCCGGTGTGGGAGCCGAAATCCACGCGAGACACGTTCGCGCCGGCGCCCTGCGAGATGGCCTGCTGCGGCGTGATGGCGATGGGCGGATTGCCCGGGTAGACGAGCCCCCCGTTCACCAGCGGCAGGGAGACGTCGTAGATGTGCAGCTCTTCCTTGATCATGGCGCGCGCTCGGCGATGTCGTCGGAAAGGATGGCGCTCGTCACTGCATACCCGCCCGCGTCGCGCACACCGCGCGCCACGGCGCGCCGAGTCTCGTCCTGGGGGCTCTGGACGCCCAGGCGATGGGCGCGAAACCGGCGTCCCGCCTCGATCACGAACAGGTCGCACAGCTCCAGCTCGTGCGCGCAGCCTGCCTCGCCGCGCTGCTCCAGGAGCTGCTGCGTGCGCGCGAGCACGCAGGCGGTGGCGAAGAGCTCGATCGCCATGTCGCTCAGGCGCTCCAGCTCCTGCTGGCGATCCACGATCTCCTTCCGGTAGGTGCGGATCACGCGCTCCGTGACCTCCTTCAGCTCCGCCACATGCTTCTCGAAGTGCTCCTTGTGCGCCTTCAGCCGCTCGTGCAGGGGCGCCTGCACGTCGGGGGTGGCGCCCAGACGGCTCGCGAGGCGCGAGGCGGCAAAGCCGGAGATGAGCCCCAGGTTGCGCAGCGGGCGACGCAGCGCGCTGCCCAGCTCCTTGAGCTCCGCCGCCGGCTGCTGGATGCCGTTGAGCGCGATGAAGAGCCGCAGGATCTCGTTGGTCCCCTCGAAGATGCGGTTGATGCGCGCATCGCGCAGCCGCCGCTCGTACGGATACGGCTTCACGTAGCCGCGGCCGCCGCCGATCTGCACCATCTCGTCCGCCGCGCGCCAGAGCATCTCGCTCGCGAACACCTTGCAGCACGCCGCTTCCAGCGCGTACTCCCCCTCCGGGTGTTCCGCCAGGCGCGCCAGCTCGCCGAGCATCGCATCCGCGGCGTAGATGTCGGTGGCCGTTCGCGCGAGCTTGCGCTGCGTGATCTCGAAGTCGGCGATCGGGTGACCGAACTGCACCCGCTCCTCGGCGAAGGCGAGCATCTCGGCGAGCAGCGTCTTCGTCCCCGCCGTGCAGCCGGCAGCGAGCGTCATGCGTCCGCCGTTCAGCACGCGCACTGCGACGCCGAAACCCTTGCCCACCGTGCCGAGGACGTGATCGGCCGGCACCTGCAGGTTGTCGTACACGAGCTCCGCCTGCGTGGAGCCGCGGATCCCCATCTTGCGCACCGTGCCTGCCACCGCAAAGCCGGGCATGTCGGGGCGGATGATGAATGCGGTGGGGCGAAGCACGGTCTCGCTGCCACGCTGCACCGGCACCTGCGCGAAGGTGGCGATCACGCCGGCGCGATGACCGTTGCCGATCCAGTGCTTGCGGCCGTTCAGCGACCAGCTTCCGTCGGCGTTGCGGCGCGCCTGGGTGACGATGTTCTGCGCGTCCGATCCCGTCTCCGGCTCGGTGAGCGCGTACGCGGCCAGCGTCTCGCCGCGCGCGAGCATCGGGAGATAGCGCGCCTTCTGCTCCGGGGTGCCGAACAGGACGATCGCCTTCGAGCCGAGGCCGCAGTGCACGCCGCACAGCACGCCCAGCGAGGCGTCGAGGCTGGAGATGGCGCCGAAGACGTGGGCGTACGCCGACGGCGAGAGGCCGAGCCCGCCGTACTCGCGCGGAATCGACAGCGCGAGCCAGCCGCTGGTCGCGAGGGCGCGGATGGTCGCCTCGGGGATGGTCTCTTCCTCGTCGAACCGAGCCGAATCGATCAGCCCGGCGCGACGCATCTCCTCCAGCGACTCGAGGAGCCGTCGCACCGTCCGCGCCTCCTCCGGGTCCCGTTCCTCCAGCGGCGCGGGGAAGGGGAAGAGGAGGGAATCGTGGATGGCGCCCGTGAACATCCCGCGCACGAAGGAGGCGTCGGACATCGTTGAACCGGTTAGGGGCGGTCTGGCTGTGTCGCACTTACCATAACAGCGGGGGAACGGAA
>DASURL010000119.1:0-5679 GCA_036280075.1 Gemmatimonadaceae bacterium | reverse complement strand
ATACGCCAGGGAGATCAGCGTCGGCTCGCTCCACGCCCGCCCGAACAGCGTCATCCCCGCCGGCAGCGCCCCGTGCGTGTACCCCATCGGCACCGTGATCGCCGGGAACCCCGTGCTCGGCGAGAAGAGCTGGCTGTTGTCCCCCGCCGGCGTGTTCAGGTCGCCGATGAGCCGCGGCGCGTTGCTCCACGTGGGATAGACCAGCGCGTCGAGATGCAGCGAGTCCATTGTGCTCGTCACCGCCGAACGGAGCCACGCGCGGAACTCGTCGCGGTTGCGGCATCCGGGATTCCGTGAGGGCGGCAGCGACTCCGCCTGTGCCGCCTCGAGCTGCGGCCGGATGGACGGATGAAAGCGGCGTGACCTGATGATCTCCGCCACCGTGTGCACCGGTGCGCGCGACCCCTGTCGCGCGAGCCACTCCTCGATGTCGTGCCTGAACTGGTTGCACGACCCCGTCCACGCCTTCAGGTGCTCGTCCAGTCCCGCCACCGCAACGGGATCCACGATCGTTGCCCCCTGGCGGCGCATGTCGTCGACCGCCGCGTTGAACACGCGAATCACTTCCGGGTCCGCGCCGTCGCGGTCGTACGCCTGGTGCAGCACGCCGATGCGCGCGCCCTTCAGCGCGTCACGCTTCAGGTACGCGTTGTAGTCGGCGGCGCGATGCCCGCGCGCGCGTGCCGTCACCGTGTCGGCCGCGTCTTCCCCAGCCACCACCTGGAAGACCGCCACCGCGTCGGCCACGCTGCGCGCCATCGGGCCGGCGATGTCCGCCGCGAGGTTCAACGGCGCCACGCCGTCCCGGCTCGTCAGCCCCATCGTCGAGCGGATCCCCACCAGCGCCTGGTGCGACGACGGCCCGCGGATCGAGTTCCCGGTGTCCGTGCCAAGCGCCGCCTCGCCGAGGCTCGCCGCGACCGCCGCCGCCGAGCCGCCGCTCGAACCGGCCGTCACGCGGTCCAGCGCGTACGGGTTCTTCGTGTAGCCGGGGAGGATGGAGCTCACCGTCTCGTACGGCGTGAACGCGAACTCCGCCATGTTCGACTTCGCCAGCACGATCGCCCCCGCCTCGCGCAGGCGCCGCACCATGAACGCATCCTGCGCCGGCTGCAGCCCCTGCAGCGAGAGCGAACCCGCCGTCGTCGGCAGGTCCTTCGTCTCGAAGTTGTCCTTCACGATCATCGGCACGCAGTGCAGCGCGCCCATCGTGCCGCCCGATGCCACGTGGCGGTCGAGTGAATCCGCCACCGCCATCGCCGTCGGGTTGACCACGATGATCGAGTTGATCGCCGGCCCTTGCTTGTCGTACGCCGCGATGCGCGCCAGGTACGCGCTCACCAGCTCGTGGCAGCTCAGCGAGCCGGCCCGCATCGCCGCGTGGATGTCGGCGATCGTCGTCTCGGTCACCTCGAACGCGGGCCGGCTCGGCGCCTCGGCAGGGCGCATCGTCGTGCGTGGGGTGCTGCTCCACGCATGCCCAAGCTTTGCCTCGATCCCGGCGAATACCGCGATCCCGTCCCACAGGTTCTGCAGTCGCAGGTTCTCGTTCGACGCGTGCTGGTTGTCGTCGTGGTTCGCGATCGGCACGATCACGAGCGGCGCCGAGAGCGCCTCGGCGAACAGGTACGTCGGCAGGCTGCCACCCAGCATCGGCACCTCGATGATCGGCGTGCCGAGTGCAGCCGTCACCGCCTGCACCACGCCGCGCGCCAGCGGCGTGTCGCTGCGCGTGCGCTGCCCCGGATAGCCGTCCTGCCCCCAGTCGAAGCGCAGCAGCTTCCCATGCTGCATGCGCGTCGCGCTGTCCGGCGCGGCGTGGATCACCGTGTACCCCTGCGTCGCGGCGTACGCCTCCACCAGCTGGCGGATCCGCTCCGGCCGCTCGTCCGGCACGAGTCGGAAGTCGATCGACACCGTGGCCTCGGTGGGAATCGCGTTCGCCGCCGCGCCTATCGGACCGGCGTGGAAGGAGCGCACGTTGAGCGCGGGCTGCATGATCCGTTCGGCGAGCCGCGCATCGTTCGCCTCGGTGGCGCCGAGCTGCAGTTCCTGGCGCAGCGCGCTGTCCACCGCGGGCATCGTGGCCAGCGCGCGCCAGTCGGCGGCGGTGAGCGGTCGCACGTCCTCGGAGTAGCCGGGCACGAGGATCTTCCCGTCGGCATCGCGCAGCGACGCCACGAGGTTCGCCAGCACCGTCGCCGGGTTCGGCGCCCAGTTGCCATAGTGTCCACTGTGCAGGGCGCGCGTGGCGCCGTACGCCGTGATGACGACGTCGGTCACCCCGCGGACGCCGAACAGCACCTGCTGCCGCCGGCTCTGGTGCACCGGCCCGTCGGCGAACACCCAGCCGTCGCTCGCCAGCAACGCGGCATGACGCTTCAGCAGCGCGCTCGTGTTGCCGTTCCCCGCCTCCTCCTCGCCGTCGAAGTAGAACTTGAGATTGACGCTCGGCGACATCCCGCTCGCCTTCAGCGCGTCGAGCGCCGTCAGCATGGCGACGATCGGCGCCTTGTCGTCCCCTGCCGACCGGGCGTAGAGCCTCCACTCGGGATTCGTCCTGCCGCCGGCGGCAGGAAAGGGCACGACGCGTCCGCCGTGCTCCAGCGCTCCGTCCCGCAGCGTGGGCTCCCACGGCGGCGTGGCCCACGTCCCCGCCTCCACCGGCTGCCCGTCGTAGTGCGCATAGAGCACCACCGTCCGCGTCGCCCCCGGCGTGCGCAGCTCGCCGTACACCGCCGGCGGCCCTCCCGTCGGCGACTCGAGCAGCCGCGTCGTCGCGCCGCGCTTCTGCAGCATGCGAGTGATCAGCGCGGCGTTGCGACGGATGTTGACGCTGTCACTCGCCCGGTTCGGGATGGCCAGCAGCTCGCGGAACTCGCCGAGGATCTGGCCCTGATGCGACTCCGTGTAGCGCGCGATGGCCGCACGGAACGCGCTGTCGGACGCCTGCGCACCGACAGCGAGCGGTGCAGACGTGAGTGAGGCGAGGCTCAGGACGAGGATCTGAAGGCGCATGGCGAGGTGCAGGGAAGCGTAGCTGGATTGCAGTCGCCCCCTAGATGCCCCCTCGCACGGTCCTCGTCAACCGAAAACAACGGTACGTCCCGATCACGAGGTTTGCCCCCCGTCGTTACCCGCTCGGTACCCGGCACCCGATACCAGGTACCACGTACTCGCAGTTGTGGTCCCTCCCGAGCCACGCTACGTTCGCCCCGCCCCCCGCTTCGGAGAGACCGTCGTGTCGTACGCATCGTCCCGCCTCCGTCCGCTTGCCGCGGCCGCGCTGCTCGCTGGCGCAGTGCCGCACGTGTCGTTCGCGCAGGCATCGCGCACGCCCATCGCGTATCCACCCACGGCCACGGTGGACAGCGTCGATCATTACGGCAGCGTCGCCATCCCCGCGCCCTATCGCTGGCTCGAGGACCTCAACTCTCCCGAAACGGCGAAGTGGGTCGAGGCCCAGAACGCCGTCACCGAGGCCTACCTGCGCACGCTGCCGTTGCGCGCGCCGCTGCGGGCGCGCATCACCGAGCTCTGGAACTACCCGCGCGTGAGCACGCCGCGCTGGCAGGGCGGCCAGTGGTACTACTCGCGCAACACCGGCCTGCAGCGGCAGAGCGTCATGTACGCGCGCCGGGCGCTCAACGGCCCGGAGCACCTGGTGCTCGATCCCAACACCTTCTCCGCCGACGGCAGCGTCGCCCTCTCCGGCTTCGTCCCGTCGCCGGACGGACGCTACCTCGCCTATGGCAAGAGCGAGGGCGGCTCCGACTGGAGCACGTACTACGTGCGCAACCTCCAGAACGGCCACGAGACGGGTGACACCATCCGCTGGGTGAAGTTCTCCGGCCTTTCTTGGACGCACGACGGACGTGGCTTCTTCTATGGCCGCTACCCCGCGCCCGCCGAGGGCAAGGCGCTCAGCAGCGCCGTGCGCGACAAGAAGATCTACTATCACGCCATCGGCACGACGCAGGCAGAGGACCGCCTGATGTACGAGCGTCCCGAGGAGCCGTCGCTGTTCATCAGCGCCGGCCTCGACGAGACGGGACGCTACCTGTTCTTCACCACCAACAAGGGCACGAGCAACAGGAATGAATTGTTCGTCGCCGACTACGTGAACCCGAAGCGCCCCAACCTCGCCGCGCCCATCCGCCCGCTCTATACCGGGCATACCGCCGCCTACGATCCACTCGGTGTCGTGAACGGGACGCTGTACCTGATGACCGATCGCGAGGCACCGCTGCGCCGCATCGTCGCCGTGCCGCTGGCGACGCCGGAGCCGTCGCACTGGAAGGAAGTCGTCCCGCAGGGGCAGAGCGCCATCGAGAGCGCCGACATGGTCGCCGGCCGCATCGCCGTCACCACGCTGGAAGACGTGGCGAGCGTCGTCCGCTTCTACGCGCTCGACGGAACGCCGCAGGAGTCGCTCGCCCTGCCCGGCCTCGGCACCGTGGGCGGCGTCTCCGGTCGCTTCGATCGTCCGGAGATCTTCTACAGCTTCACCTCGCCCCTCACGCCGAACACCATCTATCGGTATGACGCGCGCACGAAGCGGAGCCTTCCCTTCGAGCCGCCGAAGCTGACCTTCGTCCCGTCGCGCTACGAGACGACGCGCGTCTTCTATACCTCGAGGGACGGCACCCGAGTGCCGATGTTCATCACGCGCCGGAAGGGCATGGCGCTCGACGGCACCAACCCGACGATGCTCTATGCCTACGGCGGGTTCGACATCAGCACCAACCCCACCTTCCGTTCCGACGTCCCCGCCTGGCTCGAGCTCGGCGGCATCTGGGCCACCGCCAACATCCGCGGCGGGGGCGAGTACGGCGAGGCGTGGCACGAGGCGGGGATGAAGGAGAAGAAGCAGAACGTCTTCGACGACTTCATCGCCGCGGGCGAGTACCTGGTGAAGGCGAAGTACACGTCACCCCGCAAGCTCGGCATCAGCGGCGGCTCGAACGGCGGCCTCCTCGTCGGCGCCGTGATGGAGCAGCGCCCCGACCTGTTCGCCGTCGCGCTCCCCGCCGTAGGCGTGATGGACATGCTCCGCTACCAGAAGTTCACCGGCGGCGCCGCGTGGGCCACCGAGTACGGCTCGGCGGACGACAGCACCGCCTTCCCCTACCTCCGCGCCTACTCGCCCCTGCACAACATCAGGGCGGGCACCTGCTACCCGGCGACCCTCGTGACGACCGCCGACCACGACGACCGCGTGGTGCCGAGCCATTCGTTCAAGTTCACCGCCGCCCTGCAGAAGGCGCAGGGATGCGCGAACCCGGTGCTCATCCGCGTTGAGACCGGCGGCAGCCACGGCTACCGCCCCACCGACAAGCGCATCGCCGAGCTGGCGGATGAATGGGCCTTCGCGGCGGAGCAGATGGGGGTAGGGAGAGATGTTCGACCGTGAGAGTGAAGGTCGGAAGGTCGGAAGGTGGCGAACGGCCCACATGACGAAGCGGGATCGGCGATGCCGATCCCGCCTTCCTTTTCCGCACCGACATCCTGACCTTCCGACCTTCCGACTACCCCGCTGCGTGCACTGGCACCCGCCTCCACTTCCACCTCGCCCCCATCGCCAGCACCACCACCAGCACGCACAGCTCCACGTACACCTTCTCCCCATCCAGGTAATCGATCGACCGGTCCCGCAGCGCCGGGTCGGTGAAGATCGAG
>DASURL010000118.1:0-3919 GCA_036280075.1 Gemmatimonadaceae bacterium | reverse complement strand
AACGTAAGCGAATTGGGGACTTAGGACAAGCGAACTCGTAACTGACCGCTAGTCGGGGCGGCCCGCGTGGAACGCGGGCCTTGCCGGGCGCCGGGCTCGCTGCGCTCGCCTTTGCTGTCCGGGCGCGCGCTGCGCGCGCTTTCCGCGAACGCCACACCCATCCGGCGAAACGCCCCACCCGAACGCCGTTCCCGAAAGGCGGCGCCCCCGCGCCGCCGCCCCGAGAGCACAGGCCCGGCGCGCAGCGACGGGCCTGCGCCCGGAAAGCGCCGCGTTCCACGCGGCGCGCCCCGACTAGCTATTCACACCCGGTACCGCCGTCACCCCTCCCGACACGATGAACGCCATCACGTCCGCACTGTCGGCGACGAGCGGCGTGACGGCGCTCGCCGGAAACACGAGCAGCATGCCGGAGAAGTTGTACGAGTGCGGCAGGTACACCGTGACGTGCGCGGCGAGGCCGAGCGACGCCAGCGACTGCTGCGTCACGAAGCCCAGCGCCCGCACCTCGGAGCCGGGGATCGGCGTCACCATCACCGGCTTGTCGAAGCGCCGCTGCTCGCCGACGAAGGCGTTCAGCAGGTCGCGGGTGGAGGTGTAGAGCAGTCGCACGAAGGGAAGCCGCTGCATCACCCGCTCGAGCGCCGCGAACAGGCTCGCCGTGAGCAGCCCCTGCGCGAGGTAGCCGAACAGGGTGATGAGCACCACCGTGACGAGGAAGCCCACGCCCGGGATGGGGATGCCGAGCCAGCCGTCGATCGCGGTGAAGACGCGCACACAGACGTAGATGGTGAGCGCGAAGGGGGCGAGGAAGACGACCCCCTTGAAGAAGTAGTTGAAGAGTCGACTCACGACTTACTTGGGCGTGATGGGGACGCTGAGGCGCTTGCTGCCCCAGGAGAGGGCGAGCAGGGTGCTTCCCGCCTCCGGCGTGAAGCCGATGGTGAACCGCTCGACGGGGGACGGCAGCGATGTTTCCCGCAGCGGGATGCGCACCATGTCCTGCGCCGGATCATGGTCGGTGCCCCACTGCCCGTGCTGCCGGTTCACGACGAGCTGATAGCCGCCCGTCGTGGCCGTCCAGAGCGAGTACGTGCCGGCAGGGATGGTCGCACCGCCGATGACGAGATCGGCGTCGGTGCCGAGCTGCGTGGCGGCATTGGCGCCGGTGCGCCAGAGCGTGTCGCCGAGCACGCCGTTCACCCACACGTTGCGCCCGCGCAGCGAGGGGCGGCCGTAGTCGACCCAGACGTGCGCACTGCCGATCGTCGCGTGCGCGGTGTCGCGCGTGGACACCTGCCCCACCGGGCCGGCGATGGAGTCACGCGCGGCCCACGCATGACCAAGCGAGTCCATGTTCACCGCGCTCACCCGGTCCACGCGCACCTTGTCGGTGGTCTGGCTGCCGTCCATGCCGATGATGTGGCCGCGTCCGTCGAACCGCGCGAAGAGCGGATCGCCGAACCAGTTGATCCGTGCGGCATCGCTGCTGGTGATGGTGACCGGCAGCGGCGTGGTGCCCTGCACGTTGAAGTTGAGCGGCACGATGGCGAACTCCATGCTGTCGCGTCCGGCGGCACGCAGGCGGGCGAGCGCCAGCTCGAACAGGCCGTACGACCCGTTCAGGTACGGCAGGAAGGTGCCGTGCATCGCGGCCGTGCGCGCCGTGTCACCGTTCGCACGGTGCGCCCGGAAGGTCACGCTGTCCGTGCCGAACGTCACCGAGAGCGACTGCGTGGAGCCGCGGATGGGGGTGCCGTCGCCTCGACGCAGCGTATAGTCGGCGTGCACGGGGATCTCCCCCGCGCCAAGCTGCAGGTCGTAGTTCGCCACGGTCGTGAATGGCACGCGCTGCACGAGCACGCCCTGCATGCGCGTCGCCGAGCGCGTGTACTGCTCGAAGCCGAGCGTGTCATCGCCCAGGCGGACGAGCAGGGTGGTGGCGCCGGCGGGAGCGGCGGGCAGCGGATAGGACGTGGACGAGCTGGAGCAGCCGGCGAGCGGTGCCAGGCCGAGCAGCACGGTCGCGACGGCACGGTTCGAACGAAGGCGCGACAAGGGTGGGCTCCGTTGGGGATGGGGGAATGGTAGCCCGGGAATGCCCAACTGCGAAGCTCACAACCGCAGGTAAACGGTACCTCGTAGCTGGCACCAGGCACGAGGTACCGTTTACCCGTTTTTCGCGCTTGCCGGAACGAAGGATGCTCAGCCATCGGCCATGCCCTCCGCCGCCGATTTCCTGCCCGCTCGTCGCACCATCCCCGCCCTGCGCAAGGCCGCCGAAGGCTGTCGCGGCTGTCACCTCTGGATGGTGGGTACGCAGACCGTGTTCGGCGAGGGCTCGCGGTCGCCGAGCATCATGTTCGTGGGAGAGCAGCCAGGGGACCAGGAGGATCTGGCCGGTCATCCGTTCGTCGGACCCTCGGGGAAGCTCCTCGACAAGGCGCTCGAGCACGCCGGCCTCGACCGCTCCGACGCCTACGTCACCAATGCCGTCAAGCACTTCAAGTGGGTCCCCGCCGAGCGTGGCAAGCGGCGCATCCACAAGACCCCGAACGCGACGGAGATCCGGGCCTGCCATCCCTGGCTCGACGCGGAGATCGCGGCGGTGAAGCCGCGCGTCATCGTGGCGTTGGGGGCGACGGCGGCGAAGGCGCTGTTCGGACCGGCGGTGAAGGTCACCGTCCAGCGCGGCCGCGTGCTGCGCACTCCTCTTGCGGAAGCGGGGTTCGCCACGGTGCACCCGAGCTCCGTGCTGCGCGCGCCGGGCGACCTGCGCGCCGATGCGGAGAAGGCATTCATGGCCGACCTGAAGAAGGTCGCGCGTTACCTCGCCAGCCACTAGGGCCTGCGCGAGCCACCCAGACCAGGACATCCCATGGCGTCCCTCATCGACCTCGTGAAGGAGCACCTCGGGCCGCAGGAGCTGTCGCAGATCAGCCAGCAGCTCGGCACCGATCCGGCCACGACCCAGCAGGCGGTGAACACCGCGCTCCCCGCGCTCGTGGGCGGGCTGGCGAGCAAGGCGCAGCAGCCGCAGGGCGGGAGCGAGATCCAGCAGCTCATGGGCTCGCACGCCGGCGTGCTCGGCAATCTCGGCTCGCTGCTCGGGGCCGGTGCCCCCGCCGATGGCAGCGGGATCCTTGGCCGCGTGCTCGGCCACAACCAGCCCGAGGTCCAGCAGGGCGTGCAGCAGGCAAGCGGCCTTGGCTCGGACCAGACGCGCAAGCTGCTCATGATCCTCGCTCCGATCGTGATGGGTGCGCTCGCCAAGCGGGCGATGAATCACGGCAACGCCCAGGATCCGCAGGAGATCCAGAAGTCGCTGCAGCAGGACGGCCAGCAGGCGAGGCAGCAGGCGGAGCAGCATTCGCCGCACCTGGGAGGCCTGCTCGGCAAGATCATGAGCATGGCCGAGTCGCCAGAGATGCGGAACCGGTGACGAGTGGCGGGCCGGTGTGTCGTGGGACAATCTTGATTCCATGTCCCGGATCCACCGACCCGCGCTGCTCCACCTCCGCCAGGCGGACCCCGTGCTCGGCGGCATCATCGACCGCGTCGGGCCGTGCCGGCTGGAGGCCAGGCGCACGGGGACGCATTACGACGCGCTCGTCCGCTCGATCGTGTTCCAGCAGCTCTCGGGGAAGGCGGCGCGCACGATCCACGAGCGCTTCCGGGCGATCTACCCTCGCCGCCGGCCGCGGCCGGAGTTGGTGCTCGCCACGAGCGACGCGGTGCTGCGCGCGGCCGGTCTGTCGCGGCAGAAGATCGGGTACCTGCGCGACCTGTCGGCGCGCGTGGCGGACCGATCGTTGCCGCTCGCGCACCTGGGCCGTCTGCCCGACGATGCCATCATCGAGCACCTGGTGCAGGTGAAGGGGATCGGGCGATGGACGGTGCAGATGTTCCTCATGTTCCG
>DASURL010000117.1:0-3264 GCA_036280075.1 Gemmatimonadaceae bacterium | reverse complement strand
TGGAGGATGCGGTGGTGGCCGACGAGGCGTTCCGCACCCTGATGGGCGACGACGTGGAGCCGCGGCGCAACTTCATCGAGACGAACGCGAAGTTCGCGTCGAACCTGGATATCTGACCGGAGCACGACGACGAGCAAACGGGACGGGGCGGCCAGCGATGGCCGCCCCGTCCCGTTTGTGAGGCCCAATCGCGGTGGGCGGCTGAGGGCACGACCGTCGCCTGTGGACGCACCTCTTGTGGCACTGCACTGTCCGCGGTAAGATCGCGCCCCACGGTCGCGTCTGGTTGCGTTTGGTGATCAGGAGCACTAGCATCGTCCCGCGAAAACATCCGTTCCCGCCACCGGCGGGAGCCGAAGCCATTCCGTCGTCGTCACCTGCTCCTCCCATCCCCACCCTCGACCCGAGCACGTCTCCCATGAAGCTCTCCCGGCTCTCCCTCCCCATCGCGCTCGCGGGCGCGATGACCGTCGGCGGCTGCTCCGCCGACGTGCCGACCGCAGCTCCGACCTCGTTCGACCTCGCACCCTCACGCAGCATCGCCACGCTCGATGGCGCGCCGCAACTGGCGCCTCGCTACGTGGTCGTGTTCGACAACGGCGCGCCGAAGGATTTCGACGCGAAGGTCGCCGCGCTGGGCGGCACCGTGCTGCTCAATCACAAGCTGGGCATCGCGGTGGTGAGCGGTCTCGATGACGCGTCCGCGGCGACGCTCGGCTCGTCGGTGGGCGCCTCGTACGTTGAGCCGCAGGCGGATTTCGAGCTCATCGAGCCGGCAGCGACGGAAGCGCTGGCGCCGGTGATCGACGATGCGCTCCCCACCAGCACCGCGAACCCGGCGGGCGCCATCCTGTTCTCTCGGCAGTGGAACATGCGCCAGATCCACGCCGATGCCGCGTGGGCGGCGGGCTTCCTCGGCAGCTCGGCGGTGCACGTGGCCATTCTCGACACCGGTATCGACTACATGCTGCCCGACCTCGCCGGGCTCGTGGACCTGAGCCACTCGGTGTCGTTCGAGCCGGTGGATGACTACTACGCGTCGTACTACTTCCCCACCAGGAACCCGACCACGGACCTGCACTTCCACGGCACGAACGTGGCGACCCAGGTGTCGAGCAATGCGTGGGCCTTCGCCGGCGTGACCTCGAAGACCACGCTGATGTCGGTGAAGGTGTGCAGCGTCGTCGGCGGGTGCCACGGCGTGATCCAGGGGATCCTCTACGCCATCGACAACGGCGCCGACGTCATCAACATGAGCCTCGGCGGCTGGTTCAAGAAGTCGGCGTATCCGGGACAGGTCGCGGCGTTCAACAAGATCATGAACTACGCGAAGCAGCAGGGCGTCACGATCGTCGTGGCGGCGGGCAACGATGGCAACGACCTCGACACGCAGCAGAACATCCTCGTGAAGCACGCCGATGGTACGACCGAGCGGATGCACATTCCGTCCTTCTTCGCGACGTACTGCGACGCCACGCACGTGATCTGCGTCGCGGCCACGCGCATGAACGACGTGCCGGCGAGCTACACGAATTACGGGCGCTCGGCGGTGGACGTCGCCGCTCCCGGTGGCGACAGCGGTGAGTGGGTGTACGCGCTCTGCCCGCAGACGAGCCTCGTCTACAACTGCCGCGGCGCCTACTACATCCTTGGCGTGGCCGGCACCAGCCAGGCCACCCCGCACGTGACCGGCCTCGCCGCGCTCATGGTGCAGCGCTTCGGACGCAAGCCGAGCCAGATCAAGAATGCCATCCGCCAGTCGGCCGACGATCTCGGGCAGCCGGGGAACGATCCGTACTTCGGTGCGGGCCGTATCAACGTGGCGCGCGCGGTCGGGGTGAACTGACCTCGATGCCGTGACGGAAGACGAAAGGGCGGTCCCGATCGGGGCCGCCCTTTTTTCGTGCCGGCGACGCGGTACCTTGGTCCTTCACTCCTCATCCCCTCCAAGACCGACGATGCGCGCCACCTCCCTGCTCCGCTCGATTCTCCTCGTCGCCGCTGCTGCCTCGAGCGCGACCGCGCAGGTGGCGGCGCCCTCGCGCACACCGATACCTGCCGTCGCCGGCCAGCCGCGCGACTACGCCTCCGCCATTGCCACGGACCGGCAGTTCATCGCCGATACGATGCGTGCCCTTGGCGCGCCAGGCGCCTCGATCACCGTGATGAAGGACGGCGACGTGGTGTGGAGCGAGGGCTTCGGCTGGGCGGACGTGGAGCAGCGCGTACCCGTCACGCCGCTCACGCGCTTCCGCATCGGCAGCGTGTCCAAGTCGCTCACCGCAATCGGCCTCGGCCTGCTGGTGCAGGAGGGAAAGCTGGATCTCGACGCGCCGATCCAGCGCTACGTGCCCTCGTTCCCGACGAAGCGGGCACCGATCACGGCGCGTGAGCTCGCCGGTCACGTGGCGGGAATCCGGCACTATCGTGGCAACGAGATGCTGATCCAGCGCCACTACGCCAGCGTCACCGAGGCGTTGGACATCTTCAAGGGCGACACCCTGCTGTTCGCACCCGGCACGCGCTTCTCGTATTCCTCGTACGGCTTCAACCTGCTCAGCGCCGTGATGGAGCGCGCGGCGGGCGAACCGTTCGTGCAGTTCATGACGCAGCGCGTGTTCGAGCCGCTGGGGCTGCGGCACACCGTGGCCGAGTATGCGGACAGCCTGGTCCCCTACCGTGCGCACTTCTACACGCACGCCGACAGCGGGAGCGGCATCGTCAACGCGCCATACGTGGACAACAGCTACAAGTGGGCGGGCGGCGGATTCCTCTCCACCACGGACGACCTCGCGCGCGCCGGGCAGCACCTGCTCGACGGTGCCCTGCTGAAGCCGGAGACGCGCCGGATGCTCTGGACGTCGCAGCGCACGACGGATGGCAAGGAGACCGGCTACGGCATGGGCTGGTTCGTGGACCACGACGCCGCCGGGCGCCGCCGGATCTACCACAGCGGCGGCTCGGTGGGCGGCACGGCGTACCTGCTCATCTACCCGGACGAGAGACTGGTGCTCGCCCTCCTCGTGAACAGCGATTACACCTTCGTGCGCGCGGCGCCGAGGCTCGCGGAAGCGTTCCTCGGCGCGAGATAGCGTTGGCGCCGCGATCCGGCCGCGGCGTCCGGCGCTACTCCATGATCGCGTGCGCGCCGGCGGCGCCCTTGGTCTTGCGCACCAGCAGCAGGAGCGGGATCAGCACCAGGATGATGATGGCGCTGAGCACGTAGATCCGGCCGTAGGCGATCACGCTCGCCTGCCCCATGAG
>DASURL010000116.1:0-11448 GCA_036280075.1 Gemmatimonadaceae bacterium | reverse complement strand
GACGGTCGGACGGTCGGACGGTCAACGGCGCAAGACGCGACCGTCGTGCGCGGCGGTGAACTTCCCATCGCGCACGGCGAACTTGCCGTTCACCAGCACGTCCACCATTCCCTCCGCCATCTGGTGCGGGTTCTCGTACGTCGCGCGGTCGTAGACCTTCGCGAGGTCGAACACCACGACGTCGGCGAAGGCGCCGGGGCGCAGCACGCCGCGATCGGGAAGGTTGAACACGGTGGCCGGCAGCGAGGTCATCGAGCGGATGGCGGCGGGCAGCTCCACCACGTGATCCTCGACGACGTACTTGCGGATCTTCCGCGAGAAGGCGCCGTTGCCGCGCGGGTGCGGCATGCCGCTGCCGAAGGCGATCAGCGCGCCGTCGGATGACGTCATCGTCCACGGCTGCTGCATGAGGCGGTCGATGTCCTCATCGAGCATGTTGAACGACACGATGGAGACACCGCCCTTGTCGAGCAGGGCGAGCGCGGTCTCCACGGGATCGGCATTGCGCGCCGCGGCGATCTGGGCGAGCGTCTTGCCGTCGAGGGTGCGGTCGGGGCCGTAGCTCGCCACCTGGATGCGTGCCGCGCCGCCGCGCCGCGCCAGATTCTCGCGCATCTCGGCCACGATGCGCGCGTGCTGTGCCGGGTCGGCGACGCGCGCCTTGTAGGCGGCCGTGCCACCCGCCTGCGCCCAGCGCGGCACGAGTGCCGCCGCCAGCGAGGTGGACGACGCCTCGTACGGATACTGGTCAGCGAACACTTCCACCCCCTCGCCGCGCGCGCGGTCGATGCGCTGCACGATGGCGGAGGAGAATCCCCAGACGTTGGGGCCGAGCGCCTTGACGTGCGTCACCACGCCGCGCGTGTGGGCCTCGCGCGCGACGGTGATCACCTCCTCCACGGCGGCGAGCAGGCCGATGGTGTAGTCGCTCTCGTCGCGGATGTGGCTCTGGTAGGGTGCGTGGTACTTCGCGGCGATGCGCGAGAGGTCCACGAGCTCGTCCGTCTTCGAGTAGCTGCCCGGCGCGTAGAACGGCCCGCTGGAGAAGCCGAACGCGCCGTCGTCGAAGCCCTTCTGCACCAGCGATTCCATCTTCTTCAACTCGTCCGGCGTTGGAGCGCGGTCCGCCATGCCGAGCACCGCACCGCGCACGGCACCGTGCCCGATCATCTGGGCGACGTTCACGCCGACACCGTTCTTCTCCAGCGCGGTGCGCTGGGCGGCGAGGTCCACCGGGCCGCCGCCATCGGGGTTCACGAACACGGTGGTGAGCCCCTGGGCGAGGAGCTGCTGGGCGCCGCTCATCGCCGTGCGTTCGAGCGTCTCGCCGGCGTGGGAGTGGGTGTCGATGAAGCCGGGCGCCACGTACAGGCTGTCGGCGGCGATGACCGTGGTGGCGGTGGCGTCGCCCAGGTCGCCCATGGCGACGATGCGGTCGCCGCGGATGCCGATGTCGGTGCGCACCCAGGGGTTGCCGCTGCCGTCGAGCACGCGGCCGTGGCGAATGAGCACGTCGAACGCGCGGGGCGCCTGGGCGACGAGCAGGGGCGCGCCGCCGACGAGGGCGAGCGCGGTGGTCGCGACGGTACGGGCGAGGAGGCGTGACGACATGCGGGGGATGGGGTCGAGGCAGCGGAGGATGGCGCCCCGACGGTACGCGCCCAGACTACCCGCGCGCAACCCCGAACGTTGCCCGGCCGTTCCGATCCAGGTGGCGCGTGCCCAACATTCACGTCGCACGAGCGTAGCACTGGTGGAGTACGCGCCACGTGCGCTTCGTCCTGCCATTCCCCTCGGCCTCGTCCCTCACCGAATGCTGTTTTCCGCCTCACGCCGCATGGTTGCGTCGCTGGCCTTCCTGGTGCTCCCGCTTGGCGTGTCGATCGCGCCGGCTTCCGCGCAGCCGCGCACCGAAGATCTCTCGCAGCAGGTGGAGATCCTGCGCACCGCCTACGGCGTGCCGCACATCCAGGCGCAGAACCTTCGCGCCGCCGGCTACGGGCTGGGATGGGTGATGATCGAGGACTACGGCCCGCGCATCGCCATCAACCTGCTGCGCGGCCGCGGCGAGATGGCGCGCTGGTTCGGGCACGACAGCATCGAGGGCGACTTCCTCGCGCAGCGTGAGTACAGGGCCGCCGTGGCGCACTACCCCGACCTCGACCAGGGGACGCGCGACATCTACGACGGCTTCGCCGCGGCGGCCAACCGGTACATCGAGCTGCATCCGGGCGAGTTTCCCGCCGGGTTCACGCCGAACTACACGGGCTACGACATCGCCGCGCGCGACGTGAACATGGCGAGCGCAGCGTCGGCGCGGCGCTTCCTCGCGAAGATGGACCCGAGCGCCGTGCGAGGGCGTCGCGGGCAGGGGGCCGCTGCTGCGGATCCGTCGGAAGGCGATCCGGAGAAGGGGATCGATCCGCTCGAGGAAGGCTCGAACGCGTGGGCGTTCGCGCCGAGCCGCACCAAGTCGGGGAAGGCGATCCTGCTGCGGAATCCCCACCTCAACTGGAACTCGGGCTACTACGAGGCGCAGATGACCGTGCCCGGCGTGCTCGACTTCTACGGCGACTTCCGCATGGGCGGCCCGTTCGGCGTCGTGGGTGGCTTCAACCGCTGGCTCGGCTGGGCGACAACGAACAACGCGCCGGACCTCGAGGAGATCTACGCCCTCGACGTGGATCCGGCGAAGCCGGACCACTACCTGTTCGAAGGCACGTCCATTCCGCTCGAGCAGGAGCTCGTCACGGTGGCGTTCAGGAATGGGAATGGCGTCTCCACCGAGACGCGCGAGTTCTGGCGTACGCCGCTCGGGCCCGTCATCTGGCGCGACAACGGCAAGGTGTACATCGTGCGCGCGGCTGGTGAAGGCGACTGGCGCGGCGGCGAGCAGTTCCTGCGCATGATGCGCGCGAAGTCGCTCGCCGAGTGGCAGGACGTGATGCGGATGCGGGCGCGCGTGACGAGCAGCTTCACGTACGCCGACCGCGCGGGGAACATCTACTACCTGTGGAACGCGGCGGCGCCGGCCTTCCCGAAACCGACCGGCGGCGACACGGCCGCGGTGCCCGCGCACACGACGGCCGACATCTGGACGCACTACGTGCCGTTCGACTCGCTGCCGCAGCTCCTCAATCCGAAGAGCGGCTACATCCACAACGAGAACAGCTCGCCCTGGTTCACCAACCTCGAGCAGGTCATCGACTGGACGAAGTATCCGTCGTACATCGCCGAGCCGTCGTTCAGCCTGCGCAGCCAGATGGCGACGACGCTGATCGATACGAAGCAGAAGCTGAGCCTGGAGGACGTGGTGAGGCTCAAGCATTCGTACCGCATGCTGCTCGCCGACCGCGTGAAGAGCGACCTCGTGGCGGCGGTGCGCGCGTCGAATCCGTCGCCAGTCGTCGATTCGGCGATCACGATGCTGGCGGCATGGGACAACACATCGGCGCCGGCGAGCCGGGGTGGCGTGCTGTTCGAGAGCTGGTGGCAGCACTACACGCGCGGCAACAATCCCGACTCCATGTTCGCGCAGCCGTGGGTCGCCAGCGCGCCGGCATCGACGCCGCGCGGGCTCAAGGATCCGCCGCGCGCGGCGCAGGCGTTCGCGCAGGCAGTGGACGCGACGGTGAAGGAGTACGGCCGCTACGACATCCCGTGGGGTGAGGTGCACCGGGTGCGGATGGGCAGCGTGGACGTGCCGGTCGGCGGCTGTGCCGGCGCACTCGGCTGCTTCCGCGTGCTGAACTTCAGGACAGATCCCGACGGCAAGCGCGAGGCGTTCGGCGGCGACGGCTGGGTGCTGGCGGTGGAGTTCGGCGACCAGCCGCGCGCCTACTCGGTGCTGGCGTACGGCGAGAGCGACATCGCCGGCAACCCGCACGACACTGACCAGGCGGAGCTGTTCGCCCGGGGAGAGATGAAGCGCGTGCTCTTCCTGCCGAAGGACGTGGAAGCGGGCGCGATCACGCGGTACCACCCGGGAGCCAGGGAGTAAGACCGATCGTGCTGCTCGCGCTGTTCGTCACTGTCCTGCTCCAGGCCCCGGCACCCGACACCGGCGCCGCGCTGGCGGCGCGCTCGCCGGCGTTCGCGCCGGACGGGCGTCTGGCCATCTCGTCCAACGGCGACCTGCTCGTGCAGGCGACGCCGAACGGCCCGTGGGTGCGCGCCACGAGTGGACCGGCGTGGGATCGCGATCCCGCCTGGACCCGCGATGGTCGCGCCATCGTCTTCTCCTCCGACCGCGGCGGCAACTTCGACCTCTGGCGCGTGACGATCCAGGTGGACGGACGCGCGGGCGAGCCGGAGCGCATCACCGCCACGCCGGCGAACGAGAGCGCGCCAAGCCTGTCGCCCGACGGGACGATTGCCTTCGTGCGCGGCTACGGTCGCTCGGCGCGTGTCTGGCTGCGCACGCCGGCCGGCACGGAGCGCCGCCTCACGAAGGAGTCGCGCGTGGAGCTCGCACCCGCCTTCTCACCCGACGGGACGCGCATCGCGTACGCGCAGCCGGGCGAGCGCGGGACGCGGCTGCTGGTGCGCGAGCTGAATGCGACGCGCGATTCGGTGGTGGTTACGGGCCGCGCACCAGACGATGTCGCCTGGTCGCCCACTGGTGACCGCATCGCCTTCCCGGACGGGTCCGGGCGCGGAGGCGTGTTCGTCGCCGCCGCCGACGGACGCTGGGTGAACCAGGCCTCCGCCCACCACGGCGACGTGGCCTGGTCGCCCGACGGGCGCACGATCGCCATCGCCGAGTACGATGCGGCCACGCCGAGCTACAACGGCGATCCCGACCGGCTCGGTGAGCGCGTGGCGGCGGAGTCGTTCGCGGCCGGCGACCGGTTGTACCTCGTGGCGGCGCCGCCGTCACCCGATGCGGAGCTCACCACGCTCGCGGTGAGTGCGCCCATCGCTCGCGCGGCGCGGAACGCCGAGGCCTACGACCGCGTCTGGGAGCGCTCCGAACGGCTCTACTTCTCGACGCCCGAGGCCGCGGACCGGCGCGCGCGCTGGAAGGCCGCGCACGACCGACATCGTGCAGACGCCGTGGCCGCGACGGACGACGACGCGCTCGAGCGCGCGATCTGGGCGATGCTGCGCGAGCGGCCGCCATTGCGCGACGCGGCGACCGGGCGGGCCGCCGTGTCGAGCGCGCATCCGGTGGCGACGGCCGCCGGCACCGGGATCCTTCGCGCCGGCGGCAACGTGGTGGATGCGGCGGTGGCGGTGAGCTTCGCGCTCGGCGTCGTCGAACCCGACGCGAGTGGCGTGGGCGGCTACGGCGAGATGGTGCTCCGGCTCGCCGGCATGGACAGGCCGACGGTGATCGAGTTCATGACGCGCGTGCCCGAGGCAGCGTCGCTCGCGAATGGCTCGCTCCTCGTGAATGGCCGCTATCCGGACGACGGACCGGTGCTGGTGAACGTACCGGGCACGGTGGCGGGCATGTACGCGGCGTGGCAGAAGTACGGCAGCCACACGCTCGGCTGGAAGGCGCTGCTCGCGCCGGCCATCCGTGCGGCGCGTGACGGATACGTGGTCAGCGAGGGGCTCGCGACCACCCTCGCCACCGAGCGGGAGCACTTCGAGAAGTATCCCGGCAGCCGGGCGCTCTTCTTCCGGAACGGCGAGCCGCTGCACGCGGGCGACACGCTGAAGAATCCGGACCTCGCGCACGTGCTGGAGGTCATCGCCGACAAGGGGGCCGACGGCTTCTACAAGGGCGAGATCGCGCGAACGTGGGTGGCCGACCTGCATGGGCAGGGCAACGCGATGACGCTGCTCGACCTCGCGCGCTACTACGCACCGGAGCGTGAGGCGGTGCGCGGCACCTATCGGGGCTACACCCTGTACTCCGCCGCGCCCCCGGTGAGCGGCGGCGCCGAGCTGGTGGGGCGCCTCAACGAGCTCGAGCAGTTCGCCCATCCGTCGCGCTACACGGACGACGCCGCGACGCTGCACGCCGCGTTGAGCGCATGGCTGCTGGCACCGAGCTCGCGCGAGCGCGTGGCCGATCCCGGGCTCTGGCCGGTGAACATCGAGCCGATCGTGAACAAGGACACGGCCCGCGCACGCTGGGCGTGCTACGACCCCGATCGCGCGCTGCGCCCATCCGACTTCACGGGTGACACGCTCGCCTGCGCGCGCCTGAAGGCGGGCGCCGTGCAGACGTCGTCGGCCGCGCTCGCGCCCGACTCGCCCTGCGGCGATGAGCACGCCAGGGCAGTGAGCGCCTGCCATTCGTCCGGCACGACGGCCTTCACGGTGGCGGACGCGAACGGCAACGTCGTCGCCGTGACGCAGACGCTCGGCACCTGGGGCGGCAACTTCTACGTCACCCCCGGGCTCGGCTTCCTCTCCAACGACAAGCTGACGTCGTACGGCACCGACCCCAGGCGATACGGCGCGCGGCTCCCCTTCGCGCGCAACGGGAGCACGCTCGCGCCAACGATCGTCTTTCGCGGCAGCCGCCCCGTGTTCGCGGTGAGCGCGGCGGGCAACGCGTGGATCACTTCAGCCATCTACGAGTCGTTGCTCGGTGCCATGGATTACGGCCTCGGCCCGCAGCAGGCACTGGAGTTGCCGCGCTTCCTCCCCGGTGGGCGCGGTGGAGCGGGCGATCCCGACGCGCGATACTCCATCCAGCTCGAGGACGGCTTCGCGCCCGACGTGACACGCCGGCTGCGCGCGCTCGGGTACGAGCTGCGCTTCGTCTCGCTGCGCGGCGAGCTGCGTGAAGGCTATGGCGCCGCCGTCGCAATCGATGGCGCGAAGGTCACCGCGGGCGCCGATCCCCGGCGCTCGGGCGCGGCGGGGGCGGTGCCGTGAGCGGCCGCGTCCCCGGCGATCGGCATGGCATCGGCACAGACTGGAGGCTCGATCATGGCAGCTCGACGTTACAAGGTGGGCGACCACGTGAGCTGGAACTCGGAGGCTGGCCGCGTGCGCGGCCGGATCACACGCGTCGTGACGTCGGAGATCCAGTTCAAGGGCTACACCGTTCACGCCAGCAAGGACGAGCCGCAGTACGAGATCAGGAGCGACAAGACCGACCACATTGCGATGCACAAGGGGTCGGCGCTGCGCAAGCTTTCGCGGTGACGCACGAACGGGCGTGACGAGCGGCAGCAACGTCGAACGGGCCGGCTGCGGTTGACGCAGCCGGCCCGTTCGACGTCCACCAGCGAACCGCGCGGCCGTCCTACTGCAGGTTCGGGTTGTTCAACCGCTCGATGTCCGGCAGCGGCAGGCACACGTTGCTGCCGTAGGTGCCGCCATTGCGGTACGGCGAGCCGGCGGGCGGAATCAGGGTGATCCCGTAGCGGATGACGTCGCCCAGGTGATGGCTGTCGAGCCAGAGCGCGCGACGACGCTGGTCCACGACCTCCGCCTTGAGCGACGCGGCGTCGGTGGGACCGGTGTAGTCGGGCTGGCCGGTGTAGCCGGCCGCGCGGCTGCGAGCCCGCTCGGCGTTGATGATGGCCACGGTGGTGGCCGGATCGGTCGTGATGTCCGCCTCGGCGATGATCAGCTGGGCCTCGCGGTAGGTAGCCAGCGGCAGGGGCGAGGACGCGGACGGATACTTCTGCTGGATGAAGATGGAGTCGCCGCGAATGACCTTGCCGTAGTAGTAGGTCGGCACGCGAGCGTCGTTGAGGTTGCGGTAATAGTTGCCCACCGAGGAGAGCTGGTTGATGCTGTCGTTCTCCGCCCACACGCGGTTGGTGCGACGAGTGCTGTTCTGGCTCGCCGACACGTTGTAGACGAAGCCGGCGGGAACGAGCAGCGCGTCCTCGCGGGCGCCGGCCAGGTTGCCCTGGTCCAGTCGTGCGCGAGCGCGCCCGACATAGGCGGCATAGAGCGTGGTCGAGGCGCCGCTGCCGGCGGCCTGCGCCGCGGCAATCGCGGCGGTGAAGCGTTCTTCGGCCTTCGCCGCCGCGTCCTTCGGCTGCAGCTCCGGCCCATACACCGGATTCTGCGAGGCGTCGTAGGTCGTGAAGGTCGTCGAGCAGAAGCCCTCGCTCAGCAGCAGCATGCTGTACCCCTCCACGAGGTTCACGGAGGCGAGCAGCGCCTGGCGGTTGGGCACTTCGGCGTCAGTCCACCCCTCGAGCGACGTGCGAATCGCGTCGGCAGAGACGCGGGCCGCCTGCAGCGGCGTGTACACGCCAAGGCCGTCACAGCCGTTCACGGCGTAGCGACGGTCGCTGCTGGTCATCGTGCGCGCATCGTACGGGAACCGGTCGGCGGTCTGGGTGGCGTCGTTCAGCTCGTCGCCAATCAGCCCTCCGAGGACCGTGTAGGAGTTGAACGCGCACTCGAAGTCCCCGATGGCGCCATTGACGAGGAGCGCGGCGTTCGCCGGGACGTACAGGCCGTTCGCCGGCACCTGCGTGGGCGAGGGCACGGAGAGCGGGTCGCCGTTGCAGGCGGCGAGGAAACCGACGCCGAGCAGCACGGCGATTCCCGCGAGACCAACCGCGCGCGATGCGCGGCAAATCGAGAGTCTGGTCATGGCTGGTCTCAGAGAGTGAGGGAGAGGGATACGGTCCACTGGGTGAGCTGCGGCAGGGTGGTCTGCTCCCATGACTGGAAGGTGCCGCGGCTTCCGCCGAGGAACATCGCTTCGGGCTCGAGGCCGGGATACTTCGTCCAGGTGTGGAGGTTGTGTCCCGACACGGCGATGTTGGCGCGCGTGGCGCGCAGCTGCCGCGCGTACCGCTCGGGGATGTCGTACGCCAGCGTCAGCTCACGCAGCTTGGCGAAGCTGGCATCCTGGATCAGGAAGTCCACGAGGTTGCGGTTGGACTGGATCTGCGCGACGATGGCCGGATCCGACTGCGCCGGGTAGTAGTTCTCGAAGCAGCGTACGGCCACGGTGCACCGCACGCGCAGGTTGCCGTTCATCTTCTTCCAGCCCGTCTGCCAGTCGACGAGGCCGTACAGCCGGAAGTTGCGGAGGATGGTGAACGTGGAGCTGAACGATCCCTCGGTGGGCGGGGAGGAGCGGCCGAGGTAGACGTTCGGGGCATCGTCCGCGGTGCCCGCCTTGCCGTCCGCGCCGTAGCAGGGCATCGTGCCGCCCTTGCCGTCATCGCAGATCCCCGTCGCCTTGTTGGTGGCCGCGTCGAACACGCCGCCGACGACTCGCTGCTCGAACCACGCGCCGACCGGATAGCCGATCTCGTGGCGGCCGTAGGTGCCCGCGGTGACGAACGTGACGCCCGGCATGCCGAGGTCCACCACCTTGTTCGCGTTCGTGGCGAGGGTGAACGCGGCGTCCCAGCTCAACCGATCGCCCCGGTATGGCGTGCCTCGCAGGAGCAGCTCCGTCCCGGAGTTGAGGATCTGGCCCGCATTGAACGGCTGCGTGCCGGAATACCCGAGCGACGGCGGCAGCTCGCGATCGAGGATGGCGTCGAGCGTGCGCTTGCGGTAGTACGTGAACTCGAGGCCGACGCGATCGTTGAGCGCCGACGCGTCGAATCCGAGCTCGATCTCCTTGCCGCGCTCGGGCCGCAGGTTGGGGTTGCCCGGCGTGCCGGCGGTGACCGAGGGGGCGTCGTTGTAGCCCGGGGTGGGAATGAAGGTGCGAGTGGCGGAATACGTGGCCGGCGCCTTTCCTGCTTCTCCGTAGGCAGCGCGGAAGCGCAGCTCGTTCAGCATCGGCAGTCGATCGTGCACCGCGCTCCACTGGCTCAGGATCCAGCTGATGCTGAACTTCGGGTAGACGGCGCGCGAGTAGTTGGTGCCGAAGGCGCTGCTGTTGTCGGAGCGGACCGCCGCCGTCAGGAACAGCGCGTCACGCCAGCCGACCTGCTCCTGCCCGTACACGCCGAGCGTCGCGTTGCCGAAGCCGTCCTCGATCGGGAGCGGCAGGCCCGGGCACGCCTGCGTGGTGGCGCTGATGTCGGTGAGGCCGGCGAGCGGGAAGACGCATCCGGCTGCGCGCGTGTAGTGCGTGTTGTCGCGGTAGTACTGCGCGCCCGCCGTGGTGGCGGAGGTGAAGTCGGTGCGGAACGACTTCGACACCGTCGCCGCGTAGTCGAGCGACGCGTACGTGATCTGCCGCTCCTCGATGTCCTTGCTCCCCAGCGCATCGCTGCCGATCTGCGTGCTGGCGAGGAGCGAATCGATGCGGGGAGTGAAATAGACGTTCTCCTCGGCCGTGCGATCGACGCCGGCGGTCAGGCGATGCGTGAACCAGGTGGCTGGCGTGTGGTCGAAGCGGACGCTGGACGAGAGGCGGTTGAGGTTCTGCCAGAACTGGTAGGTCTCGTCATAGGCCTCCGGAAGCGAGCTGTAGAGGCAGTGGGTCCACGGATTGGCGCAGTTCGAGGGCGTCGTGCCGGTCAGGGTCCACACCCGGCCGCCGCATCCCGCCTCGCAGCTGAGGTGCGTGGGGCCCATGACCGCGCCGGCATTGACGCTGATCCGGAAGCTGTTGCTCGGCGCGATGCCGAGGTTCACCCGGCCGCTGGACTTTCGCGTATAGTTGCTCACCTCGGCACCAGCGTCGTCGAGGTAGTTGCCGCTCGCGTAGTAGTTGAACAGGTCCGAGCCGCCGGAGACCGAGACTTCCGTCTCCTGGCGGCGGCCGTTCCGGAACACGTTCGGGTTGAACCCGTACGCCGCGATCGTGTCCCTGATCTGCTGGATGGTGATGGGCAGCGTGTCCAGCACGCCGGCCGGCGCTCCCGGCTTCTGGATGACGCCGTAGTTCGTCCAGAAGCGGCCTTCCCAGTTCTGGAAGTAATTGACGCCCTGACGGGCGACCACGTTCCACTTGGGTGCGCCGCCGACGCCGCGCTTCGTGATCACCTGGATGACGCCGTTCGAGGCTTCGGTTCCGTACAGCGCCGCGGCGGCGGGTCCCTTGAGGATCTCGATGGACTCGATGTCCTCCGGGTTGAGGTCGTTGATGCGCGAGATGGAGCTCGAGCCGAAGTCCTGGTTCTGCGGACCGCTGGACGGATTGTTGTTCACCCGCACGCCGTCGATGTAGAGCAGCGGCTCGTTGGAGAGCGAGAAGCTCGCGTTGCCGCGGACGCGGATGCGGCCACCGGATCCGACGGCGCCGGTCGCCGTCTGGATGACGACGCCAGGCGCTCGGCCGTTGATCAGCCCCTGCATCGAGTTGACCGGGGCGATCTCGGTGACCGCCGCGGCGTCCACGGTCGCCACCGAGTTGCCGATCGCCTTCTTCTCCACGCGCCCGCCGGTCGCGCTCACCACCACCGCCTCGAGGCTGGTCGGGCTCGCCGACAGCGTGATGCGCGCATGCAGCTCGCCGTTGCGCACCGTGATGCGCGACGCGCGATAGCCGATACGTCGCGCCTCGAGCGTGACGGTCGGGCCGGTGATCCCGGCGATCCGGAACCGTCCCTGTTCGTCTGCGTTGGCGCGTTGGGTGCCGCCCACCACGGTGACGAGCGCACC
>DASURL010000115.1:0-32012 GCA_036280075.1 Gemmatimonadaceae bacterium | reverse complement strand
CATCGTCCGTCACCAGCACGTCCAGCTCCAGCGCATCCTTGCCCTTGCGCTCCGTGTAATCGGCGATGTGGATCGCCGACGTCGCGACCTGGCGCCCGGATGCATCCTCGAGCACCAGCCCGAGCTGGTCGCGGGCGGCGTGGTAGCGGTCGAGCTTCTCCGCGTCCATCGGCTCGCCGCCAGGCAGCGGCACCGCCTCGGAGAACAGGCGGAACACCGGCTGCACCAGCTCGTAGCCGACGCCTGGGCGGAAGCGTCCCCACGCACGGCCCAGCGACGGGTCGCGGTGCTCGAGGTCGGACCAGCCGATGGTCACGTTCTGCAGCTTCACCGTGTGGCGCACCGTCACTCCCGGGCGGCGAGGCGCCGCGCCATGATTCGATCGGTCTGTCGGTCGGCGCCGAGCTGGAACGACTGCGCGCCGACGTCGCTGAATCCCCAGCGCGCGTAGAACGCGATCGCGCGCGCATTGCGCTCCCACACGCCGAGCCAGATCCATTCGCGCCCGCGCGACGCCGCGAGGTCGAGGCAATGCTGCATGAGGGCCGCGCCGACGCCGGTACCGATCCACCGCCGGCCGGCGTAGAGGCGCGCGATCTCCATCGCGTTCGCCAGCGCCACGCTCGTCGCGCCGGCCGGCGCCGTCGCGTCGTTCAGCATCGCATAGCCCGCCAGCGCGCCGCCGCGCTCGGCGAGCAGCACGACGCGAGACCGATCCGTCAGCTCCTCGCGCTGCTTCGCCTCCCCGAACGCCCCGGCGAGGTACACCGCCATGTCCCCCGGCGTGTTGTCGGCGGCAAAGGTATCGGCGAACGCGGCCTCGGCGAACGCGGCCAGGGTGGCCGCGTCGGCGGGAGTCGCGCGCCGGATGACGAGTGACGAGGCGTCCGCTGACGACTGCATGGCCATCAAGCTAACGCGGACGCTCAGCGCCGGGCGAGCGTGCGCAGGCCAAGCGCGCCATTGAGCCAGCGCACCAGGGGCACGAGTCGCACGAGCTCCCGGGCCAGGAGGTCGGGGAGGCGGGCACTGTACAGGTCAGCGTCCCGGACCTGGCGTCCCATCGTGAACGACTGGTGCCGCAGCAGCTCCGCCGCCGGGTGATCCGCGTCGTAGCCCCGTGGCATCCGCGTCAGCATCGCCTCGCGCGCCAACCCGCCGAACGGCTTCAGCGCCGGGGCACGCAGGATCGTCGTGAGCGACTCGTGCTCCTCGTCGATGCGCTCGCGAAGGCGCGCCAGCGTGGGGCGGGGCGGCATCCAGATCCCGCCGCCCACCCACGACTCGTCCGGCCCGATGTCGAAGTAGAAGCCGGCCCCGCCGTGCGCCGCGTCGCCTCCCACCCCGCGGCCGGCATCCATGTGATAGAGCCAGCAGGCCACGTTGGTCTTGTACGGCGACTTGTCGTTGGAGAAGCGCACGTCGCGGTGGATGCGGAACATCGAGCGCTTCGGATCGCCGACGATCTCCGGCGCGATCGCCGCCAGGCGCACGTCCAGCTCCTCCACCAGCGCGGCCATCGGCCCACGCACTTCGGCGTCGTACCGCTCGCGGTTGGCGAGGAACCACTCGCGGTTGTTGTTGCGGCGCAGCCCGCGCAGGAAGGTGCGCGCCGCCGGCCGAAAGCCGGGGAACTCGCCCGTCGGCGATGTCGCGCGCCTCACTCCGTGGGGCGCGTGCGTGTATGCTCCGCCGGCACGGCAGGCGGCACCACCGCCGGCGCCGTGATGCGGAACTGGAACTCCTGCTGCACGAGCTGGCGAACCTTCCGTCCCTGCACCTGCGCCGAGAGGAACCGCATGCCCGGCACGGCGGCGCGCACGGCCTGCTCGAACGCCGGGTTCGACGCGGCGAGCACCTCCAGGCTCGTGGAGTCGGCACGGCCGGTGGTGTCGATCACGTATCGGGTCATTACGGAGCCTTCGATGCCGTGCGCGAGCATGTCGGGAGGATACACCGGCGCCGCGCTTCCTTCCACCCGCACGGCGCTCTCGTCGGTGGCGAGCACTGAATAGACCGAGTCGTCGGAATTCACGGCCACGGCGGCGGCCTGCGACGCCACCGCATCGCCAGTGGCGCCCCCGTTCCGCCGCGGATGATCCTGCGCTGGCCGGCGCCCCTCCGATCCGTTACGCGATTCGGGAGCAGCGCTGGAGCCGCCGGGCGTCAGCTCCACCCAGGTGAGGCGCTCTTCCATCGCGCGCTGGCCCGGCTCGCGGTCCGGGGGAGGGAGATAATAGATCTCCGGCTCCCTCGGCTCGCTGAAGTGGAGCAGGTCGGAGTGCGGACCACGCCCGTACGTCACGGCGCCGAGCAGCGCGGCATGAGTCGCCACGCTGAGCAGCATGCCCGGGATGACCACCGGGCCGTGTGGCGCGGCGGGAAACCAGATGAAGCGCATCGGACCGTCCTCGCGTGAACCAGCGCGGAAGATCCAGCTCGAGTCCCCCGCACGGACGGAGCGTCACGCACCGCTCCCTCCACGGCAGATCGCGCATCCGGCGTGCCTGATGAACACCCGAGCGCGCTAGCGGGCCCCCCCCAGCTCCGCGAGCGCGGCCCCGGTCACGCGGTAGGTGGTCCAGTCGCTCATCGGCACCGCCCCGAGCGACTCGTAGAAGCGGATCGCATCCACGTTCCAGTCGAGCACCGCCCACTCCAGGCGGCCGTAGCCGCGCGCTACCGCGACCTGCGCGAGGTGCTGCAGCAGCCGGCGCCCGATGCCTCGTCCGCGGAAGGCGGGGAAGACGAACAGGTCCTCGAGGTAGATGCCTGGCCGCGCGAGGAAGGTGGAGTAGTTGCGGAACCAGAGGGCGAAGCCCGCCGCGTCACGGCCTGCCATGGCGAGCACGACCTGCGCGGCTGGCGCGTCCCCGAACAGCGACTCGCGCAGCAGCGCCTCGCTGGCGATGCACTCGTGCGCCAGCCGCTCGTACTCGGCGAGCCCGCGAATGCAGCGCAGGATCACCGGTACGTCGTCGACCGTCGCCTCGCGGAGCGTGATGTCTGGCGTGGTGGACACGGTTCGTGGGAAGGGGATCGGATCAGGAGTGGCGTCTGCGTCGCCTGCCCCGCCGAGCCTCAGAGGCCGAGGTACTTCTCGCGCAGGATGTTCAGGTGATGCTGGGCGTGACCGGCGGTGATGTACGCGAGGGCCCGCACGCTGACCGGGTTGTCGCTCGCCGTGCCCGTGCGCGTCCACGCCTCGTCGGGGAGCGACACGAACAGCGCCAGTGTGCTCTCCCGCACGGCCAGCAGCTCCGCCGCCAGCGACGACAGCGTGCGATGATCCGAGTCGGCCGTCTTCACGTACTCGTCCTGGTCGAACGACGCGAGCGGAGTCCGATCGGCGCGCGCGATGCGAAAGGCGCGATACGAGAAGACACGCTCGGCGTCGCTCACGTGGCCGATCACCTGCCGGATGGTCCACTTGTCCGCGGCGTAGCGGTCGCCGCCGCGCGCCTCGGGCAGCTCGGCGATCAGCGCCTGCCACTCGTCACGGTCGCGGCGCAGCACGTCGATGATGTCGCCCTCCGGCACGGCGGCCACGTATCGGCCG
Organism: Gemmatimonadaceae bacterium; assembly: GCA_036280075.1. Lineage (GTDB taxonomy): Bacteria > Gemmatimonadota > Gemmatimonadetes > Gemmatimonadales > Gemmatimonadaceae > AG11. The sequence continues at coordinate 28,453 of DASURL010000115.1, read as the reverse complement.
TAATAGGATGAGAACTCGGTGGCGTCGGGACGACGGGTGGCGACGGCGCTCATGGCAGGGCTCCGCGTGAGGGTCAGGGCGCCGACGCGAGCGCGGGTGCGGACGCGTTGCGCCAGGTGATCAACAGGATTCCCACCGCCGTGACGACGAGGGCCACGAGCTGGGCCGACGTGATCGGCCCGACCATGTCGCTCTTCGCACGGAAGAACTCGACGATGAACCGTTCCACGCCGGCGAGCACGCAGTACATGCCGAACAGCCAGCCCGACGCATGCTGATGGCGGCGCAGCCGCCACAGCACGGCGAACATCACCAGGCCGAGCAGCACCTCGAGCAGCTGCGTGGGATACACGCCCACCGCGGTATCGGGCGGCAGGGTGGCGGGAAGGTCGGCGTGATAGAGCTGGTTCATCACCTGCACGGTGCTGGGGGGCAGCCCCTGCGGAAAGGCGACGGACAGCCACCCGTCCCACACGCGGCCATAGTCGTCGCCAACGGCCCAGCATCCCGTTCGCCCGATGGCGTAGCCGGCGGCGATGCCCACCGCCGCGCCGTCGGCGATGCGCAGGAACGGCTGCCGGCGCCAGCGAATCACGATCGCGCACGCCAGCACCGCGCCGATGAAGCCGCCCCAAAACACGAAGCCCGCGCGTCCCCACAGCGCGCTGACGCTGTGCATCAGGATGGCGAAGTACACCTTGCCGCCGATGATCGTGCCGATGAGCGCGGCGAAGGTGACGTCGTTCATCACCGCGGGATCGTCGCCTCGGTCCTCGAGCACTTCCTGCGATACCCAGTGCGCCATCCCGAAGGCCAGCATCATCGCGATGCCGAAGCCGGTCAGCGTGATCGGCCCGAGGGAAAACTCGAACGGGTGGTGGATGATGGGGTGGGGTATCATCGGCGGCGGGCGTCGACGCGCGTCTTGGTCCAGACGACCACGGCCGAGCAGCTCTGTCCCGGCGTGGTGAACTGCGCCGGGATGCTCGCCCCGTTGTACACCTCGATCGCCGCCACCTCGTTCGGCTGCACGAAGGTGTCGAGGTCACCCGGATCGAGCTGCTGCCAGGGTGCGCCGTCCACGAACACCGTCACGCAGCCGTTCCCCTGGGCCGAGCGCGTGGAGGCGATCATCGCCTGCCCGTTCACTTCCGAGACGCGAAGGCCGGGGGTGGTGCGCAGCACGTCGGTGAACCGGATCGGCTTGCGCCGCTCGAGATCCTCCCCGGTGATGAAGTAGCCGCCCGCCGACGTGCGCTTGCGGTCGAGGAAGCCGACCTTCTGCAGCCCCTCCTCGCGCCGCGACAGCACTTCCACCGGCGAGAGCTGTGGCACCAGCACGCCGAGCTTCACCGTGACGCGCGCCGGCCGGAACGCCGACAGCTCCACCGGCACTTCCGTCGGGCTGTAACCGATCTGGCGCACGACCAGCGCCTGCGTGCCCGCGGGGAGCGAGTCGAGCACGAACTCGCCATTCGCCTTGGTCATCGTCGCGGCGCTCGCGCCCATCAGGCCGACGCGCGCGTTGGCCACCGGCGCGCCGCTGCGATTGAGCACCACGCCACTCACCCGCGCCGACCCGCGTGGCTGGCGCGCGGCGCCGGTGTCGCCGGCGGCGAGCGTCGGCCTCGCGGCCACGCTCACGCTGCGCAGCGCCAGCATGCCCAGCTCCTGAGTGACGGTCACCTCGGCGGTCTCGCCGCCGTCCTTGCGCTGCGCCTGCAGCTTGCCCTCGTACTTCTCGGGAAGCCCGCACAGGCGGTAGATGCCATCGTCGCCCACCGTGGCCTCGCGCACGCGCGGTGGCTTCTTCGTGACGCGAAGGTTGGCGGGCAGTCCCGGCGGGTCGGGATCGTACCAGACGAACGAAACGCGCGCGCCCACGGCGGCGGAGTCGCTGTCCGGCTCGCGCACGCGTCCCACCAGGGCACCCGGACCGAGCGCCCGTCGCGCTGCGGGGCAGAAGAGGCTTACCAGGTACTCCCCCGAGGGGACGGCGATCACCGTCTGCGTCACCATGTTCGCCGTGAAGCTCATCGGCGGCGTGATGAGGCTGATCCCCAGCGTGTCGAGGAGCGGATGCTGGACGAGCACCCGATGCGAGCCCGGCGGTACGCTGTCGAGGAGGAAGCGGCCCAGCGAGTCGGAGAAGCCGAGCCGCGTGGTGCCCTCGACGCTGATCAGTGCGTGCGTCAGCGCCTGCGCGTGGATGCTGTCGTAGGCCACGCCCTGCAGGTACGCCACGGTACTCGGCGCCGGCGTCGTGTCACTGGCTGCGGGCTGGCTTTTCGGTGCAGCCCCCTTCGTGCTGGTGGGCGGCGCGCCCCTGGAGGGTGGCCGTGACGGTGCGGGCTGCTGCGCGGCAAGGGGGAACGCGAGCAGGGCCGCCCCAAGCAGTGAGGCGAGGGGACTGGGAAGACGCATGGCTGGAATATACGAGGTGATCCTCGTCTCTACCCGCCCCGCGGCACCGAAGGTCCGGTGCCACGGTCGCCGCCCACGCCCGTCCTCCCTGGTGCATCGGAACGAAACCTGCCTTTCCGGGAGCCCTCACCGACGCGGAGCAGACCATGGGCAGCAAGGCCAGCAACTTCTTCCAGAGCGATCGCCCCGAATCCGGCGGCGCCGACAAGGACATGCAGCGCGAGAAGTCGGGGCTCCTGGAGCTCGACAAGGAGCGCTTCGCCGCCGACCAGCAGAAGCGGGACGAGCAGCGGCGTGAAGAGGATCGGGAGCGGGAAGAGAAGTAGAGCGGATGGGGAGCAGGGGAGAAAGGGAGAAGGGGAGAAGGGGAGAAGGGGAGAAGCAGTTCCCCTTCTCCCCGTCCCTCATTCTCCCCTTCTCACCCCCTCCCCGTGAACGACAGGTCCGCGTCGTCCGGCATCTCTTCCACGTCGCTCAGCTTCGAGACGTCGATGCTCACCGTGCCGTCGGGCGTGAGCGGGTTGTAGATGTTCCGGAACCGCGCGCCGAAGACGACCTCCTGCGGCTTGTAGCTCATGCGCGCGTGCACGGTCTGTGAGAAGGTCTCGTCCACGCCGCTCATGAGGATCGAGAATTCGGCGTCGGTGCGCTCGAGGTCGTCTCGCGTGCAGCCGAAGAGGGGACTGGTCTCGTCGATCGGGTGCACCACCGTCCAGCTCAGCGGGAAGAACACCACCCGCCGTCGCTCGAGCCGCAGCTCGTCGTAGCGGCGGACACCACCGTCCAGCCGGCTGTAGAGCACCTTCGCCTCGAGCTCCATCAACTGGTTGCTGCGCGCGTTCGTCACCCGGAACATGAACGCCGTCTTCCCCTGGTACGGCGCCATGACCGCGACGTCGCTGAACAGCAGTCGCGCCGTCGGGCGGGAGAATCGCGCGAAGACGAGACCCGTCAGCAGGGCGACGAACAGCAGTCCGATGATCGCCTCGAGCGCCACGATCCAGTTGGCCAGCGCGCCCACCGGATACACGTTGCCATAGCCGATCGTGGCGAAGGTGTCCACGCTGAAGAACAGCGCGCGCAGGAACCATCCCCCCATCCGCGCCGCGTCGGCGCCGGCCAGTGCGTCCGGCCCGATCGCCAGGTACGCGGTGGCGAACAGGGCATTGATCGTGAGGTAGACTGCCAGCACACTGCCGAGGAACCGCGGCCACGTCATCGTGAGCAGCGCATGATAGCCGTTCACGTACGTGAAGCGGGGGAACCCCACGCGCCGCGCCGTGAAGCTGCCGTCGCGCCGGATCAGCCGCTGCTGCCGCGCGCCGCCGACCACGGTGCCGAAGCCAAGGTCCTTCGGCTCTTCGTAGGACGGACTCGAGGGAGGCGCCGCAGAGACCATGGACGCGTCGGGGTTGTCGCGCTCGCTCACGCGTGAGAAGCTACCCGGCGAGGTGTTTGCGTCCAAGGTCCGGCAGCATCGCGTCGTCCCCCGCCATTTCACGCCCGTGCCCGCTCGCGTCAGCCAGCCGCTTCCCGCTCCGGACCTCACGCCCGCGCACGATCCGGGCTTTGCCGACGCGGCACTCCGCGCCGCGCAGGCAGTCGCCGCCACGCCGCCGGATCAGGTCGGCGCGCCACTCCTGATCAGCGAGGGACACGAGATCCGGGTCGGCACCGCGTCGTGGACCGACCCGACGATGGTACGTGGCAACGTGTTCTACCCGCGCGGCGTCTCCACCGCCGCCGACCGGCTGCGCTATTACGCCGAGCAGTTCCCGGTGGTGGAGGTGGACTCGAGCTACTACTCGCTCCCCGAGCGCGCCACCGCGGCGCTGTGGGCCGAGCGCACGCCCTCCGGCTTCACCTTCCACGTGAAGGCGCATGCGCTCATGACCGGGCAGCCGACCGAGGTCGCCCGGCTTCCCGAGGCGCTCATCGACGAACTTCCGCCGGAGGCGGCGGAGAAGAAGCGTATCTACGACAAGGACCTCCCGCTCGAGCTGTACGACGCGGTGTGGGCGCATTTCATCGACGCCCTCGAGCCGCTCCGCAGGGAGGGAAAGCTCGGCGGCATCCTCCTGCAGTATCCGCGCTGGTTCCTCCCTACCCCCGCCAACAAGGATCTCCTCGCCGAGTCGGCCGCCCGCCTCGCCGGCATTCCCACCACGGTGGAGCTCCGGAACCATCTCTGGTTCAACACCCCGACCTCCACCGGCTGGACGCTGGACATGCTGCGCGACCTCGGCCTCACGCACGTGATGGTGGACGGCCCGCAGGGGCTCGACAGCAGCGTGCCCTTCGTGCCCGCCGTCACCACGCCGGCGCTGGCGATGGTGCGCCTCCACGGACGTCGTTCCGCGACGTGGGAAGCGGCGAAGGTCCCGACGGTGGAACGCTACCGCTATCTCTACTCCGCCGACGAGCTGGCGAAGATCGCCCCCCTCGTGGAATCCGCCGCGACCGAGGCCACGCGCACGATCGTGTTCTTCAACAACTGCTACGGCAACTACGGCGCGACGAACGCGCGCGAGATGGTGGCGGCGCTGGCGGGGTGAGACGGAAGGTGGGAAGGTCGGATGGTGGGAAGGTGGGACGAATGACGAAAGGGCGGATCGGCATGTCGATCCGCCCACTCCGTTTCCCTTCCCACCTTCCCGCATTCTCACCTTCTCGCCGTCCCACCTACCGTCTGTTCGCCATCCAGTACACGACCCCGCCGATCCCCACGAACGCCAGCGCGCCGCCCACCACCTTGAGCTCGAACAGCAGCGGCTGCTCGTCCCCCGACGGCGGGATCATCGCGACGATCATCGCGAACAGCGTCACCAGCAGGCCACTCAGCCCCACCACCCACGCGCCGGCGCTGCCGCCCGGCACGCGCACGGTGTCCTCCGGTGCCGGCGTGCGCCGGTGCAGCAGGAACGAGATGAACAGGTAGCAGTAGGGGATGAAGTAGATCAGCAGCTGCGTGTCGAGCAGGATCAGGTACGCCTTCTCCACCGTCGTCCCCTTCCCCAGCACGCTGATCAGCAGGAAGATCGTCGCCAGCGATGCCTGCACGAGAATCGCCACGTACGGCGTCTTCCATTTCGGGTGCACGCGCCCGAACGCGGGCGGGAAGTACTTGTCGAGGCCGATGGCGAACGCCACGCGCGCCGGCCCGGTGAGCCAGGCACCGACCCCGCCGATGTTCCCGATCGTGTACGCCGCCGCGGCCAGCGGCGCGAGCCACCAGAGCGCGGGACTCAGCTGTCGCGCCCCGGCATCGGTCGCCTGCAGGAAGCCGGAGACGATGTTGATGTCGCCCGTCGGCACGAGCCAGAGCAGCGCGCCCGTGCCGAGGATGTAGACGAGCGCGATCAGCGGCGCCGCGATCAGGATGGCGCGGGGCAGCGTGCGCCGCGGGTCGCGCACCTCGCCGCCCATCGCGCTCGACAGCTCCAGCCCCGCGAACGCGAAGGCAATCGATGCCCACAGATTGAGCTCGCCCAGGTTGCCGAGGTCGGGCACCACGTTCTGCGCCGTGATCGGGTTCGCCGGCGCCCGGTGCATCGTCACCGCCATCGCACCGAGCGCGATCAGGATGAGGCCGGGGATGTAGGTGCCGATGCCGCCCGCGTTCTGCAGCCACTTGCCGGTCCCCACGCCGACGATGTTCATCAGCACGGCGAGCCAGAGACACACCAGGGTGGCCGTCAGCACGTACGTCCAGTCGCTCGACAGCGCGCTGTCGCCCTTCCCCACCACGTACGTGGCGATCACCGCCGTCGAGATGAGCAGGTTGGGGTAGTACAGCACGTTGTTGATCCAGTAGCACCAGCCGCACACGTAGCCGTGCTTCTCGCCCAGTGCGCGCTTGGTCCACTGGTAGATGCCGCCTTCCTGCGGGAAACGCGACGACAGCTCCGTCACGACCAGTCCCTGCGGCACGAAGAAGAACACCGCTGCCAGCAGCCACAGCGCCAGCGCGCTCGGGCCCGACTTCGCCGCCGTCGCCAGCCAGCGCAGCCCCACCACGGCCACCAGGTTGAACAGCACGAGGTCGCGCAGGCCGAGCGCGCGATTGAGCGTCGTCGTCTCCGGCGCGTCGGTGCGGGGCGTGATCTCGATCATGCGGGGTGGGCTAGAGTCGGAAGAGGTAGCTGGCCTTCACGAACAGCGCATCGTCGATGCGGTCGTAGCCGCGGAAGCCGAAGCTCGCCGGAAAGTCGAACGGCTCGGCCATCGCGCGACGATCGGCGTAGCCCGCACCATAGCCCACGAACACCACCGTGCCCGGGCTCGGCTGGTACGAGAACAGGAAGTCGCCACGGAACGCGCTGCGCTGGCAGGCCACGGTCACCTGGTACGCGTAGCCCGCACACTGGTCGTAGGTGATGATCGGGCGCCCGCTTCCCGTCTCGTCGCGCAGCGCGTCGCGATAGCGAGACTGGTACTCCCCGACGAGCCGCACGAACACGGGCCGCGCGATCTGGTACTCCACCTTCAGTCGCGGGATCCGGTTGTTGCCCACGATGCTGCCGTCGCTGCGCCGGTTGAAGCTCTGCAGGTTGTACGTGGCGTTCACGCGCAGCTTGTCGGTCGGGCGGACCGTCAGCCCGTATTGCCCGATGATGATGTTCGACGACGCCCACTCGAAGAAGTTCTCGTCGTGGCCCCACAGGTAGAAGGCGGTGAACGAGACCCGCCGCCCCGCCGGGGTGTTGATCGAGATGAACGCCTCGCTGTTCGGGATGCGCGGCCTCCCCGTGAACGGCAGCGTGTCGCCCGCCGCGCCGAGCACGCGGTAGCTCGCGTAGAGGCCGGGATCGAAGCCGAACGTCTCGGCAAAGTAGCCGATGCCGCCGCTCCATCCGCCGCGCATGGTGGCGGTGAGGTTGAAGTGCAGCTTCTTCTCGATCGCGTCGCCCTGGTGCACGAAGCTGTTGTACCGCCACGTGCTGAAGTATCCCGGGTTGAACGTCACCGCCTCGAACAGCGCGCCGCGCGCGCCGAACCAGGTGTATCGCTGGTCCACGTTCCCGTTCACCACTCCGCCGCGCTGGATGAACCCGTTCGCCGCGCGGAAATCCTCGTGCACGCCGTCGAGCGAATAGCTGAATGCGAGGTGGCGTCCATTGCGGTTCACCCCCGCATGCCAGAGCGGCGCGTCCAGACGCCGGCCATCCGCCTGGCGCGTGAAGCTCTGGGCGTACTGCACCTGTGCGCTGTACACGCCGACCAGGTAGGTGCCGTCCACGTCGGCGACGCGATTCCACGCGCCGCCGTTCATGCGGTCGGTGTAGGCGACGCCGAGCTTGGACGACGTGCCCACGTCCCGCTGCACGCGCAGCACGTTGAGGATCGGCCGGTCGCCGCGCAGCGATGAATCCGTGGCCTGGTCCACGGCGCTCAGGAAGGCGACGCTCGTGCCCGAGACCTTCCCCGTCAGCTTGGCCGCGCCCACCGGCTGCACGACCCGCCTCGTGTAGATCAGGTTGTGCGGCGTGGCGAAGCGCTCCAGCCCGTCGAGGAAGAACGGCCGCTTCTCGGCGAAGAACAGCGCCTGCCGAGGATCGAAGTTCAACTGGCTGGCATCGGACTCGATCTGCGAGAAGTCGGGATTCACCGTCCCGTTCAGGGTGAGGTTGTTCGTCACCCCCCAGCGCACGTTGGCGCCGAGCGACGGACGCTCGGCGTCGTACGCCCAGCGATCGACGCCGGGCTCCAGGGACGGCGCGCCGGCGGTACGCTGGGTGAGCTCCGGGTTCACGTCCAGCACGAGTCCGCGACGCAGGCCGGTGAGCCCCTCGAGCGTCCCCGACTGGCCAAGGAAGGTGAGCCCCGCTCGCCGCGCCGGCGCCCAGCTGTCCTCGTGCCCGGAATGCTGCACCTCGCGCACGACGTTCAGTCCCCACGTCTGCACGTCGGTCGACTGGTACTTGAGGCTCTTGAAGGGGATCCGCACCTCCACCACGTAGCCGTCCGGCGTGACGCGCCCCCTGGACTGGTAGACGTAGTCGGTGCTGGGGTCGGCCGGGTCGCGCGCCAGCGTGGTGCCACCGAAGCCGCTGGAGCGGCTCTGGTTCGATTCGGTGATCGTGCCGTCGGCCTGCACACCGAGCGGGTTGACGGCGAACACCGTCGCCTGCCGCCCGTCGTTGAACGTGCCGAGCAGGATCTGCACGTTGTCGTCGGCGTCGATCCGGTCGCGATCGGCGAGCGTCGCGCGCGGCGTTCCGTGCGACTCGAAGGCGCGGATGCCGAAGTGGATTGCCGTCGCCGAATACCATACGAGCACCTGCGTGGAATCCTGCGCCGGCACGCCGTCCTGCGGTGCGAACTGCGAGAAGCCGGTGAGCAGCGCCGCCTGGCGCCACTGTGGCTCGTCGAGGCTGCCGTCCATCGTGGTGCCGGCTTCGTCGAGGCGCGGGGGCTTCACGCGCAGCTCGTTGGCGCGGCCATTGTACACGGCACCCGCGGCGGGAGCTACCTGCCCCCCCGGGACGCGGGCGGGCGCGGGCGGAACGCCAGGGAACGGGAGGCCGCCAGCGAGGAGGGCGGCGAGCAGGAAGGATGGCATGGGCGGCCCCAATGTAAGGCCGCCCACCCGTCCTACGCGACGGTCACTTCTTCGGCGTCACGCTGAAACCGGCGATGTGGACGTCGAGGTTGTGGTTCACCCGCAGCCCGACGATGCCATTCGCGCCGCCAAGCTGCGACAGGGGAAGAGCGGCCGCCTCGCTCCCGTTCACCAGCAGGCGCACTGAATCCGCCTTCGTCGCGTCCACGGTCAGCGCGTTCGTCGCCTTACCGGCTGCGTCCTGCTTGTGCACGGCAGCGTTGTCGGTCCAGCCCATGATCGTGTGCACCTCGGTCCCCGCACGGTGCTTCACCATCACTTTCCCGTCGCCGCGAACGAGGAAGTAGAAGTAGCTCTGATCAGCGCCCGCGAGACTCTTTCCCCCGAAGATGATCCCGTAGGCCTCGGGATGCATCGGCGCCTTCGTCTGGGTGAACGTCGCCGTCGCGGTGAACGGCCCGCTCGTCGTGTTGCCATCTCGCCAATAGATGGCAGCCGGACCGGATGTCACGTGAAAGCCCGGGCCCATCGTCACGAACTTCGCGTCCTCGATCTTCGCGGTCGGACGATCGGTGCGTCCCATCCAGCCGGCCGGCAGCGCGCCGCCGTTGGCCTTGATGTCCGGATCATGTTCCTTGCCGCCGCTCGCCTGAGCCGACAGCGGCGCCGCGGCGAGCAGGACGAGAGCGAGACCACCCAGGGAACGACACAGCAGCATGCAGGACCTCCTGAAGGGGAAACGAACGGGAAGGAAGAGTATTACGACGTTGCCGACTGCAGCTGTGCGGCGATCTCCTCGAGCTGCGGGAGGTGGCGCCGCTCGTGCTGCCCGACGAAGAGGATCCATTGGTAGAGGTCGATCTCCCCCAGCACCACGTGCGTGTGCCGGATCTCCCCGAGCGCCAGGCCGTCGGCGTCGCCGACGGCTCGGATGAATTCGGCGCGGGACTTCGCGAGCGCGTCGAGTGCGGCGTCACGCGAGAAGCCCCCGGTCGGCGCCACGATCTCGGGCGCCACCAGCTTGCGGCTCCGGTCGGTCACCCGACGCCCGTCCAGCGCGCCGAGCATGGAGCTCTCCTCACCTTCGAGGGCGATGCCCGACTGCCGGGCCCCGGCGGCGCGCTTGGCGATCACGCGCGCGCACCCCGACTCCACGCGCGCCAGGTGCTCCAGGAGTTCCGCCGCCGACCAGCGCTCCGGCTCCGGGCGTTCGGCGAATCGCTCGACAGGAATCGTCGCCGCCACCTCGAGCAGGGCGGCGCGCGTGGCGTCAGCGTATTCGACGAGCTCGGTGAGGCGGCGATGCATGGAGGGCGGCTGGGGACGCCTCGAAGCTCACCAGCGCGTGGCGCGATCGCAAGACGCCGTCGCGACGCGGCTCAGCGTGCGCGGTCGTCCACCCCCTTCACGCCGCTCTGGTGCGCGCAGTTGGCGCAGCAGTAGAAGGTGCCATCGCTCTCCACGCCGTGGCCGATGATCCGGCAGTCGCAGTGCGCACACCTCGGCGCCAGCATGTGGATCGCGCACTCGAACGAGTCGAACGTGTGGCTCTTCCCGGCCATGGTCACGGTGAACGCCTTGTCGTACTCGTTGCCGCACATCTCGCACTTGGCCATGTCCCGCTCCCGTTGAAGGTCCGGGCCACCGCGTTCACGAATCGCGCCGTCACGACCGAAAGCGGGAGGAACGGATACAACCGGATTCTCGACGGACCCTGCCGGATCTGTCCCACTCGAGATCGTTGCTCCGTGCGCCGACGCCAGACTGTACGCCCCCACAATCCTTACAATTGATCGGAACGGCCTCGGGACACCAGTCGGCGCACGGAGGCCGCATCGTAGGGGAGAAGACCCGGCCTTTTCGCAGTGAAATCCGGCCCGTTCCGTTCCTCCCGCTTTCGAGCTGTTGCCGTTCCGTCTAGCGCGAGCCCCCGGTCTCATCCAGCGTCTCCAGCCACAACCGCCGGATCTCGTTCGCGCCAAGGGCGTTCGGCTCGATGAGCGAGCGCCGCCAGTACCAGCGCTCCTCTTCCGGGGCTGTCACGCCGTGCCCCATGAAGCGGGCGTGGACGTCGGCGAGCGTCGTGCGCGGCGTGCCGCGGGCGAGCACGCGGATGCGGTCGTTCAGCCCCGCGAGGATCGACAGCGGCAGCTCGCCCGCCTGCTCGAGCACCCCTGGGATGTGGCCGGTGCCATCCGATGGATCGTAGATCGTGGCCAGCACCACCAGCGCCTGCGGGCGCGCGCGGTGCAGCGCGTCGAGGAGGAACTCGTAAGCCTCGGCCACGTCGCGCGCGATCGTCTCGAGCAGGGTGATGCGGGGCTTGTTGGCGAAGGCGCTGAGCAGGTCGTTGCCGCCGATCGTCAGCGTGAGGAGTGACGGCGCCTCGCTCTCCTCGAGCTGCGGCAGCTGCTCGCCGAACACGTCGCCGATCGTCGCGCCGTCGCTCGCCAGGTTCGAGAAGGCGATGCCCGGGAACCGCGTGACGAGATCGTCCCCCGCCTCCTCCGGCCACCGCGCGTCGTCGTTCCGGTAGAGCAGCGACGCCGCACCGATCGGCGCGACCGCGCCCGCGTGGGTGTCGCGCTCGAGCGCCACGGCCACATCCGTCTCTCCCGCATCCAAGGCGGGATAGAGGTCGATGGAGACGGAGTCGCCGAGGGCGACGTAGTCGGAGAAGGGCTGACTCACGCGGGACATGCCGGCGCGGCGGGCACGTGGCGCAGGGTCAGGACTCGTCCAGCGACAGGCCGCGCGTCGCGAGGATCCGGCCCACCGCTTCGCCGATCTTGTTGTTCGGCGTGCTCGCGCCCGCCGTCACGCCGATCCGCACCGGGCCCGCGGCCGGCAGCCAGCCGCGCTTCGTCTCCTCCACGTGCTGCACGCCGGCGTGACGGAAGTGGATCGTCGCCGCCTCCGGGTCGATGCCGCCCGCATCGCCGATGTGATACGTCGGCACCCGCTCGGCGCAGATCGCCGCGAGGGAGATCGTGTTGCTCGAGTTGAAGCCGCCGATCACCACCATCGCGTCGAGCGGTTCCCTGAGCAGCTCGACGACCGCGTCCTGGCGCTCCTGCGTGGCGCTGCAGATCGTGTCGAAGGTGCGGAAGTCGCTCGCACGTGCCTCCTCGCCGCGCGCGCGCGCGATGGCAGCGCCCACTTCGTCGGCGATCGCGAGGGATTCCTTGGCCAGCATCGTCGTCTGGTTCGCCACGCCGATGCGCCGCAGGTGCAGGTCGGGGTCGAAGCCTGGCGACGCCGCCTTCCCGAACTTCGCCATGAAGGCCTCGCGGTCGCCCTTCCCCTCGATGTAGTCACACACTTCGCGCGCCTCGCCCATCTCGCGCACCACGAGGTAGGCACCGTCGGGATACTTCATCACCTGCGACGCCGTGGCGCGCGTCTCCTCGTGGTAGTACTTGCCGTGGATGAGCGCGGTGAAGCCGTCCCGCGCGTAGCTCTCCACGCGCTTCCAGACGTTGAGCACCGAGCCGCAGGTGGTATCCACCATCACGCAGCCGATCTGCCGCAGCGCCTCGAAGTCCCCGATCGTCACCCCGAACGCCGGCAGGATCACCACGTCGTCCGCGGTCACGTGCGAGAAGTCGAACTTCCCCTCCACATCGGGCTTGAGGATCTCGATCCCCATGCCACGCAGCTTGGCGTTGACGTGCGGGTTGTGGATGATCTCGCCGACCAGCACGAGGTGCCGGTCGGGAAACTTGCGGCGCGTCTGGTAGGCGTACTCGACCGCACGCTCCACCCCGTAGCAGAAGCCGAACTCCCCCGCCAGCCGGATGGTGACATCGCCCACGACGAGCGTGCCGTCCTGCTCGCGCATGCGATCCACGATCCGCCCGGCATAATCAGCCGCGAGGTCGTCCTGGATCTCCGCCTTGAGGCCGAATCCCTTGCGAAAGTAGGTAGGCGACGTCATGGAGGAAATCTAATGGATTGGAAAGTCCCGGTATCGGCCTCCCGGACCACCGGGCTGCACGGGATCGGTCAGACCACCGACCATCAGACCGTAGGCTGGCGATCATGAGCCATCAGACCAGTCTGATGGCTCATGGTCGATCGTCAGTGGTCCATGGTCGATGGTCCGCCTCACGCTCCGCCCCACCTACTCACCTGCCCATCTACCCGCCTACCTTCCCCGCATGGATCTCCTCCGTCCCCCACCCCTCCAGAAGGGCGACACGATCGGCATCGTCGCCTCCTCGTACTCTCCCCGCGCCGCCTGGCTCGCACGCGGCGTGCGCGCCCTCGAGCGCGCCGGCTACGGAGTGGTGGTGGACCCCGAGCTCCTCACCACGCGGCGCTACCAGCGCGCCGAAGACGAGCGCCGTGCCGCCGCGTTCACGCGCATGTGGCTCGACCCGAACGTGAAGGCCGTCATCGGGGGCACCGGCGGCTACGGCGCCGTACGCATGCTGCCGTATCTCGATCCGGAGATCTTTCGCGCCAACCCGAAGTCGTTCGTCGGGTACTCGGACATCACCGTGCTGCACCTGTGGCTGATGCGCCTCGCCGGGCTGCGCGCCTTTCACGGCCCCACCGCCGACGACCTCATTCCCAGCGCGCGCGACGTGACCACGTCCTCGCTCCTGTCCGCGCTCACCACGCCACGGCCCACGGCGAAGCTCGGCCGCGACCTGGCGCGCCCCGTGAAGCCGGGCCGCGCCGTGGGCCGGCTCGTCGGCGGCAACCTCGCGCTCGTGCAGCAGACCATCGGCACGCCGTACGAGATCGACACCACCGATGCGATCCTCTTCCTCGAGGAAGTGCGCGATCCCATGTCGTTCGTGGACGAGCGCCTCGTGCAGCTGCGCGCCGCCGGACTCCTCGGCAAGGTGAAAGGCATCGTGTTCGGGCACCTGTCGCTCGACCGGTCCGAGGAGGACGAGTTCGAGGATTTCCTCCTCGACCTCGTTGCGGACCTCGGCGTGCCCGTGCTGATGGACTTTCCCGCCGGGCACGACAACCCGAACCTCACGCTGCCCATCGGGACCGAGGTGGAGCTCGTCGCTGACGAACAGGCCGGCTGGCTCGTCTATCGTGAGGACGCACTGGCTGCTCCCACTTCACCAGACGCCCCGCCCGCGTGAGTTCACCGGAACAGTTCGACCTGGTCGTCATCGGCGCCGGCCCCGCTGGCGAGAAGGGCGCCGCGCAGGCGGCCTACTTCGGCAAGCGCGTCTGCCTCATCGAGCGCGCCCCGAGGCCCGGTGGCGTGGCGGTCAACACGGGCGCCATCCCCTCCAAGACGCTGCGCGAGAGCGCCCTGCATTTCACCGGGCTCCGCCAGCGCGGCCTTCACGCGATCGACCTCCGGCTCAAGCCCGGCATCACGATTCCGGACTTCATGCGCCGCGAGCGCTCGGTGATCGAGACCGAGTGGGAGATCATCGCGCAGAACATCGAGCGCCACGGCATCTCCACCATCCAGGGATCGGCGCGCTTCGTCGATCCCCGGACGGTGGAAGTCACGCGCTACGGCACCGCGCCGCGCTTCGTCACCGCGCCGCGCTTCCTCGTCGCGACCGGCTCGGTGCCGCTCGCCCCGACCGGCTACGCCGTGGACGGCGAGGTCGTGGTGGACAGTGATTCCCTGCTCACCCTGCAGCGCATTCCCACGTCCATGATTGTCGTCGGCGGCGGGGTGCTCGGCTGCGAGTTCGCCTGCATGTTCGCCGCCCTCGGCACGCGCGTCACGCTCGTGAATGCGCGCAGCCGCCTCATCTCGCACCTCGATCACGAGGCGGGCGACGCGCTGCGCCAGGCGATGACGGCCCGCCTCGACATCGCGGTGCACGGCACCAGCGAGATCGCCGATGTCCGCGTCAGCGATGGCCGCGCGCACGTGACGCTCACCGACGGCATGACGCTCGACGCCGACGTGGTGCTCGTCTGCACCGGACGGGCGGGCAACGCCGCCTCCCTCGGCCTCGAGAAGATCGGCGTCGACACCGACGAGCGCGGATTCATCCGCGTGGACGCGCAGTTCCGCACCTCGCTGCCGCACATCTCCGCCGCCGGCGACGCCATCGGCTATCCCGCGCTCGCCTCCGCCGCCATCGAGCAGGCGCGCGTCGCGGTCTGCCACGCCTTCGAGCTGCAGTACAAGCGTCGCGTGTCGGAGATCCTCCCCTATGCGGTGTGGACCATCCCCGAGGTCGCCGTCGTCGGCCAGAGCGAGGAGGCGCTGCTCGCCCGCGGCATCGCCTGCGAGACGGGACGCGCGAGCTTCCGCCTCAACCCGCGCGGCCAGATCCTCGGCGCCACCGAAGGATTCCTGAAGCTCGTCTTCCACCCGGAAGACCAGCGCCTGTTCGGCGTCACCATCGTCGGTGAAGGCGCCTGCGAGCTGATCCACGTCGGGATGACGGTGCTCGCCTTCGGCGGCACGCTCGACTACTTCATCCAGGCGGCGTTCACCTTCCCGTCGCTCACCGACGCCTACAAGTACGCAGCGTACGACGGGCTGCAGCGCCTGCAGCGCCGCGTGGCGCGGCTGCCCGGCTTGCCGAGCATCGCGCGCGAGGTCGTCGGCGACTAGCGGGCTGCAGCGGCGCTCGCGCCCTGCAGCCGGGGCGAGTGCGCGCGGCATGCGCCGCTCGTACACCCGCGCCCGCCGCGCGAGCGGTTGCCCCTCGCTGCACCCCGGGATATGCTAGGGCCGTGACGCCATCCTTCGAGCTCTCCCGCTCCGATGCACTCGCCGGCGCGCGCGATCGCCAGCCGTTCGCGTTCGTCGCCGAGCGGCTGTGGCTCGACTTCGTCAACACCGACACCGGCGCGCGCGGCACCGATCCGCTCCACGACTTCGAGCGCTTCGCGCGGTGGCTCGAATCCGCCCACGTGTTCGACGTCGAGCGTGCCGCGACGATGCAGCGTCGCGCCATCCAGCAGCCGGCGGGAGCACTCGCCGTGCTCGCCGACGCACGCCGCATGCGCGGCGTGCTGCGCACCCTCGCCGAGCGCGGCGCGGTGCTGGCCGACGCGCGCACGTCGGCACTCGGGGAGATCAACCGCATCCTCGGCCGCAGCGCCGGCACGCGGCGCGTCGAGATGCGTCCCGATGGCACCTTCACCCGCGCCTTCGTCCCCGTCGGCGACGCCTTCGCCGGACTCCTCATCCCCATCGTGGAAAGCGCCGCCGATGCGCTCATCCTCGACGAGCTGTCACGCGTGCGTCGCTGCGCCGACCCGCGCTGCGGCCGCGTCTTCCAGGACGAGACGAAGAACGGCCGTCGCCGCTGGTGCGACATGGCCACGTGCGGCAACCGCGCCAAGGCGGCGCGTCACCGCATGAAGCTGCATCTCTGACCCGGGCACGGCGGCAGGCGCGACGCCTGCCTGTCCGGCGGTCAGCGCAGCTCGTTCCCGCCGAGGCCTTCGAGCCGGCGCCGGACGGAATCCACGCCCGGCAGCACCTCGGGCTCCGGATCCGCGCGCAGCGCGAGGTAGTGCTCGTATGCTCGTCGCGCCGTCGTCGAGTCGGCGGTCGCTTCGGCGAGGCGTCCTTCCTCGACCAGCGCCGTCGCGAGGTACGCCGGCCATCCCGCCATGTACGGCCGGCGACGCAGCACCTCGAGCGCGCGGCGACGGTCACCGACCCGCTCGTACAGCCGCGCGAGCAGGATCGGCGCGTACGCACTCACCTCTCCCGTGGTGACCGGCGTGAACGCGAGCGCCGACGTGCGGTCGAGTCGCCTTCGTGCGTCGGCTCGGCCGGTCGAGACGTCCAGCCAGGACTGCAGGAGCGTCGCGCACGCCGCCGCCGGGCCGGCGGCATCGCTGCGTCTCGCCGCGTGCAGCGAGGCGATCGCCTGCGCCACCCCGCTCGTGTCGTCGTGGGCGAGGCGCCACTGCCCGAGCACGCAGCCGTCGGCCGGCGCCGCCGATGCGACTTCCGCCACCGACCCTTCGCTCCCGCGCGCGAGCGCCGCGGCGGCGCTGGCGGCGGCCGCCGTGTCACCCTGCGCGTACAGCGCATCCAGCAGCCGCAGGCGCAGCGGCGCGTGCCCATCGGTGCCGACATTCGCCATCTGGTCCGCTACGGCACGCGCCGCCTTCGGCCGCCCGCCGTTGCTGGCCAGCGAATGCGCCGACATCAGCGCATCGTGCCGCTCGACGTCCACCCCGACTCGCGCGACCAGGATGCGCGAGGCCGCCGCGGCGTCACTCGCCCCGATGCCGTCGAACTGGCTCGCCTGCACGATCGCGCGCAGGTTCGCGCGCCCCAGCCGCCAGAGCGTGTCGCGCAGCGCCCGCTGCAGCGCCGTGTCGCCACGCGTCTGCGCGGCGTGCCAGCGGAGGAAGGGCGCGAACGGGCGTCGCGCCGCGAATTGCGCACCGCTCATCACCTGCGACGACGGAAGCGTCGGCGCACGGGTGCGGGAGTCGATCTGCAGCAGGTAGCGCTGCGCCGCGGCGGTGTCTCCGTGCAGCGCGAGGGCGCGCGTGAGTGCGGCCCGTGCCTCCGTGTCCGGCGACGCCACGCCCGCCGCCGCGCCGTCGTGGAACAGGCGCGCGCCGAGCTCGAGCCAGCCATCGGCGCGGTTCGGCGTGATCCGCACCACGCGTCGCCAGGCCTGGATGAGCTCCGAGTCCGGCGAGGGCGCCGGATAGCGCGGACCGCCGAGCGCCACCAGCTGGGCGAGGTCACGCTCGGCTAGCACGGCACGATTCGGCCAGGCACGGGCGACCGCGCGCCGCACGCCGTCGTGGTCACCCAGGCGCTCCGAGACGATGGCGAGGTGCAGCGCCGCCAGCGCGAACGCCGAATCGCCGTGGAGCGCCCGCGCGTACGCGCGCTGCGCCGACGTGTAGTCCCGCCGCAGGTACGCCGACTGGCCATCGAGGTAGGCGCGCAGCGCACCGAGCGACGACGTCGTCTGGTCGGCCAGTCGCTCGCTGTCGCCCGCCTCCGACACGAGCAGCCGCGCCGCCAGGCGGTCCACGAGCGTCGTCAGGCTGTCGGCCGGTCCCTCCACCGACGCCTGGGCACTCACCTGACCGGAGGTCGCCGCCACCACGGAGGCGCTGATGATCACGTGCGACGGTGCACCGACGACGCTTCCCGTCACCACGCGCGACGCACCGAGCTGGCGCGCCAGCTTCACCAGCGTGTCGCGCGGGACGTCGGACGTGGCGAGCAGTCCCGCCGCACGCCACGCGGCGAGGACGGCGCCAGCGTCCACCGAGCGCGCGGCCGTGTCGTCGGCGAGGCGCGTGGAGAGCAGCTCCACCATCCCGTCCCGCAGGTAGTGGAGCGCGGCGTTCGCCCCCGTCACGCGGAAGGGGGCGACGACCACGTCCTGGCGCACCGCCAGCGCATCCACGGGCGCACGGCGCGTCGACCATACGAGGAGCGCCACCATCATCACGGCAGCAGCCAGCACTGCAGCGCCGGGAAGCCAGCGATAGCGCATCCGGCGCGGCGGCTTCCAGACCCCGATCGCGCGGCCGGCGGGCGCGTCGGTGTCGCCCTCGACCGCCGGTCGTGATGCCGCTGCGCGCGCGACCTCCAGTGACGCGTCGCGGGGTGCGGCCTCCACCGCCCCCAGCGACCTGTCCGGTGTCGCCGGGTTCCACACGACCGGCTCGCGCAGCTTTTCGGCGAGCTCCTCCACCACCGGATCGGGGTCGAGGCCCAGCTCCTCTCGCAGCATCGTCGCGTGCAGCGCCGCATGCTGCAAGGCGCCCGCACGATCACCGGCTGCCGCCAGCGCATTCATGAGGAGCACCGCGGCGTGCGCGTCGAGCGGCCGCATCGCCGCCAGCCTTCGACGCCACTCCACCACCCGCCGGGGCTCCCCGGCCGCCTCCGCGGCGTTGCCCAGTTGCTCGAGCGCATCGGCCACGCGCTCGGTGATTCGTGCGCGATGTGCGTCCACCCACTGCTCGAATGGCGCCGAGCCGGAGAGATAGAAGCCGTCCAGGAACGGACCCTGAAACAGCGCGACGGCCCCTTCCAGGTCCCCCCGTGCGACCGCGTCGTCCAGCTCGCCGACGTCGCTCCTGATCCGTTCCGGATTCAGGCGGACGTCGCCGTCGGAGAGGAAGAGGTCATCGATGCTCACCGCGCGCCGCGCCGCGTAGAGAAGCTGCGTCAGCGAATGCCGAGCCCGCTCCTCGCTCGCCTCCGGCCAGAGCAGTACGACGAGGCGGTCCCTGCTCAGCCCGCTCTCTCCCGACGCCGCCAGCGCCGACAGCAGCGCCAGAGCTCGCTTCTGCGACGCTGCTCCGCCAAGCGGAGTTCCGTCGTCGAGGGCGAGATACACCGCCCCAAGCGTGCGTAATCTGAGCACTTAGCGGTATTTGAGATTCATCTGACAGCGACATGAACCCGGCGTGAGCCACGCGCGTTAGCCTGCCCCCACTTCCCGCGAGCTCGCCGGCCGTCGCGGGGGACCCGTCCCGATCATCCCCGCATCGGGCCGGACGAGAGGCACGCGCAGCGTCCTAGCAACCTATCCCGCGACTTCCACCGCGGGAACACGCACCGCATCCGGACGTCGCGCTCGCCTCGTGGTCCATGCCGGACTGGAGAGTTTGTACCATGGAGATGTCGCTTCCCCGAGAGCTCGAGATTCCCGCCACCAGCGTGATCTCGCGCGAGGACCTCCAGATCGTCGCCGAGATGGTCGAGATGCGCCTGCCGCTGCGCACCCCCGAGCAGCGCCGCGTGCAGCGCGCTCGCGCCGTCCTCGCTGCCGAGGCCGAGCTCGCTCGTGCCATCTCGATCCATACGCAGCACGCGCTCATCAGCTGCCAGGGCAGCCACGGCGCGGCGAATCTCTCGAACGACACCGCAGCCCTCTATGCGGCGCTCGCGAACTACGCGGCCGTCGTGCGGGAAGTCGCCGATGAGTACCGCCCGCTGGTGCAGGCAGCCGAGCCCGGCCTCCCGCTGCTGCAGAGCTTCGAACGCAGCAAGCCGCTCCAGCTGAGCTGAGCGCATGACGAGTCCCGCCATGCTCGCTCCGCTTCCCCGGCGGAGCCGCTCGACCACGCCGGGCCGCCTGCTGATCGTCTCCAACCGGCTGCCGATGACGATGCGCGTGCAGGACGGCGCCGTCGAGGTGCAGCGCAGCAGCGGTGGCCTCGCGACCGGGCTCCGTGGCGTGCATGAGGAGACGAACGGCATCTGGATCGGCTGGCCCGGCCTGAGCATCGAGCAGGCGGGCAGCCTCTGGCCCGAGATGCAGCGTCACCTCGCCGCCGCCGGCGCCGCGGGAATTCCCCTCTCGCGCCACGAGCTCGCGGGGTTCTACTCGCGCTATTCCAACGGCGCGCTCTGGCCGGTGCTCCACGATCGCACCGACCATCCGGCGCCGGACGACGACGCGTGGGCGCTCTATCGTGCGGTGAACGAGCGATATGCGGACGCGGTGATCGAGCGCCTGCGGCCGGGCGACCGGGTGTGGGTGCACGACTACCAGCTCCTGCTCGTGCCGCAGCTCGTTCGGGCACGCTGCCCGCACGCGCGCATCGGCTTCTTCCTCCACACCCCCTTTCCCGATCCGGCGTCCTTCGCCACGCTGCCGCACGCCGTCGAGCTGCTGGAGGGCCTGCTTGGCGCCGACGTCGTCGGCTTCCACACCGCCACCTATGCGCGCCGGTTCCTGCAGGCCGTGGGTGAGCAGCTGCACCGCCGCGTACACGGCGACGACGTGCTCGTCGGCTCGCGGCGCGTCCACGTGTGCGCCTTCCCCATGGGCATCGACGTCGCGACGTTCGACGCGCATGCCGGAGACCCGGAAGTGCGCGCTGCCGCGAAGCGCCTGCGCGGCCCGCGCGGCATCGCGCGCCTGCTGGGCGTGGATCGGCTCGACTACACCAAGGGCATCACCGAACGACTGCTCGCCTTCGAGCGCCTGCTCACCCGCAGTCCCGAGTGGCGCGGGCGGGTGCAGCTCTCGCAGCTCGCGGTGCCGTCGCGGGAGGACGTGTCGGCGTACCGCGCGCTGCGCGAACGGGTGGAGCGCATGGTGAAGCGCATCAACGGCACCTTCGCCCGCCCCGGCTGGACGCCGGTGGAGTACCGCTACGGCTCGGTGGACGTGCCGACGCTGGTCGCGCTGTACCGCGCGACCGACGTCATGCTCGTCACGCCGATCCGCGACGGCATGAACCTTGTCGCCAAGGAGTTCATCGCCTCCCGGTCCGATTGCCGGGGCACCCTGGTGCTCGGGGAGCGGGCGGGTGCGGCCGAGGAGCTGCGGTCATCGCTGCTCGTGGACCCGACCGATCCCGAGGCACTCGTGCGTGCGTACCGCACCGCGCTCGACATGTCCTCCGCCGAGCAGCGGGCGCGGATGCGTGGGCTGCGTCGCGTCGTCGCCGGCAACGACGTGTTCCGCTGGGCCGCCGGCTTCCTCGGGACGCTGGATGCGCGGACAAGCGCTCGGCGGAGCCTGGCGCTGCGGCTGGGGTAAGGTCCGGTCGGGGTACGACATCCCGGCTACGGCAGTTTGCCGTTGTCGCGTGATCATGGTCACCGCGCTCGCCACTCGCCCGACTATCTTCCGTCGCATGTCGTCGCCGCCGTCGACCCGCGTCGAAGTCGTTCGCATCCATCTCGAGCTCCGCAATATCGCCGACCTGCGGCCGGCGCCGTTGCCCGCGGAGCCGGTCGCGCTCCGGCTGCATCGCCCCATTCGCGCCGCCGAGTATCGCGCGCTGTACGCCCTGGTCGGTGAGCGCTGGCTGTGGCGCGACCGCCTGGTGTGGACCGACGCCGAGCTCGATCGCTACCTCTCCTCGCCCGACGTCCACGTGTGGACACTCAACCTCGGGGGCGCGACGGCTGGCTACTTCGAGCTCCAGCGGCATCACGACGCCACCGTGGAGCTCATGTACTTCGGCCTCGTGGAGTCGTTCATCGGGCGCGGGCTCGGCGGCTGGCTCCTCACGCGCGCGGCGGAAGAGGCGTTCGCCGTCGGTGCACGACGCATGATCCTCAACACCTGCACGCTGGACTCGCCGCACGCCCTGCCCAACTACCTGGCGCGCGGGTTCACCATCGTGCGCGAGGATCGGTACGTCACCAGCGTGCCCACGCGCCAGCACCTCACCCTGCAGGGCGCCGCCGAGTCCGTGTAGGTCGCTCGCCTAGCGACGTGGCCTGCCGCGGCCGCGCCGTCCGGGGCCGCGACCCTGGTCGCGGCCGCCCGGGGAACCGCGCCCTTCGCGGCCGCCACCCTCGCCTGCGCGTTCCTCCCGCTCCCGCCGTCCCGGGCGGCTCGAACGGCCCCTCCCTTCGCGCAGGCTGCGTTTGGCGTTCGGCGCCACGCGATCCCGCCGGCGGCTCCGGTTCGCCTCGCGCTGCTCGTCGCGCTTGCGGTTGAACCGCGCGATCTCCTCCTCGGTCCACGGCGCGTCGAGCCGCGCCTGCAGCTCGTCCAGCGTGGCCGCGCGCACCGAGCCGCGTTGCCCGCGCGCGACGACGAATCGCAGCGGGCGGTCCAGCGTCGGCAGTTCGCTGTCGGTGAGGGTGCGCGCGACCTTCTCGGGCAGCCGCAGGCGCGCCACGCCCCGCACGCTGCCGTCGGCGCCCTCCTCCACGTCGTAATCGATCTCCACGTCGCGGCCGCGCACTTCGGTGCGTGACGGCAGGTCGTCGTACGCCGCACGCGCCGAACGTGGGGACACTGCCTCCAGCTCGGCGGAGAGATCGAGGTCCGCCTGCTTGAACCCGGTGAGCGAGTCCACGTCGGCCAGTCGCGCCTTGTACATCGCCGCGAGGTCGGCCTGGCTCAACCGGGGGAGCGTGCCTCCCGAGCGGCGCCATGCCTCGCGCACCGCGTCGATGAGGGGCAGGTTGCGCTTCACGGCGAAGTGCCGCGCCTCGCCGCGGGCGAGCGCGTCGGCCAGCACCTGCCGTGCCTCGTCCTCGCGGCCGGCCGGAAACCCGTCGATCGCTTCGACCTCGCGCTCCAGCTCGAAGCCGAAGTACTCCACGCGGCGGCGCAGCACGAGCGGCGACTTGCGTCGCTCGGCGTCATACTCGAGCGTCGCGTCGTCGCTTGTCGCGAAGCGGCGGATGATGTCCATCGGGAGCTGGGTCCCCTCGATGGAGGCGCGCGGGTTGCCGAAGCGATCGGCGAAGTACCGGAGCTCGCCGGCGATCGGGCCCCAGCTCCCGCACACGCTCGTCTTGCTGACACGCGCCTCCTCGCCCCACGCCGTCTCCTCGTCGATCACGAGGTCGAACGGCATGTACTCGGCGAGCAGCAGCGCGAAGTCGCGGCGCGTGCCCTCGTGCGCCATGCGCATCTGCACCGGCAGGTTCATCCCCAGGCCGCGATAGACGCTCGCCATGGCCAGCGCGGCGTCCTCGAGCGCCTTCACCAGCACGCCGCGACGCTCGGCCCACTCGGCGACCTCCTCGTCGTGGAAGAGATGACGCGGCAGCCCGTACACCTCGCCGACGTAGCCGCACTCGCGGTACGCGTCGGCGTAGACGTTGTACGCCGTGAGGTGATCGCTCCCCGGCACGACGAGCCCCTCGAGGTCGCGCTCCTCGCGCGTCATGCGGTGCAGGCTGTCGATGCCGCTCATCACGGCGAGGTACGGCACCAGCTCGTCGCTCGCGTTCACCAGCAGCTCGGCCCACTCGCGATCCACCGGCATCGCTTCCACCAGCTTGCCGTAGCGGGTGAGCCGTCCGTGCTCGATGATGCCCCGTCCTTCCAGGAAGCGGACCGCGCGCCGGTAGGCGATGCGGTCGAGCGGCACGGGGAGCTCCAGCTCGTCCGCCGCCACGCCCAGGTCGGCGCAGGTGATCGCCACCCGCTCGCTGTCGCCGGCGAGCTGGAACTCGGGGGCGGTGGGCTCGAGGGAGAAGAAGTCGATGTCGCGGTCGCTGAGGATGAACACGCGCCCGCCCGCCACGCGGCCGTGCACGCGCCCCGCCATCTGCAGGATCTCGTTGGCGCCCAGGTGCAGCTTGGTCAGCACGTTCTTGCCGCGGTCGACGATGGAGGTGAAGCGCGTGTCGTCGATGATGACCGTGTCCAGCCCCTGCACGTTGAGCGCGCTCTGCCCCGCCGCCGTCATGGCGAGGAAGTACGGCTTGCGCTCCTCCCCCTCGAGGAAGGGGCGTAGCACGCGGATCGGCTCCCCGCCGTGGTAGAACGCCGTGTTGATGCGCGGGGCGGCCATCTGCACGTGCTCCGCCGCCTGCTCCACGCCCTTGCGGGTGGGCACGAAGAGCGCGACGCCGCGCTTCTCCTTGTAGGTGCGCTGGAGGAACTTGTCGTCGAGGAACTCGCCGACCTCCTTGTTGACGACGTCCACCTTCGCCGCCTTCTGCGGATCGAACGCGTAGACCTCGAGGACGTCGGCGCTGTCGAGGTAGTTGCGGTAGAACGTCGGGTCCACCGTGGCCGAGAGCCAGATGAACCGGCAGCCCACCCGTTTGCCGAGCGCGAGGCAGAGCTCCAGCTCGGCGGAGGTCTGGTGGATCTCGTCGATGATCAGCGTGTCCTGCGGGAGGATGTCGCCATCCTGGAACCAGCGCCGCGCGATGCCGGTGGTGACGATGACGAGGTTCCACGTCGGCGTCTCGGGGGTGGCCTCGCGCTCGCGGTTGATCACGCCGACGCGGAGGTCGGTGGTGCCGAGGATCTCCTCGGCGATCGGGCGGATGGCGAGCGTCTTCCCGGAGCCCGTGCCGGCCACGATGCCGAAGCCTCGGCGGGAGCGGGCCAGCTCCCGCACGCGCTCGCCGTAGTTCTTCTCGAGGTAGGTCTCGATGTGGAGCCCCACCGCGAGCTCGATCGTCTCGCAGGCCGCACGCGTGGGCGCGATGACGATCACGCGCCCGGTGGAGGGCTCGGACCCGACGAAGGCGGCGTGGTCGGGCGGAAGGTAGAGGTCTCTTACGTCGCGCATGCGCCGCGCATGGGCGAGAAACGTGCGAGCGCGCTACGGCTTCTTGTGGTTCCGGCGGGGATCGGGGACAGGGGCCGGCACACGATCATCCTTGCGATCGCCCTTGCGGTCCTCGCCGAAGTTCCGGATGAGTGGCAGGCTCTTCTTGTCTCCCTTGCCGGGTCCGTCCACGTAGTCGTCACCGAAGAGCACTTTACCATTCGGCGGCCGATTGCGCACGGCCGTGGGACAATCCGTCGGCGCCGGCTGCTGCTTCGCGGGCACCTTGTCGAGCCAGATGCGACACATGCCCGGGGGCGGCCGGTATTCCTTCGGCACGCCGTCGCCACCCTTCTTCTGGGCGTGCGCCGTCCCGGCCAGGCCGACCGTACAAGCGAGCGCGAGGATGGCGGTGCGAAGGCTCATCGATACTCCAGGAAGGCGCGCGGACAATCGCGCGGACACCACTGACAAGGCAGGGTCGGGGCCAGCTTGTGCAGCCGAAAGCTGAAAGCGTAAAGCTATAAGAAAAGGCCACTTACAATACCAGACCCAGCATTGCCGACTTCAGCCCTGTCCTGCTCCGGTGACAGTGGCGTCCCCGTTGTTCTACTCAGGACTGCCCGACTGGGCTCCTGGAAACTGACGACTGGCCCGCAGATGGACTGACATGGCACCGCGAGGCCTGTCCGCCAGAGTCCGCGAGCACCGGGTCCGCGGCTCAATCGCCGAAGCTGATCCCGACCGCGCGGGCGGTCTGCACCACGTCGTGGGTGGGGTCCACCCGCTTCGTCACGCTCAGCGCCTCGACGATCGGGATCGTCACGATGTGCGGCGTCTGGAGCGCCACCATGTGATCCCACTTCTCGTCCGCGATGGCGCGAACTGCCGCGCCGCCGAAGCGTGTCGCCAGGAGCCGGTCGTAGCCGGTCGGCATGCCACCACGCTGCAGGTGGCCGAGCACGAGGGAGCGGGTCTCCTTGCCCGTGATCATCTGGATCTCGCGCGCGATCGATTCGGCCACGCCGCCAAGGCGCCGCGCCTGGCCGGGCAGCGACTCGCCCATCGTGTGCGCATGGCCGCCCGTGGGATACGCACCCTCGGCCACGACGACGATGCTGAAGTGCCGGCCGTGCGCGTCGCGCGACTTGATCTTGTCGCACACGCGGGCGATGTCGTACGGGATCTCGGGGATCAGGATCGCGTCGGCCGTGCCGGCCACACCGGCATGGAGGGCGATGAAGCCGGCGTCGCGCCCCATCACTTCCATGACCATCACGCGATCGTGGCTTTCGGCGGTGGTGTGCAGCTTGTCGATCGCCTCGATGGCCGTGCTGACCGCCGTGTCGAAGCCGAAGGTCGTGACGGTGCCGCTGACGTCGTTGTCGATCGTCTTCGGCACGCCGACGATCTTCATCCCCTTCTGGCAGAGCCGGTGGGCGATGTCGAGCGAGCCGTCGCCGCCGATGGAGATGATGGCGTCGATGCCGTACTGGCGCGCGTTCTCGATCAGCTCGTCGGAGCGATCGTACTCCAGGTAGCTGCCATCGGGCTGCTGGCGCGGGTAATGGAACGGGTTGCCCCGGTTGGTGGCGCGCAGGATCGTGCCGCCCAGGTGGGCGATGCCGCGCACCGACTCCTTGGTGAGGTTGATGACTTCGTCCTCACCCATCAGCCCGGCGAAGCCGCGCTTGATGCCGAGCACCTCCCAGCCGCGGTTGATCGCCGAGAGCACGGCGGCACGGATGACCGCGTTGAGACCGGGGGCATCACCGCCCCCCGTGGAGATGGCAATTCGCATTTCAGAAGAGAATCATGTTACGAGAAACGTAGTGCCGGCACGCGCGCGGGGCCGATGCGTGCTAGACGCATCGGCCCCGGTGGCGTCACCGCCGCGAGGGAGCTCAGCCGTTTCGAAGCAATCGCAGCACTTCGCCCGGTTGTGCGTGTCGGCCGGTCTTCGACTTCTCGTACACCGGCACGCCGTCCCTGTACACCTCGAACCGTCCGCCGGAGCTCCGCTGCAGCTCCACCTCGGCATCCGGGAATTCCTTCCTGAGCTCGGCCGCCAGACTGGCGGCCCGGGGCTCGTAACTTCACATCGTGCAGTAGTCGATCGTGATCTTCATCATGCGCTCCGGATCGTTCCCGGGAATATAACGGGGGTGATCACCGGTTGTCGTTCGTCAAGGCGGACGAGGTCGCGCCGCGTTCGTTCACGTCGAGCGCATTCCAGTTCGCCATGGCGTTCAGCATGAACGCGAACGCGCCCTGCGACTCCCAGCGCCACATGGGGCGCGTGCCGAAGAGCACCACGTGACCCGCGCCGAGCGGCGCGTCCACGACGACCGCGCGTCCCGCCATCTCCTCGCCGTTGTCCAGCAGGCCGGACACGAGCAGGTCGCTCGCCTTCGGCGTCCAGCGGACGATGGCGCGCGCGCGCTGGCGCTCGATGGCCTTCGTGATCGTGGAGTCCATGCCCTCGCCGCCGCGGCCTCGCTGGGCGCCCTGGACGCTCAGGAGCGGCGACTGGTTGAAGTACATCGGGAAGGTCGTGCGCTCGTAGCCGTACGCGATCGGGCTGCCACCGTTCACGAGCTGCGCGCGATAGATGCCCCCGCGCGCGAGGAGCTTCTGCTGGGGCGCCACGCTCACCGTGGGCACGAGCCCGAACTCGATCGGCACGCGTGAGCTGTTCCCCTCCGTCACCAGCAGGCCGCCGCGCTCCACGAAGCCCCGCAGCGCCGCGAGCCCGGCGAGGCCCATCCCCGGTCGCGTGTCGTCCGTCTGGTCGATCCGGCCAAGGTTCGGCGTGAGCGCGGTCTTCTTCCACGGGATCGCCGGACCCACCAGCGGGCGTCCGTTCACGATCGTCGTCGCCGCGCCGTTGATGTGCGGCAGCACCACCACGTCGAACTTCTCCAGCACGCGCGGCTGCACCAGCTTCTGGTCGGCCAGGTAGGTGTAGGGCACGCCCATCCGGTCGAAGGCGTACCGGATCCACCCCTCGTTCTGCGTCTCGATCCACGAGTGCACGAGCGCCACGCGCGGCGCGCTCACCGCGTGACGGCGGACGGCCGGCACCGCGGTCGTCGCCGTGGCACCGAGGCCGAGGTCGACGATCGCATCACGCGCCGGCGCGTCGGCATTCTCCAGGATGAACGTCCCGCGATCGTAGGTGCGGCCACCGGCGCTGAACGCCGTGTCGGCCACTGACACCTTCGCGCGTCCCGCCTTCCACGGCAGCACGGCCGAGCGCCAGTCCCCCAGGTGGGGCACGAGCAGCACGTTCCCGCTGCCGGCGATCGCGCCCGCGACCGTGGCGTCGCCGGTGAGCGGCGTCATCGGCGCGCTCAGCACCGCCGGGTCGGCGATCTTGAGCGTCGTCACGTGGCGCAGCTCGTCGATCGTCCAGCCGGTGTCGTCGTACGGCGACGGGTCATCCGGCTTGAAGTGCTGGATGGCGAGCAGCGTGCGCACGGTCTGCGTGTAGGGCTGGTCCATCCGCACGATCCAGTCGCCCTGCTTCACCGTCACCGGCGCGTCCTTGGCGCTCGCGCCCTTGAGCGTGAAGTCCTGCGA
>DASURL010000114.1:0-3254 GCA_036280075.1 Gemmatimonadaceae bacterium | reverse complement strand
TCTTCTTGCACGCGGCGGCGCCAATGGCCGCGAGGGCCAGCATCATGCCGGGCAAGGCGCGCCGCGCGCGCGGAATCATCGTCGTCATCGGGATCAGGGAGTGCCGAATTGTCCGGCCGCCGCGGAGCTGCCGGCGGTCTGGGCGCGCTGGGGCTGCGCCTGTTGCTGCTGCTGTTGCTGCTGCGACTGGAGCTGTTGCGCCGAGGCGCGCTGGGCGGCGGCGCCGAGCGCGGTGGTGTTGATGGGCAGGTCGCGGATGAGCGCGATGCGCGCGCGTGCGACGGCGAGGTCGCGCGCCGACTGCGCGCGATTCGCCTCCGCCTGCTCGAGGAGGAGCCGCGACTGCGTGAGGTCGGTCTGCGTGGAGATCCCCTCGCGGAAGCGGATCTGGTCGATGGCATAGGCGCGGCGCGCCTGCTCCGCCGTGCCCCGGCTGGCGGCGAACGCCGCCTCGGCCTGCGTGAGCTGGTTCAGCGCCACGCGGGTGTCGAGCGCGGCCAGCTCGCGGCTCTGCTGCAGCCTGGCGCGCGCCTCATCGAGGTTCGCCTGCGCGACCTCGATCTGCCCGGACACGCGGCCCCCACTGAAGATGGAGAGGCCGAGGGAGCCGCCGATCGTCCAGTTCTCGCTGTACTGGTTGAGCGAGGGAAGGAAGTTCTGCGGGAAGAAGAGGCGCTGGTAGCTGCTGGTGAGGGAGAGCGTGGGGAAGCGATCGGCGCGCGCCACCTTGAGCAGCCCTTCCTGCGCGCGCACCGCTTCGGCGCTCTCGCGCACCGGGGCGCGGCTCGTCGTCGCGGTGTCGGGGAGCACGAGCGCCCCGACGGTGTCGGCGCCCGGGAGGGCGGCGACGCTGGCAGCGGGTACGCCGGCGTTCTCGGCGATCACGCGTGAGATCGTCGCCGGCTCGTCGATCGGCGTGGTGAGCGCGATCGGCTCGTCGAGCGGGATGTTGAGCAGCTGCTTCAGGCGGAGGTAGGCGATGTCGCGGTCGCCGCGCCGCTGGATGACGACGGGGCGCTGGTTGTCGCGCGTGACGGTGGCGCGGAGCAGCTCGAACTCACTCGTGTTGCCGACGCGCTTCGAGAGCTGCGTCTGGCGGAGGAGCTCCTCGGTCTGCGCAAGCGTGGTGTCGGCGATGTCCACCAGCCGGTCGGCGAGCACGGCGTCGAAGTAGGCCTGGGTGACGTCGAGCGCGAGCTGCGCGCGCTGCGACGTGACCTCCACCTCGGCGGAGCGGCGCCCCGCGGTGGCCGCCGTGTTCTGGCCGGCGTTGCGCCCGCCGCTGAAGACGCTCTGCGAGAAATTGAGCCCGAAGATGTACTGGTTCTTCGCGCCGAAGCCGACCTTGCTGAAGTCGATCCCCTGCTGGGCGGCACAGGTCTGGGCCTGCGCGAGCGCGGCATCGCGCTCCGCCTGGCTGGCGTTGGACGGGATGAATGGCGCGCAGAGCGCCTGGGGCTTGGGCGCGGTGGAGGTGTCAGCGGGCGCGCCGCTGGCGAGGGCGGAGAACTGCGACCGCAGGGTGCGCGCGTACGACAGGTTCCCGTTGAGCTGCGGCAGGTAGAGGCTGCGCGCTTCCTTCTGCTGTCCCTCGGCGCGCGTGACGCCGGCGCGCGCGATCTGGAGCGCCTCGCTCTCACGCGCGGCGAGGCGGATGGCCTCGTCGAGGGAGAGTGGGCGAGCCGCAGGGACGGCGGACGCGGGCGCTGGCGTGGCCGACGTCG
Source organism: Gemmatimonadaceae bacterium (assembly GCA_036280075.1). GTDB lineage: Bacteria > Gemmatimonadota > Gemmatimonadetes > Gemmatimonadales > Gemmatimonadaceae > AG11. Next base: position 1,530 of record DASURL010000114.1, on the reverse strand, counting down.
GCTGCTGGGCCGGGGCGAGTACGGGAGCGAGCAGCGCCGCGAGCGTGAACAGCGGTGCAGCCGAGCGACGACGAGGCGCGCGGCGAAGCGACGCGATCGATGGTGCGGCGTTCATCGAGAAACGGACGTGGGAGGAACGGGGGCGGAGCCGGCGGCTGGCGCGCCGAGGAGGCGCAGGAAGGCGCGCACGTACTGCTCCGCGGCGGTGTCGACCGGCGGGTAGACGTCGGGCACGATGTGACGGGAGACCGCGTCGCTCATGACGGTTGCGGTGAGCATGACGGCGGCGACCTCGGCGTTCACGTCTGGGGCAGCCAGGCCGCTGGCCTGCAGCCTACGGATGTAGGCGGTGATGGTGTCATGGACGTGGTGGCGCCCGCGACAGGCGAACTCGTGCGCTTCGGGACGTTCGTCGACCTCGCTCATGGTGTGCATGAGGAGCGGGCGGATCTCGCGCACGCGCTCGAGCGACTGGGCGACGAAGGTGGTGAGCTCGGCGAGCGGGTCGAGGGGTTCCTCGGGGAGGGAGACCGTCGGACGGGAGCGACCGAACTGGGCGAGGACGGCCTCGATGAGGGCGCTCTTGGAGCCGAAGGTCCGGAAGAGGGTGACCTCGTTGACGCCGGCTTCGTTGGCGATGAGGCGGGTGGTGGCGCCACGAAAGCCGTGCATGGCGTAGACGCGGGCGGCGGCTTCGAGGATGCGTTCTCGGGAGACTGGTATCCGGTCGGGGGCGGACATGGGGGCGCAGTTTAGCGCAAACGCATGTGTATGCAAGTACCTACTTGCTTCACACGACAACTACAACTGACGTACTGCGTACCTCGTACTGCGTATTTCGTAAGTGGGATGGTCGATGGCTGTATCGGGCTTTGTGGCGGATTTGTGATGCCTGGCTGTTGTTTTGATGTCACAGAAAGAAAAAGCCGGAGCGCCAGTCTGGCGCTCCGGCCGATGAGGCAGGCCGGTCTCAGTCCTGCTCGGGGCCGGGCTCGAACTCGCCGCCGCCGCTGGTGGCGCTGCCGAACTTGGGAGAGGTCATCTTCCCCGTCGTCGTCCGCGGCGGGTTGGTGCCGAGGTCGCGGTCGCGCTCGTTGGCGCGTTCGTCGGCATGCAGCTCATCGTCGCGCCGAGTCTCGTTGCGCACGCTCTCGCGCTCCTGCTCGCGTTCGTTGCTCCGTTCATCGCGGTCCATGTCGGCTCCTGGTATGGGTACGGTAGCGAGGAGCATCGGGCATGCCGGGAACAGCGGAAGGTGGGATGGTCGGATTTTGAGAAGGTCGAAAACGGCTTCGACCCACCGACCTTCCGACCTCTGACCTTCCGACCTCTGACCTTCCGACCTCTGACCTTCCGACCTTCTGACCTTCCGACCTTCCGACCTTCCGGCCTTCCGACAGTCCGACCTTCCCACCTTCCGTCCTATCGCCCTACCGGCCCCGCTGCTCCGCCGGCTTCTCGCCCTGCCGCTCGTCGCTGCGCGCGAGGTTGAAGGCGGTGTTCAGCATCGCCACGTGCGAGAAGGCCTGC
>DASURL010000113.1:0-10529 GCA_036280075.1 Gemmatimonadaceae bacterium | reverse complement strand
CTGCAGATGCCCGGCCTCACGGGTCGCGACGTGGCGTCCGCGCGGCTCGTGCTCGGCCAGCTCGGCCTGACCGACATCGACGTGAGCTACGATCCGTTCGCGACCAGCCCGCAGGGGAGCGTGGTGAGCCAGTCGCCCGTTGCCGGGGCGACGGTGCTTCCGGGCGCCACCATCCATCTTCGCGTGGCGGGCACCCCGCCCGGCCAGCCCAATGGAGGAACGCCGTGAGCGTCGTCCGCATCGCCCCGTCCATCCTCAGCGCCGACTTCGCGCACCTCGCCGACGAGATCGCGATGCTCGAGGCGGGAGGCGCCGACTGGGTGCACGTGGACGTCATGGACGGCCGCTTCGTGCCGAACATCACCTACGGATACAAGGTGATCGAGACGGTCCGGCGGCTCACGGAGATGCCGATGGACGTGCACCTCATGGTGGTCGAGCCGGAGCGGTACTTCGAGGACTTCGTGGATGCGGGAGCCACCGGGCTCACCATCCATGCGGAAGTCTCGCCGCACCTGCAGCGGCAGCTGGCGCGCATCCGCGAGCTCGGCGCGGCGGCGGGGGTGGCGCTCAATCCCTCCACCTCTCTCACGGCGGTCGAGAACGTGCTCGACGACATGGATCTCCTGCTCGTGATGACGGTGAATCCCGGCTTCGGCGGGCAGCAGTTCATTCCCCACTCGCTGGAGAAGATCGGCCGCGCGCGCCGCATGCTCGACGCCGCCGGCAGCCGCGCGGCGCTCGAGGTGGACGGCGGCATCAGCCGGGAGACGATCTACCAGTGCTGGCGCGCCGGCGCGGACACCTTCGTCGCCGGCAACGCGATCTTCAGCGCCGACGATCCGCGCGCCGAGATCGGCGTGCTGCGCGCGCAGTGCGCCGAGCGGGCGTGATGCGGAGTGCCGCCTGATGACGGCACGGCAGCAGTGGCTCACGGTCCTTGGCGCCGTCTGCGTCCTCGCGATCGCCCTCCTCGCCGCGACGCACTACCTGGGTGACGAGCTGTTTCCCGTGTCGGTCGGCTCGCAGGCGCCGCCCATCGTGGCGGCGTCGCTCGACCAGCCGGGCCAGGAGCGCACCCTCGCCGACTACACGGGGAAGGTGGTGCTGCTCAACGTCTGGGCGACGTGGTGCGAGCCGTGCCGCGTCGAGATGCCGAGCATCGAGAAGCTCTACCGCGAGTTCGGCCCGCAGGGGCTCGTGGTGCTCGGCGTCAGCGTGGACGATCCCGGCGCCGAGGAGGCGATCCGCGATTTCGTGAAGGAGTATGGCCTGACCTTCACCATCCTGCACGACGCGAAGCAGCAGACGAAGACGAACTACCAGGTCACCGGCTTCCCGGAGACGTTCGTCATCGGGCGCGAGGGGACGATCCGCAAGAAGGTGATCGGCGCCGCCGACTGGAGCTCGGAGGCGAACCGCGCGCTGATCCGCGAGCTGCTCACGCAATGACGACGCCGCACAACGGGGCGCCGCGCATCGAGCGCCGCACGTGGCGCACGCACCTGCGCGCGATGTTCACGCAGCGGCTTGGCCTCAAGGCCACGTCGCTCCTGATCACGGTGCTGATCTGGCTGGTGGTCGGCGCGCGCCAGCGCACGGAGAGCTTCGTCCCCGTTTCCGTCACGCCGGTGCTGGACAGCTCGCTCGTGCTGCTCGGCGATCCGCCGCGGCTGCGCGCGCTGGTGGCGGGAAGCACGGCCGACATCGTGAAGCTCTACGCCACGCCGCCGGAAATCCGGCGCACCGTCGGTGGCGACGTTCCCGACACGCTCGTGCTCGACCTCACCCCGTCCGACGTGCGCATCCCGCCCGAGCTCTCGGCCGACGTGCGCGTCCTCGACGTGCAGCCACGCAGCGTGACGCTGCGCTTCGAGACGAAGGCGTCGAGCCAGGTGGCGGTGCTGAACGGCGGCCGCATCCGCGTCCAGTTCGCCGGCGGCGCGCCCGCACTGGCGCGGCTGCGCTTCCAGCCCGATACCGTGCGCGTCACCGGGCCGCGGCGCATCGTGCGGCGGCTGCGCGGCGTGTATCCGGTGCCCCTCACCCTCGCCGCCGGCGACACGATGCCGCACGTCGCCGACCTCGACACGGCGGGGCTCGGCGTGACCGTCACGCCGGCGCAGGTGAAGGTCCGCGCGGGCGCCGCGCCCGCGGCGCCCGCAACCGCCTCCGCGCCATGACACGCATCCTCGGCATCGAGACGTCGTGCGACGAGACGTCGGCCGCCGTGCTCGACGGCACGGGCGACGACGTGACGCTGGAATCGCTGGTGATCCTCTCGCAGGACGTGCATCGCATCTTCGGGGGCGTGGTGCCGGAGATCGCGTCGCGGCAGCACCTCACCGCCATCGTGCCCGTCGTGACGCGCGCGCTGGAGGACGCGAGCGCGGCGCTCGACTCGGTGGATGCCGTGGCGGTGACGTACGCCCCCGGCCTCGTGGGGGCGCTGCTGGTGGGCGTGAGCGTCGCCAAGGCGCTGGCATTCGGGCGCGGGATCCCGTGCGTCGGCGTCCACCACATGGAAGGACACCTGTTCGCCACCGCGCTCGAGCACCGCGACGCCGTGCCGCCGTTCACCGCGCTGCTCGTCTCCGGCGGACACACGCTGCTGGTGGACGTGCCGGCGTGGGGGCGCTACCAGGTGCTCGGCCGCACGCGCGACGACGCCGCGGGCGAGGCGTTCGACAAGGTGGCGAAGCTCCTCGGCCTGCCCTATCCCGGCGGTCCACCGGTGGAGAAGCTCGCACGCACCGGCGACTCGTCGCGGTTCCGCTTCGCACGGCCGATGCTGCGCCGCAACCAGCAGCCCGGCGACGGGGACTACTACGACGTCTCGTTCAGTGGCCTGAAGACGGCCGTGCTGCACGCCGTGCGCGACGGCAGCCCCGACGACCACGCCCACATCGCGCGTGGCTTCCACGACGCACTGGTGGAGACGCTCGTCGAGAAGACGGCGCGCGCGGTGGAGCAGTTCGGCCGGAATCGCGTGGTGCTCGGCGGCGGCGTGGCGGGCAACCGCACCCTCGTGGAGGCGATGCGGCATCGCATGCGCCGCCTCGATGCCGAGGTATACGCGCCGAGCTCGCGACTGGCCACCGACAACGCCGCGATGATCGCGCGCGCCGGGCTCTTCCACTACGAGCGCGGCGAGCGCGCGCCGCTCGACCTGAACGCCTTCGCCTCCATGCCGCTTCCCGGACTCGTCAGCGCATGATTCTCCTTCCCCACCCCATCGTCCACCATCCGTTCGCCTACGGGCTCGGCCCCGTCCAGATCACCGGCTTCGGCATCGCGGTGCTGCTGGCGTTCGTCATCGCGCAGGTCGTCGGCCAGCGCGAGCTGGAGCGACGCGGCTTCGATCCGGAGCCGGTGGGCGACATGATCTTCGCCGCGGTGATCGGCGGCCTGCTCGGCGCGAAGCTCTACTACGTGATCGTGCTCGGGAACTGGGACGCGTTGTTCGATCGTGGCGGCTTCGTGTTCTGGGGAGGGCTGATCGGCGGCGCGATCGCGGTGCTGCTGGTGGTGGTGCGCAAGGGGATCCCCGTGCTGCGCATCATGGACATCTCGGGCCCCGCCATCGCCGCCGCGTATGCGGTTGGCCGGACCGGCTGCTGGGCCATCGGCGACGACTACGGCCGTCCCTGGAATGGATTCCTCGCCGTCGCATTCCCGAACGGCGCGCCGCCGAGCACCGCCGGGATCATGGCGCGCGACTTCGGCGTCGCCGTACCTGCCGGCGTGGCACCGGGCACGGTGCTCTCCGTCTATCCGACGCAGCTGCTGGAAGTGCTGCTCGGCGTGATCATGTTCCTGATCCTGTGGCGCTTCCGCGATCACGAGCACGCCGAAGGCTGGCTGTTCGGCGGCTACTGCGTGCTGGCGGGGCTCGAGCGGTTCGCGGTGGAGTTCTTCCGCGCCAAGGACGACCGCCTCGGCGTCGGCCTCACGTACGCGCAGATCATCGCGATCGCCTTCATGATCGGCGGCGCGCTGTTCATGTGGTGGCGCTGGAAGGTCACGCCGGACAAGCCGGGGATCCATGAATCGCCACGGAACGCAGCGAAGCACGCGCGGGCGTAGCGCTGAAAGGCGAGGGGAGCGAAAAGGCCGGATGAGGGGCCTGAAAAGGCCGGAGCTGTCCCTCGTGTGAGCTGAGCTCCGCGCACCGAGGCCGGCTCGTACCGCCCAGGGACTTCTTCAATCGATTGGAACCGCCTCGGGAGGCTCCCGGCGCAAGGAGCCGTCTCGTCAGAGGAGAGAATCCGGCCGTTTCGTAGTGAAGATCCGGCCCTTTCCGCTCCTTCGTAGTGAAGATCCGGCCCTTTCCGTTCCTCCCGCTTTTCGACCGAGCGCGATCTATCCCTGCGCCGCCTCGCGGGCGACCGCTTCCTCGAGCGCAGTGAGCCGCCGCCGCAGGTCGTCGTTCTCGGCGCGGATGCGCGCCAGCTCCTCGCTGGTCGCGATCGGCTGAGCGGACGCGGGGGCCGGGATCACCGTCGGCAGGGTGACCGAGCGCTTGGGCCAGAACGTCTTGAGGAGTGCGAACGCGAACAGGAGGAGCAGGGCGAGCTGCGCCAGCACGCCCTCCCAGCTCGGGTACAGGCCCAGCCACTCGACGTGCGGGAAGCCACGGATGGCCGACAGGGAGACGATGTCACCCTCCTGCAGCTCGCGGATTCCCTTCCCCATGAAGACGAATGCCATGTAGTACAGCAGCACGCTCGTCACGGAGAAGAAGGGGCGCAGCGGGATGCGCACGCCGAACCGGTAGAAGAGGGTGAAGATCACCGCCAGCGCGGCGAAGCCGACGACGATGCCGAGCGAGATCGGCAGCACAACGTGCGGTCCCTCGTTGAACAGCGCCTGGTAGAAGAGCGCCGTCTCTGCACCTTCGCGGTACACCGCCAGGAACGCCACGAACGCCAGCGCGCGCCCGCCGCCGTGCTCGAGTGCCGTGCTCACCTTCTCGCGGATGAACTGCTGCCACTTGGCCGCCTCCACCTTGGAGATCAGCCAGTAGCTCACGGAGAAGAGCACCGCGACGGCCACGAGCAGCGTGGCGCCCTCGATGAACTCGCGGCTCGCCGGCACCGCGCCGAGCAGCGTCTTGAGCACCACCGCCGTGACGGCGCTCGCCACCACGGCGAGGGCGACCCCGGTCCAGATGCTCCGCAGCCGCTCGCGGTGACCCGTCTTCAGCAGGAAGGCCACGACGGCGCCGATGACGAGGATCGCCTCGAAGCCTTCGCGCAGGATGATCAGGAACGACTGCCAGAAGGCCTCGACGCCGCTGCCGGTCGGCGCGGTGAGCGCCACCACGTCGGGCAGCGTCGTCTCGATCACGTCGCGGCTGCGCTCGGCGGCACGGAGGTCGTTGTTGCGCACCGCCGCCTTGAAGTCGGCGAACTGGCGCTCCATCGCGGACACGAGCCCCGGATTCTTCGCCCGCGCCGGACCCTCGAGCGGCTCGAAGGCGATGTACGCGTCGAACGCCTTGTCGCCCGCGTCGCCGAAGCGGCCGCTGCGGGCGAAGCTCAGCGACTGCTCCAGCTGGGCGATCACCGTGCGGGCAGCGGCGCGCGCGCCCAGCGTGTCCACGCCGGCGAGGTCGGCGGCGCCGCCCCCTTTCTGCGGCAGCGTGCGCAGGTAGGCGACGAGGCTCGCCGCCTGCGCCGGCGTCATCTCGCGCTCCGCCGGCATCGCACTGCCGGGAATCCCGTTCAGCACGACGTTGGCGATCTCCTCGTCGCTGCGCTCCATCTGCCAGGCGACGCTGCCGATCTCGGGAGGCAGCTTGGTGAGCGAGCGCGCGTACGCGCCGTCGCCGGCGCCGGTCACGCCATGACAGGAGGCACAGCGCTGCGTGTAGAGCCCCTCTCCTTCCAGCTCCTGCGCGCGCGTGGTCCGGAGGGAGTTCACGTACGCCACCACGTTCCAGCGCTGCTCGGGCGTCAGGGTGGTGGCGAAGCTGGCCATGGGGGTGCCGGCGATGCCGATGGAGACGATCCGGTACATCATCGCCGGAGACACGCCGTGCATGAGCGTCGTCGTGCCGATCGCGGGGGGCGCGGGATGCATGCCGACCCCCTGTGGGCCATCGCCGAGCCCACGCTCGCCATGGCAGCTCGCGCAGGTCTTTCCGTAGATGGCTCGTCCTTCGGCGAGGTTCAGGGCACTCGACGGAAGCTCGAGCTTGGCCTCGCTCCCCAGCAGCTGCGCGAAACGGCCTTCCAGGGAGTCGAGGGCGGCGGGGGGACGCTTGTCGCGCACCGCCTTGCTGATGGAGTCGAGCAGGGCGCGGGCGGGCGCCGCGGTGGGGCCGGAGAGGCGCTCGGCGGCACGGCCGGCGTCAGCGAGGAAGTCCGTGGTCTCCTGGAATTCCTGCGAGCTGATGAGCTTGCCCTTCGCGTCCACCGCCTTGCCGTACTCTTCCACGGCAACGCTGACGATGGTCGCCACCCGGCGGGCCGGATGTTCCTGCGCGGTCGCGGGCAGCGGAGCGAGGCAGGCCGCGAGCAGAAGCAAGCCGCCGAGCGTGGTTCTGGTTCCCATAGCCGAGAAAACTAATCGGGATTAGAGCGGAAGGGCAGAAGGTCGGAAGGTCGGAAGGTCGGAAGGTCGGAAAGTCGGAAGGTCGGAAAGTCGGAAGATCGGAAAGTCGGACGTTCGAAGCCGTTCCTCATCATCCCACCTCCCGACCATCCCACCTTCCGAAGTTCAGTCCCTCTCCACCACCACCACCGCCGCCGCCGAGCCTTCCGTATGCGTGAGCGAGAGGTGGATCCGCGTCACCAGCAGCTCGTTCGCGCGCTCAGCGGCTCGACCATGCAGCAGGAGCGCGGGCGCGCGTCCGGGTCGCGACAGGACCTCCAGCTCGCGCCAGCCGATGCCGCGGGCGAGGTCGTTGCCGGCGAGCGCCTTGAAGGCCGCTTCCTTCGCGGCGGCGCGGGCGGCGAGCTGGCGCTCGGGCTCGGGGTGCGTGAGGGCATACGTCCGCTCGCCTTCGGTGAAGAGCCGGTACAGTGCGCGCTCCCCCTTTCTGGCCAGCAGGTCGCGCATGCGCTGCACCTCCACCAGGTCGATGCCGATGCCGACGATCACCGGGCGAAGCGGCCGAACCAGCGGCGCCGCACCGCGACGTCGTCGTGCGCCGCGAGGACACGAGCCAGGGCGACGCACGCTTCATCGGCGATGCGGAAGGTCCGCGCGAGGTGCGCCGTCCATCCTGCGGCGGCTGCCATCGGGTCGTCGCTCACGTCGGCGGTGGGTGGTGGCAGGAGGGTGTCGAGCGCGCGCAGTGCGTCGCACAACGGCTCCAGCGCCTCTCTGGCCAGTGCGACGCGGGCGCGGGCGCGCGCGGCGTCGGCTTCGCCCTCGCGGGCCGCCTCCGCCGAACGGGCGAGGATGCGCGCCGCGAGCGCCTGGCCGCGGAACGCCGAGACCGCCCCGTCGAGCCCGCGCGTCGCCGCGAGCGCGCGGGCGTCCAGCAGCGGCCCGAAGATGGCCGCGTGTGCCGCCTCGGCCGCGGCGCCGTGCGCGGCGCCGAAGGTGCGGAGCGAGCGCGCGAGCTCCGGAAGGCGTGCGTCTTCAGGCATTGGCCGGGTCGTAATGCGCTTCGCCGCGCAGCTCCGCCTGGCAGAGCGCCGCGCGCTCACCGGTGCGCGCCTCGAAGCGCCGCACGAAGTCCGGCAGCCGCTCGCTGGTGAATCCCTCGCGCGGCAGGCCGATGGCGGCGATGGCGCGCTCGATCTGCTCGGGCGCGCCCTCCACCTCGACGAGGTCGTCGAGGCGGGGATAGCGCTCGAAGCGCACCATGGCGCCGTGGAGCTCGTACTGCGCGATCTCGCGCTCGATCTCCACCGTGACCTCGTAGCCCAGGCGCGCCAGCATGTCGGACAGGACGTCCGGCTCGCCCACGTGAACGGCGAGCTCCTCGCGCACCTTGTAGCCGTTCTCGTGGCCGGTGGGACCCTTCCAGTCGAGCTCCGCGCGCGTGCTGCCCGCATCGTGATACACGCGGAGTCGCAGCACATGATCGCGCCCGGCGAGCGCGCGGGTGGTCGTGTCGTAGCGACGATCGAGGAGGCGCCCAGCCCACGCGAGCGTGCCGCCGGCGCGCTCCACCAGGGCGCGCCGGCGCGGGACGTCGTCCACCACGCTCTTGAGCTCCACCTCGAGCATTCGACTCAGCCTCCCATGATCGCACCGACCGCGGCGTCGGTATCCGACAGGTCCGCGAACACCGCCGCCGCGCCGCAGGCACGCAGGTCCTCCACCGAGTAGCGGCCGGTGGCGACCCCGATCGCGCGGGCGCCGATGCCGCGGCCGCAGCCCATGTCGGCCGGCGTGTCGCCGATGACCACCACGTCGCTCCCCGCAATCTGGCGCCCGAGCAGCGCTTCCGCACGCTGGCGCGCGATGGCGGGAAGCTCCGGGCGGTGCGCGTGGTCGGATCCGAAGGCGCCGATCCGGAACCGGGTCGCGTCGATGCCCACCGCCGTGAGCTTCGCGACGGCACCCGGATGGACATTGCCCGTGAGGAGGCCGAGCAGCACGTCGTCGCGCGCCTCGAGGGCGTCGAGCAGCTCGCGGATGCCGGGGAGGACGTGGTCGTGCTCCTCCAGCGCACCGAGCTCGGTGTGCAGCAGCTCCACGTAGCGCTCGAGGGCGTGCTCGATGCGCCCGTCGATGTCGCCGTGCGCCGATCCGGCCAGGTGCATCAGCTCGCGCACGATCTGCGGATCGGTCTTGCCGTCGAACTCGTGCCCGTCGGGAACCGGCGCGCCGAACACGTCCTCGAGGGCGCGGTGCACCGCGCGACGACCGGCACCGTCGGTCCAGAGGATGGTACCGTCGATGTCGAACAGGACGACTCTCATTCGCAGGGTGGGTTGATCGGCGCCGCCTGGAGCCGCGTGAGGAGGAGGCCGCCCATGATGCACGCGGCGCCGACGAGCTGCAGCAGGTGGGGCGTCTCGTGCAGCGTGGCCCAGGCCACGCCGAGCGCGATGATCGGCTGCAGGTTGGCGTACATCGCCGAGCGCGTGGGACCGAGCGTGCGCACGCCTCGATACCAGAACAGGTACGCGAGCACGAGCGCGAACAGCCCGCTGTACGCCACCGCCGCCCAGCCTCCGAATCCGATCGTCCCCCACTGTGTGCGCAGCATGGACGGGATGGAGACGAGCACCAGTGGCACGGCGCCGCCGACCATCGTCACCGCCGACAGCGTGATGCCGTCGACGCGCTCCGTGTACGGACGCAGGAACACGGTGTAGAGCGACCAGCAGAGGCAGGCGAGCAGGAGCAGCAGGTCGCCGGTGAGCGACGCGGCACGCGCACCGCCCTCGCTGTCGCCGAACACGACGAGCCCGATGCCGGCGAGCGAGAGCGCGATGCCCGCGACCCCCGCCGCGCCGGTGTGCTCGGTGCCCCGCAGCCGGCCGATGATGGCCATGAATGCCGGCGCCGCGGCCAGGATCAGCGCCGCATCGCCGGCGCGCGTGCGGGCGATTCCCTCGATGAAGAGGTACTGGTACAGGCCATTCCCCAGCACGCCGAGGCCGAGCAGCGCCCAGAGCGTGCGGCCGCGCGGCCACGCCTGTGCGCCGAGCATGACGATGCCGACGAGCACGACGGACGCGAGCAGCACGCGTGCGCCGTTGAAGACGAGCGGTTCCACCTGCCCCGCGCCGAACTTCACCACGGCGTAGTTGACCCCCCAGATGAGGGCCATGCAGAGCAGCAGCAGATCAGTGGCGGTGAACCCGGCCGGGGCTGCCACGGATGGGCGCCCGGCCGCCACGCGAACGGTCGAAGTCATGACGAAAGCTAGAGGGGCAGGCCGCTGTCGCAAACGGCACGACGGCGTGCTAGTTTCGCAGCATGCACGTGGCCTTCGCACTCTTCGCCGACGCGGCGAACCTCTCGCAGGAAGGAAAGCTCAATATCCTCGGCGTCTTCGACGCCCTCCAGGTGGCCACGCTCCCGGCGCTGCATCCGCGCGCCACGCTGGTGGTGCACCTGAAAGGCTCGCCGGCCGACGTGGGCAACCACAGCGTGTCCCTCCAGTGGTTGAGCCCGAGCGGGAACGAGCTCTGGAGCAGCGAGGGCGAGCTCGGCATCGCCGCGCCGCCCACCGGCGTGGTGGAGATGGACTTTCCGCTCGTCGCCCACCTCGACCTGCCGCTGGACGTGGCCGGCAGCTACCTGATGCGCGTGGGACTCGACGGCACGACCCACGCCGAAGTGCCGATCCAGGTGCGCCCCGCCGCCAACGCGACTGCGGCGCCGACACCGGTGTGGATGAGCTGAACTGCACGTGAACCGTGAACCGTGAACCGTAAATGCGAACGGCACACCGGACTCAGCTCGGTGTGCCGTTGTCATCAACCGTTCACGGTTCACGGTTCACGCGCAGCCCCCAGCACCCGTCTCGTATGCACGTACCTCTCCCGCAGCTTCTGCACGTACGGGTCGGTCTCGTCGTCGAGCTGCTCCACGGCGTAGCCGCCGCGGCCGAG
>DASURL010000112.1:0-49535 GCA_036280075.1 Gemmatimonadaceae bacterium | reverse complement strand
TGCGCGACGGCGCCTGCGTCCAGCTCGTGGGCGGTTCCTTTCAGCAGGAGCGCGTTCGGCTCGACGACCCACTCGAGGTGGCCGCCTCGTGGGCGCGCTACGGGTTTTCCTGGCTGCACGTGGTGGATCTCGATGCCGCCACCGGGCGTGGCTCCAATCTCGCGGTCGTGCGTGAGCTCCTGGCCGACACCACCGTGCCGGTGCAGGTGGGCGGTGGCGTGCGCTCCGATGAGCAGGCGAGTGAGTTGCTCGAGGCTGGGGCGAGCCGCATCATCGTGGGCACGCGCGCGCTCGAGGAAGAGGATTGGATCGCCGAGCTCGCGAGCCGCCATCCCGGCGAGATCATCGTCGCCTGCGACGTGCGCGAGCGTCGCGTCACGACCCGTGGCTGGGTGCGCACCCTTCCGCTGGACGTCATCGATGCCGTGGAAACGCTGAACGCGTATCCCCTGGGCGGGATCCTCGTCACGGCGGTGCATCGCGAGGGACAGCTGCAGGGCACCGACCTTCCGCTCATGGAGGACGTCGCCGAGGCATCGCACGTCCCCGTGTTCGCCGCGGGAGGAGTGTCGTCCATGCAGGACCTCCGCGCGCTCGAGCACCGCGGCATCGCCGGCGTGGTGATCGGAATGGCACTGTACACGGGCGCGCTCGATCCGGTGGTGGTGGCTGGCGAGTTCGGCCAGTGAGTCGCCGCTCGCGCTTTTTCCCAGGAATGGATTCATGACTGTCATCGTTCGCGAGACGAAGGAAACGACCATCCGCTGTGAGCTGACGATGGGCACCGGCACCGCAACCGTCGGCACCGGCCAGCCCTTCCTCGACCACATGCTCGTCACCTTCGCGCGGTACTCCGGGCTCGACGTGGCCGTGCAGGCGACGGGCGACCTGCCGCATCACCTGATCGAGGATGTCGCCATCTGCGTCGGTGCCGCGCTCGCCGCACTGCTCCCGGCCACCGCGGCGCGCTACGGCGACCGCATCATCCCGATGGATGATGCGCTCGTGCAGTGCGCACTCGACCTTGGCGGCCGGCCGTACTATCGCGGGCCGCTTCCGAGCTCGCTCTACGATCACTGGATGCGCTCGTTCAGCGACCATGCACGCGCCACGCTGCACCTGCGCGTGATCCGTGGCCACGACCGGCATCACGTCGTGGAAGCCGCGTTCAAGGCGCTCGGCCTTGCCGTGCGCGACGCGCTCGCCGATTCGGGTGCCGTGTTCAGCACCAAGGGCAGCGTGGCGTTGCGCACCGAGGAGGATTGACCGATGCTCTCGCGACGGATCATCGTCTGCCTCGACGTGCAGGCGGGACGCGTGGTGAAGGGAACGAGCTTCGTGAACCTGCGCGACGTGGGAGATCCCGTCGCACTGGCCACGCGCTACGAAGCGGAAGGCGCCGACGAGATCGTCTTCCTCGACATCGCCGCCAGCGCCGAGGAGCGCGCCACGCTGTTCGACGTCGCGCGTCGCACGGCGGAGCAGCTCTTCGTGCCGCTCACCATCGGTGGCGGCATCCGCTCGGCGGGCGACGTCGGGCTCGCGCTCCGGGCGGGAGCCGACAAGGTGAGCATCAACTCCGCCGCGGTGCGGCGGCCGGCGGTGCTGACCGAATCGGCCGAGCGCTTCGGCGGACAGTGCGTCGTGGCGAGCATCGATGCCAGGCGTGAGGATGACCGCTGGCAGGTGTACGTGAAGGGCGGCCGCGAGCGCACCGACCTCGACGCCGTGGCCTGGGCGCAGGAGTGCGTCGCTCGCGGGGCGGGAGAGATCCTGCTCACGAGCATCGATCGCGACGGCGCACGCACGGGCTACGACGTGGCGCTCACGCGCGCCGTCGCGAGCGCCGTCACCGTGCCGGTCATCGCCTCCGGCGGCGCGGGTTCGGCCGCGCACGTCCGCGACGCGCTCGACGCTGGCGCCGATGCCGCGCTGCTCGCCGGCATCCTGCACGACGGCGAGACCACCGTCCGTGCGATCAAGCACGACGTCGAGGCGGCCGGGCTGCCGGTGCGCGCGGCATGACGAACGCCATCGAGCCCTCCGCGAACACCCTGCTTGCGGCCGCCGAGGAACTGGCGCGCCTCACCGGTGGCGTCGCCCTGTCCCATTACCGATCCGCGCTCGCCGTGGAGCAGAAAGCCGACGGGTCGCCCGTCACGGTCGCCGATCGTGCCGCCGAGCAGGCGGCGCGGGAGTGGGTACGCGCCCGATTCCCGGACGACGGCGTGCTTGGTGAGGAGTTCGGCGAGGATCGTGCGGGCGCGCGCCGTCGCTGGATCATCGATCCCATCGATGGCACCAAGTCGTTCGTGCGCGGCGTGCCGCTGTGGGGCTCGCTCGTGGCACTGTGCGAGGGCGACGAGGTGCTCGCCGGTGCGGCGTTCTTTCCCGCCGTGGACGAGCTCGTGGTCGCCGCGCCCGGCGCGGGATGCTGGTGGAACGGCCGCCGCTGCTCGGTATCGTCGGTCAGCGACATGTCTGCCGCCACGGCCCTCACCACCGACGAGCGCTTTCTGCACCATCCCGGACGCCGTGTAGCGTGGGAACGTCTCGGCCGGCACGTCTCGGTCGCGCGCACGTGGGGCGACTGCTTCGGCTACCTGCTCGTCGCGACCGGGCGTGCGGAGGTGATGTGCGATCCCGAGCTGTCACCGTGGGACGCAGCCGCGCTCCAGCCGATCATCGTCGAGGCCGGGGGCACGTTCACCGACTGGTTCGGCCGGCCGACCGCGTTCGGCGGGAGCGCGATCGCCACCAACCGTGCGCTCGCCGCCGAGTCGCGCGCGCTGCTCGCAGAACAGGGAGGCTGAGATGCTCGACATCGACGCGCTCGACTTCGGGAAGGGGCAGGGGCTGGTGACCGTCGTCGCACAGGACGCGCGCACCGGCGTGGTGCTCATGGTGGCGCATGCCGACCGCGAGGCGCTGGAGCGCACGATCGAGACGGGCGAGATGCATTATCGCTCGCGCACGCGCGGGCTCTGGCACAAGGGCGCCACGAGCGGCAACACCCAGCAGGTCGTCTCGCTGACACGGGACTGTGACGGCGACGCGGTCCTGGCGCGCGTCGTTCCCGCGGGCCCTGCCTGCCATACCGGCGCCACGTCGTGCTTCGGCGAGGAGGCGCTCGGTGCCGACGTGCTGGCGTCGCTCGATGTCACGGTCGCTGCGCGACAGCGCGCCACGCCCACGGAAGGCGAAGCGAGCTATACGCGTCGCCTGCTCGGCGACCGCAATCTGCGGCTCAAGAAGCTGGGCGAGGAGGCCGCGGAGCTCGTGACGGCCTGCGCCGACGCGGATCCATCGCGCGCGGCCGAGGAGGCGGCGGACCTCCTGTATCACGCCGTCGTCGCTCTGCGGGCCGTCGGTGCGTCGCTCGACGACGTGCGCGCGGTGCTCGCCTCGCGCGCGGGACGACCACCGCGCTGAAGCCTGCCGGCGCGCGTCGTCTAGAAGTGCGCCAGCAGGCCGCGATCCACCTTGGTCGTGTCGCCCACGTAGGCGAAGCGGAAGTTCCTCAGATAGCGCTGCGCCGCGCGCTCCACGTCCGCGGGCGTCACCTGTCGCAGCTCCTCCCGGAAACGGTCGACGTTGCGGTAGTCGCCCTCGTACAGCTCCGCACGCGCCAGCTCGTTCGCCTGGTCGGCGTTCGTCTCGTTCTTCAGGTAGTACTCGGTGATGAACTGCTGCTCGAGGCGCTTGAGCCCCTCGTCCTCCACCTGGCCGGTCTGGAGGGCGTCCAGCTCGTCACGCATGATGCGCAGCACCGCGTTGGGATCCACGGTCGTCACGTACAGCCCGCCCACACCGTAGGCGCGCTCCAGGAAGGGCGACTCCACCGCATAGCTCAGGTTGCGGCGCGAGCGGACCTCTGTGAACAGGCGACCCGACAGCACTGCGGTGGCGACGCGCAGTGCCGTATAGTCCGGATCGGTCGCGGCGGGTCCCGGCGCGTAGCCCAGGATGTAGTTCGTCGGCAGCGGCCGGTTGTCGAGCGCCACGGCGCGTCCCCCCGGCGGCGGCGGTGGTGGCGGCGTCCAGCGGTAGCCGCCGCGGGGCAGGCGGCCGAGGGTGGCGTGCACCAGCCGCTCCACGTCCGGCCGGTCCACGTTGCCGACGACGACGAGCAGCATGCGGGAGGTGACGAACTGCTCGTCGTGGTAGCGCTGGAGCTGCGCGCGCGTGATGGCCGCGAGCGACGCCGGCGTGCCCGTGGTGGGAATGACGTACGGATGCCCGGCGTAGAGCAGGCTGTCGGCGAGCTGCGTGACCGCGTCGTCCGGTTGCTCGCCGCGCTGCCTGGCGGCGGTGAGCATCTGGTCGCGCACGAGCTCCACCTCCGACGGATCGAGCGTCGGTGCCATCACGCGGTCGGCCAGGATGGACCACGTGGAGTCGAGCGCGCTGCGAATGCTGTGCAGCCCGATCTGGCTCCAGTCGTCGTTCGCCTCGAGGGTGATCCGGCTCCCGAGGCGCGCGAGCTTCTGGCGCACGAGTGCGCCCGGGTACTTCCGCGTCCCGCGCTCGCTGGCCACGAGGAGCATCGCCTCGATGCCGGCGGTCTGCGGCGTGAGCTGGCGCGTGCCGCCCAGCAGGTAGAGATTCGCCACGACGACGTCGTTCGACGGGTTGCGGCGCAGGATGACGGGAATGCCGTCCACGTCGAAGCGCGTCGTGGCTGCGGAATCGGGGGCAGGGGCCACCGCGGCAGCGGATGCGCTCGTCGGGACGGCGACCGGGGCGGCGGCGATCACCGCCCCCAGCGCGAGGAGGGAGGCGCGCATTCTCATGGTGTGCCTCCGTTCAGCTCCGCATCCGTGAGCCCGATCGCCCTCCGAGTCTCGGGTGAGAGCAGCACACCGGTCACGCGTGGATGGCCAAGGATGTAGCGCGTCGCGTAGCGGCGCAGGTCATCGGGCGTCTGCCGGCCCATGTTGTCGTTGTATCCGTAGAAGTAGTCCATTCCCGTCACGGCCCACCAGAAGCCGAGTTCGTGCGCGAAGCCGCTCGCACGTTCGAGGCTCTCCATCGTGCCGACGATGCGCGTCTGCTTCACGCTGTTCACCACGTCCGCGGTGATGTAGCCCGGCTTCACCACCTCGCCCAGCTCCCGGTCGAGCGCGGCGATCGCCTGGCGCAGCTTGTCTGGTGCCACCTCGCCGCTGATGGTGATCGGTCCCACCTGGTTCAGGGTGTAGTAGTTCACCAGCAGCGACTGCCACAGTCCGCTGTCCACGAGCGCGCGCTGGAAGCGGGAGCCCGGCTGGTTCATCACGTCGGAGAAGACGTCGGCCGCGTAGGTCGCCGCCGGGTCGGCATGTGCGCCCGGACCCTGCCACTGCATCATCACCAGCACGGTGTTCACCGGCTGCTCGACGATCACCGCCTTGTTGCCCGTCAGTGGCGGCACGGGAGGAATGGGATCCGTCACGAATGGGTCGGCCGCGCGTGGCCAGTCGTCGAACAGCCGATGCGCCGCGGTGAAGATCGAGTCGGCGTTCACGTCGCCGGCGACGATGAGGGCGACGTTGTTCGGCACATAGTACTTGTGCTGGATCGTGCGCATCTGCTCCGGCGTCGTGCTCAGGATCACGGCACGCTCGCCGAGCGGGTTCTTGCGGCTCCAGGCCGACGTCCAGAGCGCCTTTCCCGTGGCGGTCTGCAACGCGTAGAACGGGTTCGACTCGGCTCGATCGTACTCGCCGATCACCACGGCGCGCTCGCGCTCCAGCTCGTCCTTGCGGAACAGCGGTGTGCGGAGCGCCGACGCGAGGAAGGCGAGTCCCGGCATCGTGCTGTCGGAGGGGAGGGTGAGGTAGTAGTTCACCCGCTCCTCGGTGGTGGTGCCATTGAACACGGCGCCGAGCTCCGATGCGCGCTGCACGAACTGGTCGGGTTCGGGATAGCTCGCGTTCGCCTTGAAGAACATGTGCTCGTAGAGGTGCGACAGCCCCTCGTAGGTCGGCGACTGGGTGAACGAGCCGTTGCGGGCGTCGATCTCCAGGGTGGCCAGCGGCACGCCGTGATTCTCCACGACGATGATCTCCATGCCGTTGGCGAGCGTGTCGCGCCGGATCCGGCGCTCGAGCTCGGCCCGCTGCGCATGCAGCGTGATCGGGGCGAGCGACACCGCGGCGAGCGCGGCGAGGAGGGCGCGACGACGGACGTGGGCGCGCGGTGGCGATAGTGCGGCTCTCATGATTTCTTTCCGTGACTCATGTCCAGGCTTCCCTCTTCGACCCCGGCGCCGCCGATCGATCGCGCGGCACTCGAGCACGTGGCCGCCACGCTGGCGGGCCCACATCTGCGGCGCGACGTCCCGCTCGCGCCGTATACGACGTTCAGGATCGGCGGACCAGCCGACCTCCTGTTCGAGGCCGACACCGCCGACGCGCTCGCCAACGCCATCCTAACCGCGCGGAAGGCGCAGGTTCCGTACTTCGTGCTCGGACTCGGCGCGAACGTGCTGATCGGCGATCGCGGCGTGCGCGGTCTCGTCATCCGGAATGTCGCCACACACCGCGTCTTCCACGATGACGGCCGGCTCTGGGTGGAGAGTGGCGCCGTCATGGCGCGCCTCATCCCGGAAGCAGTCCGCCGTGGATGGTCTGGACTCGAGCACTACGTGGGAATTCCGAGCACCGTTGGCGGTGCCATCTGGCAGAACCTGCACTTCCTCTCGCCGGC
This sequence comes from Gemmatimonadaceae bacterium, assembly GCA_036280075.1. GTDB lineage: Bacteria > Gemmatimonadota > Gemmatimonadetes > Gemmatimonadales > Gemmatimonadaceae > AG11. Next base: position 42,845 of record DASURL010000112.1, on the reverse strand, counting down.
GCCGGAACGGGAGCGCACCATGTTCATCGCCGAGATCTTCCGCTCGGCCGATCTCCTGACCGAAGAGAACGAGCGGAAGACGGTGGATGCCGACTACATGAAGTTCGGCTACGACGACACCATCCTCCACCACCGGCAGGACGTCGTGCTCTCCGTCACCTTCCAGCTCGAGCAGGGCGACCCCTTCGTGATGCATCGCATCATGCAGGAGAACCTGAGCTGGCGCGGTGGCCGCCATCCGTGGCTCGAGTGGCATCCGAGCGCCGGATCCATCTTCAAGAAGATCGAGGGGGTGGGGGCAGGCCGTCTCGTCGATCAGTGTGGCCTCAAGGGCTACCGGGTGGGCGACGCGCAGATCTCGCACATCCACGCCAACATCATGGTGAATCTCGGTCAGGCCACCAGTGCCGACGTGATCGGCCTCATCAGGCACGCGCAGCAATGCGTGAAGGAGCGCTTCGGGTACGAGCTCGAGCCGGAGATCAACTTCGTCGGCGAGTTCTGACGCGGCCCGTCCTCAGCTGATCGGCTTGCGGTCGTCGGGCGGGACGAAGTTGGAGAGGAAGAGCCGCTCCTGCGGCGTCAGGCTCGCGATCCCCGACTTGCTGATCTTGTCGAGGATGCGATCCACCTCCTCGCGGTTGATCGCGTGGATGCGGGTGCGATCCACCTTGCGCCAGTCGCCGACGAGCGCATCCTTCGCCGGGGGCGCGGCCGTGGCCTGCTTGCGAAAGCGCTTCGCGCCCTGGTGCCGCTGCATGTAGAGCAGGCAGAGGAAGCCGCCGACGAAGCCGCCCAGGTGCGCGAAGTGCGCCGTCCCCGACGCGCCGCCGCCGAATCCCCACCACAGGGACAGCACCGTGTAGCCGATCACCAGCCACCGCGCCTCGATCGGCAGCACCCCCCAGATGTAGATCCGGTCGCGCGGCCAGAAGCGCGCGTAGGCCAGCATCACGCCGAAGATCGCCCCCGAGGCGCCGACGATCGGCGCCGCCGGTGCGAACACGAATGACAGCAGTCCGCCCGTGATGCCGCTGATCATGTAGAGCGAGAAGAACCGCTCCGAGCCGATGCGCTGCTCCACCCGCGGCCCGAAGAAGTACAGCGCGATCATGTTGAACAGGATGTGCGTCAGTCCCGCATGGACGAACATGTAGGTCACGATCGTCCACGGCCTCGCCAGGATGAACGCGGGGATGAAGGCCAGCTGCACCTCCAGCCCGGGCACCGTCATCTGCAGGAAGAAGACGAGAACGTTCGCGATCAGCAGTCGTTGGACCCACGGGGTCACGGCCGTACCTCCATCAGGAAACCGTAGTGCGCTCGAGCGCTTCCAGCACGGCGGTCTCGCGCTCCCACGCCGCCAGCGCCTCGTCGAGCTCCGTTCGTAAGCTATCGAGCCGCGCACCGAGGCGGTGTGCGTCTTGTACCCCGCTGGCCTTCGTATAGAGCGCCGGGTCGTCGAGCGTACGCGTCAGCTCCTCCACCTGCTGCTCGAGCGTCGCCACCTGCTGCTCCACACGCTCCGTACGCTGCCGCGCATCGCGAAGTTGCCGGCGGGGGTCCGGCGCGCCGGACTGCTCGCGGCGCGCCGTCCGCTTCTTTTCCTCCACGCGCCGGAGCGCCTGGTCCTCCGCCGCGCGGACGGCCGCCGCGTGCTCGCGCTCCGCACTCGCGATCTCCCACTCGGCAAAGCTGCCGTCGAAGGTGGTGAGGTGCCGGTCGTGCAGCACCCAGACCCGGTTCGCCAGCGCCCGCAGCATCGCACGGTCGTGGCTCACGAGGATCACCGTTCCTTCATAGCCTTCGATCGCGTCTTCCAGCACCTCGATCGTCTCGACGTCCAGGTGATTGGTCGGCTCGTCGAGCACGAGCAGGTTCGCGTGCGTGAGCATCAGCATCGCCAGCGCCACGCGCGCCCGCTCTCCACCCGACAGCGTCGCCGCTCGCCGCTGTACCTCGTCGCCGGAGAAGCCGAACCGGCCAAGGTGCCCCTGGATGAGGCGCCGCTCCCATTGCGGGCGGAGGTCGTGAATCACGTCGTAGAGCGTCTCGTCGAGCGGCACCTGTGCGAGCTGCTGGTCGTAGTACGCCACCCGGATCGAGTTGCCGACCCGCAGCTCACCGCCGTCGGGGGCGCGCTCGCCCACCAGGGTCTTCAGCAGGGTGGACTTCCCTGCGCCATTCGGGCCGACGATGCCCAGCCGGTCACCACGCATGAGGCGGCCGGAGAAGTCATCGATGAGCACGCGGTCCCCGACCGTGATGCGCAGGTGGTCGGCGACCGCCACCTGGTCGCCGCCCCGCTCGCTCGCCTCCAGCCGCAGCGCCATCGTCCCTTCCTCGCCGACCGGCGCGCTCAGCCGCGGGAGGCGCTCGAGCAGCTTCCGCCGCCCCTTGGCCTGCTTGCTGTTCTGGCCGGCGAGGTTGCGCGCGATGTAGTCGCTCTGGGCGGCGATCACCTTCTGCTGCTTGTCGAACGCGCGCTGCTGGGTCAGGCGCCGCTCCTGACGCTGCTGGACGAACGATTCGTAGCTCCCCGCGTACGCCGTCGCCGTGTCCCCCTCGAAGTGCAGCACGTGATCCACGACGGCGGCCAGGAAGGCACGGTCGTGGCTGACGAGGATCACGGTGCGCTCGGTCTCCTGGAGGTACTGCTCCAGCCAACGCGTCGTCTCGAGATCCAGGTGGTTCGTCGGTTCGTCGAGCAGCAGGACATCGGAAGGCGCGACCAGCTGGCGCGCCAGGCCGACGCGCCCTCGCTCGCCACCGCTCAACTGCTCGAGCGACCGCGTGCGCGCGTGCGCGGCATCGAAGCCGAGCCCCTGGAGCACGGCGTCCACCCGGGGTGCGATCGTGTACCCACCCTCGCGCTCGAAGCGCTCGAGGTCACGACCATAGCGCTCGAGGGCGGCGGCGTCGTGCGTCGTGGCCAGCGCCTCCGCCTGTTCAGCCAGTGATCGCTCCAGCGCCAGCAGGTCGGCGAACGGACCCGCTGCCGCCTCCCAGACGGTGACGGCATCGCCATAATCACGATGCTGGCCAAGGAGCGATATGATGAGCCCGGACTGGCGCGTTACTGTGCCGAACGAAGGCTGTAGATCGCCAGTAATCAGCCTGAACAGTGTGGTCTTGCCCGTTCCGTTCCTGCCCACGATCCCCCACCGCTCGCCAGCGCTCACGGTGAAGGTGATGTCTCGGAACAAGGTGGTGGCGCCGAAATCCACCCCCGCTCCGCCCACCGAAATCTGCGTCATGCACCCTCTCTCCCCAGCGGTCTCGGCCTCATGGGGCGAGCCAGCCCTTCCACATGTCTTCCGCTGCGCCGATGGTGAGCGCGTTGCCGTGTCGCACCAGCGGCATCTTCAGCAGCAGCGGCTCGTCCACCAGGATCTCCAGCCACCGCTCGTCGCCGTAGCGCGCGGTGCGAAGCCCCAGGTCGGCGAAGCGTCTCGAGCTTTCGTCGATCAACGCCTGCATGCCGAACTTCTGGACGAAGCGCATCAGCTCGCCGCGTGACGCGCCACGCTCGGCGAGATCCACGAAGTGCGTGCGAACCCGACGCTCAGCGAAGAAGCGCAGCGCCTTGCGTGTGTCGGCGCTCTTCTTCGTGCCGAAGACCTGAACGTCCATGCGTGCGGAATGGATATAATGAAACGGCGCGGACGGGCCGCGCCTCCGTTACCTTGGCGCTCTCGTGAGTCGCTCCAGCGAGTATACCTATACCCCGGCGTGGTGGGTACCGGGTGCACACCTCCAGACGCTCTGGGGGAAGCTCGTGCGTCGCGCCCCCCGCGTGGAGACACGCGTCGAACGCTGGACCACTCCGGATGGTGACGAGGTCGAACTGCGCCGCCTCGACCCCCGTGGCGAGCGGGCCGGCGCGCCACGGCTGCTGCTGCTGCACGGCCTCGAGGGCACCATCGACTCCGTCTACCTGCTCGGCACCCTCGCCCAGGCGCGCACGCGTGGCTGGGCGGCGGACGTCCTCATCTTTCGGACCTGCAACGGCGAGATGAACCGGGCGCGCCGCATGTACCACTCCGGTGAAACCACCGATCTCGATTTCGTCGTTCGGCAACTGATCGCGAGGCATCCGACCCAGCCACTCGTCGCCGCTGGCTTCTCGCTGGGCGGCAACGTCCTGCTCAAGTGGCTCGGTGAGCAGGGAGACGCCGCGCCATCGCAGCTCGTCGCTGCGGCGGCGGTATCCGTACCGTTCGACCTCGAGCGTGGGTCGCGCCACATCGAGCGCGGGTTCGCGCGGATCTACGGCCGACACTTTCTTCGGACGTTGCGCGCCAAGGCGCTCGCCAAGCTCCGCGCCTTTCCGGGCCTCTTCGACCGGAACGCCCTCGAGCGCGCACGCACGCTCTTCGATTTTGATGACGCCGTCACGGCCCCCGTCCACGGCTTCCTGAACGCGAGCGACTATTATTCACGCTCCAGCTCACTCGGATTCCTTCCACGCATTCGGCGGCCGACGCTCCTGCTGAGCGCCAGAAACGACCCCTTCCTGCCACATGAGGTTCTTGATAGTGTCGCCGATATGGCGCGGGAAAATGCGAATCTCCACGTGGAATTTCATGAGCTCGGTGGTCATGTAGGATTCGTGAGCGGCCTGAGCCCTTTCCGGCCGCGATACTACGCCGAATGGCGTGTCGTGGATTTTCTCGACCGCGCGGTTCGGTCGTCTGTGCTCCAGCGACAGACGCTCGCCATGGAGGAGCCTGCATGAAGTCGCGCCTGTACGTCCTGCGATCCCTGAGCGCCGTCCTGGGTGCGGCAGCCATCGCCGCGTGCTCCACCGGCGCGAGTCGATCGACGGTGCCGGTCACTCCCTCGACCTCCGCAGCGGCGCCGCCGGTCAACACGGCCGACCTGCGCACGGCATCCGATGCCGCAGCGGATTCCCTGCTCGCGGACGTGCAGGCGCTCGCGCCCGGGATTCGTGTCGGGCTGCGCTATGCAACGGCCAGCAATTTCACCGGGGCGCCCATCGCCGGCTACGAAGGAAACCACGCCTACCTGCGCCGCGAGGCAGCCACGGCGCTCGCGCGCGTCGAGCGCCGCGCCGAGGCCGAGGGCCTCGCGCTCTACGTCTTCGATGCGTACCGTCCCGTTCGAGCCACGCTCGCCATGGTGGACTGGACCGAACGCACGGGACGACAGGACCTGATCCGCGACGGCTACATCGCGAGCCGCAGCCGGCACAACCTCGGGCTTGCCATCGACCTCACGCTCGTGGACGCGGCCACCGGTAGCTTCCTCGACATGGGGACCCCGTTCGACACCTTCTCTCGCGCGGCGCACACGGCCAACGCTACCGGTCGCGTCCTCGAGAACCGGCGTCACCTGCAGCGCCTCATGGAAGCCGAAGGCTTCGTGAACTACGATCAGGAATGGTGGCACTACAGCTATGATGTTCCCGATCCGGTGCGCTTCGACCGCGTGATCCACTGACCGCCTTCATCGAGGACCTCGTCATGTTGCACTCGCGTCTGTCATTCCGCGTTGCGTTCGGCCTGCTCCTCTGTGGCTCGTCGCTCTCCGCCGTCGTCGGGTGTGCGCAACGCTCACCATCGTCGGATGTGCACGGCGGTCACGAGTCGGGCGCGCCGGCGGCGAGCGCATCGGGAGTGGCATCGAGCGATTCCACGTTGCCGGCGGGCGCTGTCGACGTCGCGCAGCGTCTCGCCAGCTCACCTCGTCATGGTGAGTACGTGATGATTCCCACCGGCGCCGGGGACAGTGTCCGTGCGTGGGTGGTGTACCCTGAGCGTTCCACGAAAGCCCCCGTCGTCGTGGTGATCCACGAGATCTTCGGGCTGTCCACCTGGATCCGGGGCGTGGCCGACCAGCTCGCCGCCGACGGGTACATCGCCATCGCCCCCGACCTGCTCACCGGCAAGGCGGCACCGGCGCCGGGGAGCGACACGCTCACGCAGGCGATCGCCACGTCGACCATTCGCACCCTGAAGCCGGAGGACGTGCAGCGCCAGCTCGCTGCCGCGGGCACGTATGGGATGTCGCTGCCCGCCGCCGAACACGCCTATGGCGTCGTTGGCTTCTGTTGGGGTGGTGGCACGTCGTTCAGTCACGCCGTCATGAGCCCTGAGGGACTCCGCGCCGCGGTCGTCTACTACGGCACTTCACCGGAGCTCTCGACGCTGAAGAATGTCCGCGTGCCGGTGCTGGGCCTCTATGCGGGTGACGACGCGCGCGTGGGCGCCACCGTTCCGCCGGCCGACTCCGCCATGCGCGCAATGGGCAAGCCCTTCGACGTGCACAGCTTCGCGGGAGCCGGTCACGGCTTCCTTCGCCAGCAGGACGGCAAGAATGGCGCGAACATGGCCGCAACCCGTCAGGCGTGGCCCCTCACCATCGACTTCTTCCGCACGCATCTCGGCCGCTGATGTCGTACCTGTTTCTCGTTGCACTCATCGCGGGCCTGCTTCTTGGCGTCCGCCTCATGTTCTTCGGCGCCGAACGCCGCCGTCTCGCCCCCCATGCCGAGCTTCCGTTGCGGCGCTGGGAGCCGGCGGTGGTCGGTTTTCTCGTCATGTTCGGGATGGCGGGTTACCTGCTCACGCGCCATGGCACGATGCGGACCGGGACGGCGACCGCGACCGCGCTGCTCCTCGGCATTGCCTGGGCCGGCGTGGTGACGCGCGTCGCGGTCGCTACGGCGCGCGTGCAGCCCGAGCACGACCCCGAGGATCCGCGCTACGTCCTGCAGGGACACGTCGCCCTGGTGACGTCGGCGATTCCGGCCGGTGGCGAAGGCGCGATCGCGATCCAGGAGGGAACTCAGTCCCGCTCGCTGCGCGCCCGCACCATCGACGACAGTGGCGTGGCCGCGGGTCAGGAGGTGTGTATCGAACGGGTGGACGACGAGGTGGCGTACGTGGAACCGTGGGCGGCGGTGGAAGCACGGCTCTGATCGCTGCGCTGGAGGTGGTGGCACGCCCTACGCATCCTGGCTTCCGGCGCGCTTCAGCGCTCGCTCCCTTGCGTCGCCACGCTGCGAGGTGCTGTGTCCGATGCCGTGATCTTCGCCGCGATCTTCGTGGGATTCTTCATCCTCCGCGGAATCGCTGCGACCGTGTTTTTCTACTACATCCTTCCGCAGGGCGATCGCTGTCCCAACTGTGACGCGGTGACGCTGCGTGTGCAGTCGCGCGGGTGGCGGCTGATCATGCCGCGCGTGCGACCGAGCTGGTGCTACGAGTGCAACTGGCACGGCCTGCTGCGCGAGGGTCCGCTCACGCCCGTCGCCCCGTCGCCGGCGCTCACGAAGCAGCCGTGAGCCGCACGCTGCCCGTGGCGCGGACGGCTACGGTGAGCCAGTTCGGCCAGCTTCCGCTCAGCTCGAAGTAGTCGTCGAAGTAGGCGAGGCCAGCCCCTTCCAGCTCGTCGAGCAGCTCGCCGAGCGCGTCCACGTCGTAGACGGGCCCGAGCGCCACCAGATCACCTTCGACGCGGAACTCGGCGTCCGTCAGGCCGAGGCGCGCGTCCAGCTCGGCACGCACGAGCCCAGCGCGTTCGTAGGTTTCGCGGCGGAAGAACAGCGTGGGTACTCCCTGGGCGACGTCCAGCACGACTACCTCCGTATCTCGTGAGCGGCCAGCGGGAACGCCCTGAACTTATGCCGAGACGCTGCGCCGCTCCACGGCGCAAGGCGGGCGCTATCTTTTGGGCATGTCGTCCTCGTCGTCACGCACTCCCCCGTTCGAAGCCACGTTCGACGTCATCGTCGTCGGGGCAGGGCACGCCGGCACCGAGGCGGCCGTCGCTGCTGCGCGGCGCGGGGCGCGTGTCGCCCTCGTGACGAGCGCGCTCGAGACCATCGGCCAGATGTCGTGCAACCCCGCCATCGGGGGCGTGGCGAAAGGCACCGTGGTTCGCGAAGTCGATGCGCTGGGCGGCATCATGGCTCGTGCGACCGATCTCGCCGAGCTCCAGTTCCGCATGCTCAACCGGAGCAAGGGACCTGCCGTGTGGGCGCCGCGCGCGCAGTGCGATCGCGGGCTCTATCGTCGCGCGGTGCGGACGCTGCTCGAGGAACATGCGGCACTCGAGCCGATCCAGGGCACGGTCGCGCGACTGCTCTTCGACGGCGGTCGGCTGGCTGGGGTGGAGACGCTCGAGGGCCGGCGCTTCGGGGCGCCGGCCGTCGTGATCACCACTGGCACCTTCCTGCGCGGCCGCATTCACATCGGCACCACGACCTCCCTCGCTGGCGGTCGCGCCGGTGAGACGGCGGCGACGCACCTCGCGGAGCAGCTCGAGGACGTCGGGCTGACGGTCGATCGCTTCAAGACGGGAACGCCGCCGCGCATCGATGGCCGCACGGTGCGGCTCGACTCGCTGCAGCTCCAGCAGAGCGAGATCGAGGAGTTCGACTTCTCGTGGTCGCACTTCTGGCCTACACCGCGCGTCGATGCGTCCGGCCAGACCCGGCATCCGGCACAGCTACCCTGCTGGATCACCTTCCTCGGCGCGCCCGGCCGCGAGATCATCGAGCGGCACATCGGCGAGTCCGCGATGTACGGCGGGGCGATCAGTGCGCGTGGCCCGCGCTACTGCCCGTCGGTAGAGGACAAGATCGTCAGGTTCCCGTCGGCGGAGCGCCACCAGCTGTTTCTCGAGCCGGAGGGGCACGACACGCACGAGCTGTACGTGAACGGTCTTTCCACCTCGCTGCCGGCGCCGGTGCAGCTCGAGATTCTGCGTTCGGTGCCCGGCCTCGAGCAGGCGCGCATGACGCGCGCCGGCTACGCCATCGAGTACGACTATTATCCGCCCACCCAGCTCGACGCGACACTGCAGGTGCGCGCGCTTCCGGGCCTGTTCTTCGCCGGACAGATCAATGGCACGACCGGCTACGAGGAGGCGGCCGGGCAGGGCGTCGTCGCTGGTGCGAACGCGGCGGCGCTGGCGCTCGGACGCCCGTCGCTGCGCCTTGGTCGCGAAAGCTCGTACATCGGCGTCCTCGTGGACGACCTGGTCACCCGTGGAGTGGACGAGCCGTACCGCTTGTTCACGTCGCGTTCCGAGTTCCGGCTGAGCATCCGGCAGGACAATGCGCTCCGTCGGCTCGCGCCGGTGGCAGCGGCACTCGACATGTACGACGAACGCGAGCGCGCGGTCGTCGATCGGCGGCTGGCGGCGGAGGATGATGCGCGTCGCATCGCGGAGACGACATCCATCACGCCGGCGCAGGCGGCGCCGCTGCTCGCGCGCGCCTCGAGTCGTCCGCTGGAGCACGCCGTGCGAATTGCCGAAGTGGCCCGACGGCAGGGCGTCGCACTGCTGGACCTGTTCCGTGCCGTTGGCGTGGCGGTGGAACTCCCCGGCGACGCCGTGGTGAGCACGGAGCTCGAGCTGAAGTATGCCGGCTATTTCGAGCGGGAACGCACCCAGGCCGATCGGCTGCGACGGCTGGGGGCGTTCCCGCTCGATGAGCGGCTGCCGTACGAGTCGATGCAGTCGCTGTCGTTCGAGGCGCGGCAGAAGCTCACCCTCCTGAAGCCAAGCACACTCGCCCAGGCGGCTGGTGTTCCCGGCGTGAGCCCGACGGACCTGCAGAACCTCGTGATCGAGATCGAGAAGCGCCGACGGACGGTGGGCGGGGCAGCGGCGGCGGAGGGCTGACGGAGGTCGTCGGCCGCGGATCAACCGCGGGTTTCGCACGGCGTGTGCACGCGTGGAGTGGTACGGCGTCTCCCTGCTGGGCCCCTGCAGCGCCAGCCTGGCGCTGTGTGGCGAGGTCACGGGGCACCCGCGGTTCTTTTGGTATTGTTACGCTACTAATTCACCAGACATCGAGGTGTTGTTCATGCTCACTGTCCGCCATGCTGTTCTCGCCGTTGCGTGCGCCGTCGCGCCGGTCGCGGTGCCATCGATCGCTGCAGCACAGGTCCCCGTGGCCTCGAGCATCGCGACCTCGGGGACAGGCGAAGCGAAGGTGACGCCCGACCGCGCCGCCGTAATGGTGAACGTGCAGACGCGCGCCGCGACGGCGGCGGCGGCCGCGTCGGAGAATGCTCGTCGGACCGCGGCGGTGCTCGAGGCGTTGGGCAAACTCGGTCTTCCCAAGGCCCAGCTCACGACGGAGGGGTACACCGTCTACCCTGAGACCCGTTACGACCAGCCCGGCCAGGCGCCCAAGGTGACGGGGTACGTCGTAACGAACACGGTACGTGCGGAGACTCACCGGCCCGAGCAGGCGGGTGCGATCGTGGATGCGGCGCTGGGAGCTGGCGCGAACATGATCAACGGCTTGTCGTTCTACGCCTCGTCGATCGATGTGCCGCGACGGCAGGCGATTGCCGAGGCGGTGGCCAGCGCGAGGGCAGATGCGGAGGCGATGGCGCGGGCCGCCGGGGGCTCGCTGGGTACGTTGATCGAGCTCTCCACCCAAGGCCCAACCGTTCCACCCCGGCCCATGTACGACATGGGCGTGATGGCGCGTGTGGCCTCGGAGAAGGCAGTGCCGACCCCGGTGAATCCGGGTGAGCAGACGATCAACGTCTTCGTGAGCGCGCGGTGGCAGTTCGTGCCCGGTCGGTGATGCTGCGACCGGGTGCGTGGCGAGGGCGCGGCTGCGGATCCGAGCCGTGAACGGCAACGGCGAGTTCGAGTTCCCGTTCCTGGACGCGACGTTGGCGCACTGAGGGGGCACAGAACAATTGATATTGTTCATTGCAGAGCCCGCCACGCGGGCTCTGCTGCTATATGTGCCACGTGAAACATCGGCTGGTGCGGTAGCGAGCTCAACGGACGTTCCACGTGAAACATTCCGCTCCTCGCGCATCGGAGCAGGATGGCTACATTACGGGCTCCGGACCGCCGGCAGCGCCGACCCCTCACCTGCCGCGCCGCCGCACCGCACGCCAACGCCATCCAGCAGAGAGCCGTGGCCCGCGTCATCGCGATCGCAAACCAGAAGGGCGGCGTCGGCAAGACGACCACCGCCGTAAACCTCGCCGCCAGCCTTGCCGTCGCCGAGCGGCGCACACTGCTCATCGACGGCGACCCACAGGGCAACGCCACCAGCGGTATCGGCGTCGCCCGAACGGACTTCGATCGGACCACCTACGACGTCCTCCTCGGCGAGGCGACCATTGCCGAAGCGCGGCTGCGCGAGGTGCAGTTCAGGCATCTCGACGTCCTGCCGGCAACTCCGGACCTGGCCGGCGCGGATGTCGAGCTCGTGGATGCCGAGGCGCGTGAGCGCCGGATGCGCCGCGCCGTCGATGCCGTTCGCGATGACTACGACTTCATCCTCATCGATTGCCCGCCCTCGCTCGGGCTGATCACCCTCAACATGCTCGCCGCCGCGGACGCACTCCTCATCCCGCTGCAGTGCGAGTACTACGCCCTCGAGGGGTTGAGCCAGCTGCTCAATACCGTCCACCTGATCCAGCATGGCGTGAACCCCTCGCTCGCCATCTCCGGGGTCCTCCTCACCATGTACGACGCACGCCTCAACCTGTCGCGACAGGTTGCTGCTGATGCCCGGGAGTACTTCGGATCCCAGGTCTTCGAGACCGTCGTCCCCCGGAACGTCCGCCTCGCCGAGGCACCCAGCTTCGGCAAGCCCATCGTGCTGTATGATGTCCAGAGCATCGGCGCCCAGGCGTACATGGCCATCGCGAACGAGTTGATCGCGCGCGAAGCCGCGACGCCGGCACAGTCGGGCACCGAGGCGAACGAGCCCGCCACGGCGTCAGCGCCCGAGGTGACGGCATGAGCGCCGACGCCCCCCGGCGTCTGGGCCGCGGCCTCGAAGCCCTCATCTCCACGGCCCGTCAGCAGCGTGAGACTTCCCCTTCCGAGGCACCGGCGCCGACATCGGCGGGAAGCGACCTCCAGCGCATCCGCATTGCGGAGATCAGCCCCAATCATTTCCAGCCACGCCGCACCTTCACCGAAGCCGAGCTGGCGGAGCTCGAGGCCTCGCTGCGGGCGAATGGGTTGCTCCAGCCGATCACCGTCCGCCCGAAAGGGCCGGGGAAGTGGGAGCTCGTGGCCGGCGAACGCCGGTTGCGCGCCGCTACCCGACTCGGATGGACCGAGATCCCGGCTGTCGTTCGCGACTTCGACGATCGCGCCATGCTCACCCTGGCGCTGGTGGAGAACCTTCAACGGTCCGATCTCAACGCCCTCGAGGAAGCGGAAGGCTACCAGCGGCTCATCGACGAGTTCGGGCTCACGCAGCAGCAGGTGGCCGATGCGGTGGGGAAGGACCGCACGACTATCACGAACCTGCTTCGCGTGCTCAGCCTCCCCCCGTCCATTCGCGAGCTGGTCGAGAAAGGCCTGTTGAGCACCGGCCACGCCCGCGCGCTCCTCGCCATCCGCGATCCCCGCCAGCAGCAGGAGCTGGCGAGGGAGGTCGTGGCAAAACAGCTGTCGGTGCGCCAGACCGAGGCCCGCGCGCGAGGCGACCTCGGCGAGACGGCGCCGCCGCAGAAGGCTGGCACCGGAACCAACACCTCGGCAACCACGACTCGATCGGCCGACCCCGCCGTGCGGCGCCTCGAGGAGCAGCTCCGCCGACGACTCCAGACCGACGTGTCCATCCAGCAAGCCGGTGATGGCAAGGGTACCGTCCGGGTAGCCTTCTACAGCGCCGACGACCTCGAGCGGCTACTCGACCTGATGCTGGGCAGCGTCCGGAGCGATTTCGACTGAAACATCCGTTTACATCGGGACAGCTGCCCAGCCTCGGCATACTCATCCGTATATCCACCGCGGCTCAGCACTTGTCAACAAACACCTAAACCGTTCCACGGCAACATATTACAGCAATACACATGCGGTTTGAACACCGATTCTCCACAACTTTCCACATGCTGCTCGCCGCGGTTCTGCTCGCATGCAACGGCAGCCGCGATCGCTCGGCAAGCACCGACAGCACGGGAGCGAAACCCTTCCGGGTCGCCCTCCTCACCCCAGGCCCGATCAGCGACCAGTCGTGGAACGGAGGCGCCTATCAGGGACTCCTTCGCGTCCGGGACAGCCTCGGCGCGCGCATCAGCCACATCCAGACGAAGACCCCCGCGGAGTTCGAGGAGCAGTTCCGGCAGTACGGCGCGCAAGGCTACGACCTGGTGATCGGCCACGGCTTCGAGTTCCAGGACGCCGCCAAGCGCGTCGGTCCCGACTTCCCGCACACCGTCTACGTCACCACCTCCGGCACCACCTCGGGCGGCAACGTGGCCGGCATCGCGTTCGCGTTTGCCGATGCGTCGTACCTCGCCGGCATCCTCGCCGGTCGCATGACGCACACGGACACCATCGGCGTCATCGGCGGCACCGAGCTCCCGCCGGTCAAGGAAAGCTTCGAGGCGTACGCACGCGGTGCGAAGTCGGTCAATCCCTCGATCACGATCCTCACGTCGTACATCGGCAACTGGGACGACGTGAGCGCCGGCAAGGAGCAGGCGCTCGCGCAGATCGAACGCGGAGCCGACATCATCTTCCAGAACGCCGACGCCGCAGGACTCGGTGTCTTCCAGGCGGCGCGCGAATCGAAGCGCGCCCTCGTCATCGGATCGAACGCCAACCAGAACGGCGTGGCACCCGATGTCACCCTCGGCAGCGTGGTGATCGATCTGCCACACGCCTTCCTCACCGTCGCCCGCGAGGTGAAGGAGGGACGATTCAAGCCGCGCGTCATCGAGCTCGGTACGAAGGACGACGTCGTGACCCTCGTGCTCAACCCGGCGATGCGGGGCCGCATTCCAGCCGCCACCCTCCAGCTGGTGGACTCGTTGAGCGACGACATGCACGCGGGCCGGTTCGCCGCGCCGACCGGAGCGGTCGCACGGTGATCGCCACGTGACGGACACGACGCAATCCCTCGCCACGATCGCGCAACACCTGGACACGGTGCTGCGCACGGCCGAGGTGCCCGATTATCCAGGCGCGCAGAACGGCATCCAGGTCGAGCACGCCGGTCCGGTGCGCCGATGCGCCGTGGCCGTGGACGCCTCGCTGCGAACCATCCAGGGCGCCATCGACGCCGGCGCCAACCTGCTCATCGTGCATCACGGCCTGTTCTGGTCCGGGGTCCAGCCGCTGCGCGGGCGCTACTACGAGCGCGTGCGCCGGCTGATTGCCAACGACGTCGCTGTCTATTCGTCGCACCTGCCGCTCGACCTTCACCCCACGCTCGGCAACAACGCGCTGCTCGCTGACGCCCTCGGCCTCCGGCAGAGCGAAGGCTTCGCCCGCTTCCAGACCATCGACGTCGGCGTGGCCGGCACGTCGGACCTGGACACTTCCGTGCTGGCTGACCGCCTGCGGGCCATCGCCGAGCGCGAAGGAGGATCGCTCGTGTCGGTCGGCGTGACCCCTGGACGGCGCACCCGCCGGTGGGGACTCTGCACCGGCGCCGGCGCATCGAGCGAGACCCTGCGCGAAGCAGCTGCCCGCGGCCTCGATACGTTGATCGTCGGCGAGGGACCGCAACACACGGCGGTGGAAGCTCCGGAGCTCGGCATCGCGGTGCTCTACGGGGGACACTACGCCACCGAGACCTTCGGCGTGCGCGCGCTTGGCGCGGAAGTGGAGCGCACCTTCGGGCTGCCCTGGTCGTTCATCGCCGCTCCGACCGGCCTGTAGCACTCACCACATGAGCGTCGCTCCGCCCGCGCTCGCGCTCGAGCACATCTCCAGGAATTTCGGGCCCGTCGCCGCGCTCCGCGACGCGTCGCTGCACGTGGAGGCCGGGCACGTCCACGCCCTGCTCGGCGAGAACGGTGCGGGGAAGACGACGCTCATGCACGTGGCGTTCGGCATGGTGTCGGCGGACCGCGGCGTCGTGCGGATGAATGGCGCACCGGTCACGATCAATGCCCCGTCGGACGCGATCGCGGCGGGCATCGGCATGGTGCACCAGCACTTCACCCTGGTGCCTGCCATGACCGTCGCCGAGAACATCGCGCTCGGCGGTCGCGGACTGCTGCGTCATGGTGCGATGGTCGAGGCCGTCCGGGACATCGCGGCGGCGACGGGATTCGCGCTCGACCCGGACGCGCTCGTGGAAACACTGTCCGTCGGGGCGCAGCAGCGCGTGGAGATCGCCAAGGCGCTGGCCCGTCGTGCGCGTGTGCTCATCCTCGACGAGCCGACCGCGGTCCTCGCGCCGGCAGAAGCGGAGGAACTGCTGCGCTGGGCGCGGCGCTTCGCTGATGCCGGCAACGCCGTCGTGCTCATCACGCACAAGCTGCACGAAGCCCTTGGCGTCGCCGATCGCGTCACGGTGCTGCGTCAGGGACAGGTCGTGCATACGGGCGCGGCCGCCGAGGCGTCGGTGCAGACGCTCGCCGGCGCGATGCTGGGAGCAGACGCGCCGGCGCGGCACGAGACGCTGCCGCCACCGACGCGCGCCGGCAACCATCGCCGCGCGACCGTGGCCAGCGACGCGACTGCCATCCTCGCCGCCCACCACGTCACGGTGCACGACGAGCGTGGACGAGCGCGGCTGCGCGACGCCTCGCTGGTGGTGCGGGCGGGCGAGATCGTCGGCCTGGCCGGCGTGGAAGGGGGAGGGCAGTGGGAACTGCTGCGCGCGCTCGCGGGACGAATCGACGTGCGCGCCGGCCGGATCGAGCGACCGACGCAGGTGGGGTTCGTGCCCGAGGACCGTCATCGTGACGCCGTATTGCTCGACCGCTCGCTCACCGACAACGCGGCACTCCGCGGCGCCGGTGGGCGCCGGGGACGCATCTCCTGGCGGACGCTGCGCACGGGCACTCGCTCGCTGATGGACGAGTTCGACGTGCGCGCGCCGTCCACGGAGACCGTGATGCGAACGCTGTCCGGCGGCAACCAGCAGAAGTTCGTCCTCGCGCGCGAAATGACGACGCTCCTGCTTCGCGGACGGGACGCTCCGTCCGACGCGCGAGCGATCGTGATCGAGAACCCCACTCGAGGCCTCGACGTGCGCGCGACGGCAGAGGTGCACGCGCGGTTGCGAGCGGCCCGGGACGACGGCGCGGCCGTCCTCGTCTACTCGAGCGACCTGGACGAGGTGCTCGCGCTCGCTGACCGCGTCGCCGTCGTGCACGCCGGTACCGTACGCGACGTACCCGCCGACCGCGACGTGATCGGTCGCGCCATGCTTGGCGCGGCCTGACATGCGCGCATCGCGTCGCACGGCGTGGACGCTGCTCCTCGGCCTCGTCAGCCTCATCGCCATCGTGGGCACGACCGCCCTCCTGCTCCTCATCGCCGGCTACGACGTGCCTCGTGCGCTGGGGGCGCTGTGGACCGGATCCGTGGGATCCTGGTACGCGCTCACGTCGGCCACGCTCGTGCGCGCGATCCCGCTCATGCTCACCGGGTGCGCGATCGCCGTGGCGTTTCGCGCCGGCGTGTGGAACATCGGCGCCGAGGGACAGCTGCTCGCCG
Source organism: Gemmatimonadaceae bacterium (assembly GCA_036280075.1). Classification (GTDB taxonomy): domain Bacteria; phylum Gemmatimonadota; class Gemmatimonadetes; order Gemmatimonadales; family Gemmatimonadaceae; genus AG11. Next base: position 26,417 of record DASURL010000112.1, on the reverse strand, counting down.
GGGGCACGGGCGCCACGGCCGTTGCCTTGCTGGTGCCGGGCGCCGGGCCACTGGCGATCATGCTGGCACTCGCGACGGGCGCAGCGGCGGGAGCCGGGTGGGCCGGACTTGCCGCCGTGCTGCGCGCACGCTTCGGCGTACTGGAAGTGATCAGCACGATCATGCTCAACTTCGTGGCGCTGTATGCCGTGTCGTTCCTCGTGCGCGGACCGCTGCAGGAGCCGACCCACGCCTACCCGCAGTCGTCGAGCATCGCCGACGCGGTGCACCTGGCACGCATCCCGGGCGCCGGCCGACTGCACGTCGGCATCGTCGTCGCGGTCGTCCTCGTGCTCGCCGCGGGCTGGGCCATGCGTCACACCGCCGCCGGCTACCGGCTGATGGCGGTGGGAGAAAGTCCAACGGCGGCGGCGAGTGCGGGGATGATCGACGTGCGTCGCGTGACGATGCTGGCATTCATCACGAGTGGCGCACTCGCCGGGCTCGCCGGCGCGATCGAGGTGCTCGGCGTGACCTTCGCACTGTACGAGGATCTCTCACCCGGGTACGGCTACACGGCGATCGCGGTCGCACTCCTCGCGGGCCTCGATCCATGGCGCGTCATCGGCACCTCGCTCCTGTTCGCGGGACTGGAAGCGGGTGCCGGGGCGATGCAGCGCGACGCTGGCGTACCGTCCACGCTCGTGTCGGTCATCGAGGCACTGTTGATCCTTGCCGTCGTCGCGGCACAGGCCCTTCGCGCGCGGCGCGTGGGTGTGACGGTGGTCGACGAGCGCCCGCGGGAAGACGCCGCATGACCGACGCGCTGACTCCCTTCCTGGCCGCGACGATCCGCACCGCCACGCCACTGGCGCTGGCGGCCCTGGGCGAGATGCTCGTGGAGCGCACGGGGATCATCAACATCGGCCTCGAGGGAGCCGTGCTCGCCGGCGCCTTTGGCGCGCTGGCCGGCGCCACGGCAGGGGGCGTGGCCGGCGGCTATGCAGGCGCCGTGGCCGGTGGGCTCCTGGTCGGCGCCATCTTCGCCTTCTGCGTGCTCGTGCTGCGGGGCGACCAGATCATCACCGGCATGGCGCTGACACTCTTCGCGGTCGGTGCCACGGGGACCCTCTATCGCGCGCTCTACGGCACGAGTGGCGCGTCGCTGCAGGCGCCAACGAGTGGCCCGTGGGCGGTGCCGATCCTCGCGACGATCCCCATCATCGGCGACGCGCTGTTCAACCAGCCGGTGATCACCTACGTAGCCTACCTGCTGGTGCCGGCGCTGGCCTGGTGGATGGCGCGCACGCATGCCGGGCTCGCCTTGCGGGCGATCGGCGAGCGTCCCGACGCCGCCGCTGCCGCCGGCATCGCTGTCACGCGCGTGCGCACCGTCGCCGTTCTCATCGGCGGCGCGCTTGGCGGCCTCGCCGGCGGCACGCTCGTGCTCGCGCAGGCTGGCACCTTCGTCGAGAACATGTCGGCGGGACGAGGGTTCATCGCCCTCGCCATCGTGGTGCTCGGACGCTGGCAGCCATTCGGCGTCGCGCTGGGGGCGGTCGTCTTCGGCGCCGCGAGCGCGCTGCAGTTCGCCTTCCAGGCCATGGGATGGAACGCTCCGTACCAGATCTTTCTCGCGGCACCCTATCTCCTCACCCTCGCCGCACTCGCCGGGGCGATGGGCCGCGCCCGTGCGCCGGCGGCGCTCGGCCGACCACTCTGACGCGAGCGCGCCGGCGCTCCAGGGCGGGTCAGCCGCAGCTCGTCATGGCACTCGACCAGCGAACGCGCCAGCGATGCGGGCCCACCCGCTCGAGCATGGCGTAGGCAATGCCCTCGCTGCCATCGCGCGCGACGATGAGCGAGGGTGTTGCGCTGCCCGCGATGCGCACCGCGGCGAGCACTTCCGGCGTCACCACATCCTCCTCGCGACCGGAGGTCCGCTCGGCGTATGCGAGCCGATACGGGCCGCTCGCCACGCCACTGTCCCGCTCCGCAACGAGCAGCGTCTGCTCCTCCAGCGGGCTCGCTTCCTGGTTCACGTGGCGCACCAGGTGCGCCACCAGCGCCTGTACGCCGGGCGCCGCCTGGAAGCGACGCACATCCTCGGTGGTGAAGCGCAACCCCTGGAACGGCGGCTCTGTCGGTGCGGTGACCGATGAGGCCAGCCGCGACGCTTCGGCAACGAGGACCATGCTGTCACGCGCCGACAGCAGCTCCACCGAGTCGAGAGCGACCGGCTGCACGCGATCGCTCGCGAAGCCGACCGACCAGGAGGCGTCGCCACCCGGCTGGAACGCGTGCAGGGGCCAGCGCTCGCAATCGTCGGTGCCCTCGCCAGTGGGAGCGCCGAGCTGCGCCGAGTAGCGCGTGCCGCCGCGCCCGAAGAGCACCACTGGCACTTCGGTGAGGCTCACCGAATCGAGTCGGGCCACCGCGTCGCTGTCACCGGTGACAGGGAAGAGCGCGATCGCCTCGTCGCGCGACGCCCCCTGCACGAGGAGCGCCGGGCCAGCCGCCGGCAGCCAGCCGTTGTCGGCCGGCGCGGCCGCGGAGGGCGCGGTCGATGTGACGGTGGATGCGACGGGCGCGTCGTTGCGCGTCACCGGCTCGCTGCGTTCGCACGCCGCAAGCACGAACGGGAGCGTGATCGCGACACCAGGAAGGCCGGCGAGGCGCCGAGCACGAAAGCAGCGACGTGACATGCTCCCTAATTTGGTGGCCTGCGGCAGGTCGTCAATCAGACAGCGGACAATCCCATGATGGCGTTCGCATCGCCAGTCGTCGAGCACCCCGGAAGGCCCATGCGTGCGCCGTGGCACGAGCGCGCGAGCTGGGCGCTGTACGATTTCGCGAACACCATCTTCTCGATGAACGTCGCGACGCTGTACTTCGCCGTCTGGTTGATCGCCGACCTGGGCGCGTCGAACACGGCCTACGCCATCGGGAACGGCGTCTCGTCACTGCTGGTCGTGATCTCCGTGCCCCTGCTCGGGGCCCTCTCCGACGCGCGCGGCCGGCGCAAGCCGTGGGTGGTCGGCTTCACCGTCCTGTCGTGTGCCGCCTGCGCCGCCATCGGCATCCTGGGACAGCGCTCCCTGCCAGTGGCCGGAGAAGCCGTCACGGGCGGAACGACGCTGCCCGCGACCTGGCACGCGAGCCTGGGCACCCTCAGCTGGGTGCTGGTCGCATTCATCGTCGCCAACTTCGCCTACCAGGCCGCGCTCCCGTTCTACAACGCCATGCTCCCCGAGCTCGTGCCGGCGAGCGAGCAGGGCCGGCTCTCGGGCATCGGCACGGCGGTCGGCTATGTGGGCACGATCGTCGGCCTCGTCCTGGTCGCGCCCTTCTTCAACGGCGCCGTGCCGCTCCTCGGCGCCCTGCCCGCCACGGTGCTCGACACGCTCCACCGGGTGGTGCCGTTCACCGAGCATGGTGGCCGAGTGTCCACGTTCGTGCCGACCGCGCTCCTGTTCATGCTCTTCTCGCTCCCGCTGTTCTTCTTCTGTCACGATCGCACCACCGGCCGCGAGAAGACACCAATCGACTGGAAGCGTGCCTTTCGCGACGTGGGGCACACGCTTCGGGACGCGCGCGATCATCATGGGGCCCTGCCATTCATCGTTGCATCCTTTCTCTATCAGGACGCCATCGGGACCATCGTCTCCTTCATGGCCATCTATGCCGTGAAGGCGATGGGTTTCGCGAAGGGGGCGGAAACCACGCTGTTCCTCGTCCTGACGGTGCCCGCGATCTTCGGCAGCTATGCCGCCGGTCGGCTGGTGGACCGCATCGGGGCACGACGGACTCTCCTCGTCGCCATCTGGAGCTGGATCCTGCTGCTCGTGGCCATGATCGCCGTGCCGTCGCAGCGCGCCTTCTGGTTCGTCGGGCTCCTGATCGGGCTCATCTTCGGCGGCGTGCCGACCGCCGAGCGCCCGCTCCTGCTCTCCCTCGTGCCGGAAGCGGAAGCCGGACGTTTCTTCAGCCTCCTGCTGCTGTCGTCACGAGCGGCTGCCGTGCTCGGGCCGTTCGTCTGGAGCCTGACGGTCGACACCCTCGAGCCGGCGCGCGGCACCGGCGTGGCCTATCGCGCGGCCGTGCTCACGGTGGCGGTGATGTTCATCGCCTCACTCGTCCTGTTGCGCCACGTGCCCGACAAGCGGCCACGCGCGGCGAAGGCGCGCTAGCGCTGACGCCGTGGTGGCGGGAGGTGCGGGCCGCCCAGGTCCCAGTGCCAGGCATCGCGACGTTCGCCGGTGCGCGGATCGCGCAGCGGCTTGAACTGCAGGCGCGCCTCCGGCAAGCCCGCCTCGACGCCGTAGGCCAGCAGGCGGGCGCGGTCAGTGGACACGAGATGCGCCATGGGGCGTCCCTTCCAGACGTGGCGATGCAGCCAGAGCCCGCCGTCCATGGCGTGAATCATCCCGTCGCGACGCGAGACGAACTCGCGGTACGCGAAGTCGTGCTCGGCGCGCGGCACGTCGCCATCCCGCGACGTGCCGCTCATGCGCGCACGGTCACTTGCAGGTGAGGACACCCTCCGCCGTGGCCGGCGGTGGCGGCGGGGTGACGGGCCCGTAGAAGAGCGTGCACTTGAGGGGATACGACGCCGGATGCATGGCGGTGGCGACCCAGCTGCCAGGCCCGGGCGTCGCGAGCGTGATGATCACGCCGGGCGACGTGTGCGCATTCAGCATCGCGACGTCGTTCGCGTAGGCCGCGTGATCGAAGAAGTAGGCTTCCTGCGCGACCGCGATGTTCCGCAGGTCGCTCTTCAACGCGGCTTCGTTGGCGCGTCCCTTGGTGTTCTTGAAGCTGGGGATGAGGATCGCCACCAGGATGCCGATGACCACGACGACGATCAGCAGCTCGATGAGCGTGAAGGCAGCTCGCGGACGGAGGGTCACGGGAGATGCTGGCCGAGGTGGAGGGCGATCCAGCTACGGTGAACGATGTCGCAAATTCAGGCACTGTCGCACGACCAGAGGAAAGGCAATCGCAATGCCGGGCGCGAGTATCGCTCTAACCGGTTGGGATATCAAGCGTTAACGGTACGGCGCCCAATCCATGGCGTTGGCGGGGACCCCTCGAATTGCCCGAACCCACGCACTCTGCAACGCCCCTCCCGCCAGTGTCGCGCCAGTCACCCCATCTTCGTTTCCAGCCAGTTCCGCCCCGTCCCGACATCGACCACCAGGGGCACGGAGAGGTCGGCCGCGTGCTCCATCTCGTCGCGCACCAGGGTGGTCACCCTGTCCAGTTCCGCGTCCGGCACCTCGAACACGAGCTCGTCGTGGACCTGGAGCAGCATCCTGGCACTCAGGCGCTCGTCGAGCAGCCGATGGTGGATGCGGATCATCGCGATCTTGATCAGGTCGGCCGCCGAGCCCTGAATGGGGGAGTTGGCCGCCGTGCGCTCGCCGAACGCGCGGATGTTGAAGTTGCGATCGCGCAGCTCGGGGATGTAGCGGCGGCGGCGGAAGATGGTTTCCACGTAGCCGTGCTCGCGCGCGAACTCCACCATCGAGTCGAGATACGCGCGCACCTGCTGGAATCGCTCGAAGTAGCGCTCGATGAACTCCTTCGCCTCGGCGTGCGAGATCTTGAGCTGGCGCGAGAGCGCGTGCGGGCCCTGCCCGTAGATCGTCGCGAAGTTGATCGTCTTCGCTCGGCTGCGCATCTCCGAGGTCACCGCCGTGATCGGCACGTCGAAGATGAGCGCCGCGGTCTGCCGGTGGATGTCGCCACCGGACCGGAACGCGTGCACGAACGCCGGGTCGCCGGAGAGGTGCGCGAGGAGCCGCAGCTCGATCTGTGAGTAGTCCGCCGCGAGCAGGAGCCACCCCTTCCGCGGCACGAAGCCGCGGCGGATGTCGCGCCCGAGCTCGCGGCGAATCGGGATGTTCTGCAGGTTCGGCTCGCTCGACGAGAGCCGTCCCGTCGCCGCGACCGTCTGGTTGAACGACGTGTGCAGCCGGCCGGTGTGCGGATTGACGAGCGCCGGCAGGGCGTCGATGTACGTGCTCTCGAGCTTGGAGAGTTCGCGATACTCCATCAGCAGCACCGGCAGCTCGTGGCCCGCCTCGGCGAGCTCCTGCAGCACGCTGGCGTCGGTGGACGGACCGGTGGCCGTGCGCTTGATGATCGGCAGCTGGAGCCGCTCGAACAGCACTTCGCGCAGCTGGGGATTGGAGTTGATGTTGAACTCGCCTCCCGCACTCCGGTAGATCTCGCGCTCCACACGCTGGCGCTCGCGGGCGAATCGCTCCTTGAGCGACGCGAACCATGCGCGGTCGATCTCCACGCCCGTCCACTCCAGGTCGGCCAGCACGCCGAGGAGCGGGATCTCCACGTCGCGATAGAGCTCATCGATCTGCTGCGCCTCGAGCTGCGGGCGGAAGCGCTGCTCGAGCTGCCAGGTGACGTCGGCATCCTCGCACGAGTAGTCGCGCGCACAGCTGACCGGCACCACGTCGTAGGGGAGCTCCTGCTTCCCCTTGCCGCAGAGATCCTCGTAGCTCGTCATGGTGTGGTCGAGGAACTCGAGCGCGAGCAGGTCGAGGCCGTGCGAGCGCCGGCCCGGGTCGAGCACGTAGCTGGCGAGCATCGTGTCCGAAACGAGGCCGCCGAGGGTCACGCCGGCGCGGCGCAGCACGAGCATGTCGTACTTCGCGTTCTGCGCCACCTTGGGGACCGTCGGGTCCTCGAGCAGCGCCCGCAGCGGCGCCATCTCCGGCTCGTCGAGCGGCGGGAGGTTCCTCACCGGCACCGGCCCGGCGGCCAGCGCGCGTGCGGCGATGCTTCCCGGCTCGCTCGCCTTCGCCTTGCTCGCGCGCCGCTTCTTCGGCTGCGCCTCGTTCGCTTCGTCGGCATCGCTCCCCGGCTCGGCATCACCGAGCATCAGGTCGCCCTGCGCCGGCTTGAGCTCACGGTGGCGGAGCGGCAGGTAGTACGCCTCGCCCTGCGCCGTGGCGATCGAGATCGCCACGAGCGTGCAGCGCAGCGGATCGACCTTCTGCGGGCTGTCGGGATCGATGACCGTCTCGGTGTCCACCGCGATGTACGGCGCCTGCCGCGCCCGGGCGATCATGCGCTCGAGCGCGGGAATCGTGTCCACCGTGACGTAATTCGTTTCCGGCCGCGTGGCCTCCGCCGTGGGCTCTGGTGCACCAGGCAGCGGGAGCGCCGCCGCCGCCGCGACGTCACCCAGCGAGCGCGCGAGGGTGTGGAACTCGAGCTCGACGAACAACGGGCGCAGTCGCGACACATCCGGCTCGCGCACGCGCATCTCGTCGAGCGCGAGCGTGACGGGCAGGTCGTCACGGATGGTCACCAGCTCCTTCGACAGGCGCGCGAGGTCGCCCTGCTGCTGCAGCGCCTCCCGTGGGCGCTTCTTCGTCAGCGAGGGTGCCGCGGCGAGAATCGCGTCGAGGTCGCCGTACTCCTGCACCAGGTCGCGCGCGGTCTTGTCGCCGATGCCCTTCACGCCCGGCACGTTGTCGGACGAGTCGCCGACGAGCGCCAGGTAGTCCGTCACGCGCGCCGGCGGCACCCCCAGCCGCTCGTCCCCGTTCTCCACGGATACCCACTGCTCCTCCACGCTCGCCGGTCCCCCTCGCCCCGGGTTGAGGAGCCAGACCCCCGGTCGGACCAGCTGCTGGAAGTCCTTGTCACCCGAGACGATCACGACGTTCACGTGCTGCTCGACCCCCTGCCGGGCGAGCGTGCCGATGACGTCATCGGCCTCGTAGCCCTTGAGTGACAGGATGGGGATGCGATATGCGTCGAGCAGCTGACAGATGCGCTCCATCCCCGTATCGAAGTCCGACTGGAGCTCCTCGGTGAGCTTCTCGCGCGTCGCCTTGTACTCGGGGTAGCGTTCGTGGCGGAAGCTGAGCCCCGAATCGTGCACCCAGCCCAGGTATTCGGGGCGATGGCTGGCGAGGAGGCGCTGCAGGAAGTTCACCACGCCCCACGCCGCCGAGGTGTTCTCGCCGCGCGCCGTGGTGAGGGGCCGCGAGATCAGCGCGAAGAAGGCCCGATAGATGAGCGCGTAGCCGTCGATGAGGAAGAGGCGCGGCGCGTCGGGCCGCGTCGCCTCGGGCGCGGCGGCGAAAGTCGGGTCAGTCACGGGCGCGAGTGGAAGCGAAGCGACCGCAGGATGAACGGGTCATGCGGCGAAGCATAGACCGTGCACGCCGCGACCGGTACCACGTGGCAGCGGGTCCCGAAAACAGCACCGCCTGCCACGACGGGCAGGCGGTAGCAGGATCGGGTTCAGCTCGCGGGTCGACTCAGACGCGCTGCACGTTCGCGGCGTGGAGTCCCTTGGCGCCCGCCTGGATCTCGAACTCGACTTCCTGTCCTTCGGCGAGCGTCTTGAAGCCGTCCATCGCGATCGCCGAAAAGTGGACGAACACATCCTCGCCCCCTTCCTGCTCAATGAAGCCGTACCCCTTGGCGTCATTGAACCACTTCACTTTCCCTCTGGCCATTGCGAGCTGCCTCCAACGGAGTGAATCGACCTGCACTGCGGTGCCGGGCGCGCCGTCTGGCGCGCGGCGCCTATATAGGAGCGCCCTGCGCATTTGTCAAGCAAGCCGCCCCACTTGCTTGCCACTCCGTACCGGCACGCGTTAGGTTCGCCCCGTGCCGAAAGAGATGCTGGTCGGGCAGACCCTCGCGGGCTACATCATCCGCAGCGAGATCGGAGAAGGGGGGACGTCCTCCGTCTTCCGCGCCGAACATCCGACACACGGGGTCGTGGCGGTGAAGGTGCTGCGCGAGAAGCTCCGCCAGGACAAGACGGCGGTCGCGCGGTTCGTGCGCGAGGCGCGCTACGGCGAGCGGGTCCGGCATCCCAACGTGGTGCAGACGCTCGAGGTCGGGGAGGCGCGCCCGGGCATGCACTTCCTCGCCATCGAATGGGCGGCCGGCGAGCTGCTCGAGAAGTACGTGAAGGCCCACGCGCCGCTGCCGCCGGACGAGGTCATCACCATCGTCTCGCAGATCGCCGCGGCGGTGCAGGCCGCCCACGCGGTGGGCATCGTGCACCGCGACCTCAAGCCGGACAACGTCATGTACGACCCGACGACCCGGCAGGTGAAGCTGCTCGACTTCGGCATCGCCACCGACACCGACATCGCGCCCGAGGAGCGGCTCACCCGAGCCGGCTTCTTCGTCGGCACGCTCATGTACGTCGCGCCAGAGGCGCTGTCGGGGGAGCTCGTGTCGCCGGCCGCGGACCAGTACAGCCTGGCGACGATCGCCTACCTGATGCTCACCGGCTGCCTCCCCTTCACGGCCAAGACCCCGCGCGAGATGTTCTCGCAGCTGCTCTCGCAGCCGCCCATCGCGCTCAACGAGGCGAAGCCAGGCCTCCGTTTCGGCGCGGGGGTGGAGCAGGTGATCATGCGCGGCCTGAGCAAGGATCCGCGCCAGCGCTTTCCCGATACCGTCGCCTTCGCCGACGCGCTGCGCGACGCGCTCGAGCACCCCGAATCACCGCAGGCGCCCGGACTCCTCTCGCGCGTGAAGTCCATCTTCAAGCGCTGAACACGCCGCCGCCACGGCGCCGCTCACACCGCCGAGGCACCGGAGGCGGGAGTCGCGACCGTTGGCGTCCCGCCGGCGGGGCTGCGCTCCCGATGGAGGTCAGCCGGATTCACGGGGAGCCAGACGGTGAACGTGGACCCGCGGCCGATCTCACTCTCCACGCTCACGTCGCCGCCGAGGAGCCGCGCGAGTCGGCGCGAGATCGCGAGGCCCAGGCCCGTGCCGCGCTGCATGGAATCGCCGCGCGGTCCGGCGTTCACCTGCTCGAACTCGTCGAAGATCCGCTCGAGGTCGGCGGGCGCGATGCCGACCCCGCTGTCCACGACCTGGAGCACGACCCACGTGCCACTTCGCGGCGCGCGGGCGAGCAGGCTCCGCGCGCTTGCATCGTCGGCGCCGATGACGGACGAGCGCGTCGGCGTCAGGTGGGCGTTGCTGACCGGCGGGCCGCCCAGGAGACGAGCGCGCACGCTCACCGTCCCGGCCGGCGTGTACTTCACCGCGTTGCCGATGAGGTTGATGAGGATCTGGCGCAGGTGGGTGGGGTCGGTGCGCACGCGCGGCAGCGACGCGCCGACGGTGATCGAGAAGGCGAGTCCCTTCTCGCTCACCAGCGACTCGAGCTCGCTCGCCACGTTCAGCACGAAGGGGCGCAGCACGATCGTTTCCGGATGCACCTCGAGCCGGCCCGCCGCGATCTTCGCGATGTCGAGCACCTGATCCACGAGATGGCGCAGGTGCGTCGCCGAGGCGGCGATGCGGTCCACCGGCGGGATCTGCCGCGGGGAAAGGTCGCCGTAGAACCCGTCGCGCAGCAGCTCCACGAAGCCGACGATCGCGTTGAGCGGGGTGCGCAGCTCGTGCGACACGTTCGCCAGGAACTCGCTCTTCGCCTGGTTCGCACGCTTCACGTCGCTGTAGAGCCGCTCCAGCTCCATGGACCGCCCGGCTACCTGCAGGGCGCGCTGCTGCTCGCGGAACAACCCGATCGCCAGCAGCAGGACACCGAGCCCCCCGAAGATCCACAGCCCCCACCGGAGGGCGGGGGAGGTGAGCGCATGCGCACTCACGACGCGCCAGGTGCCGCCATCCGGCAGGCGCACGATCGGCGAGCCGCCGGCGCCCATGTGTGCCGTGCTGGCCTCCGCCGATCCCAGCTGCACCAGCGTATCGCGCCCCGACAGCACGAGCAGCGAACGCCGCGTCGCCGGCTGCACCCGACCAAGCAGGGAACGCAGCGAGTCCGCATCCACCACGAGGCCGGCCGCGCCGGTGGCGCCCCCCGTCGATGCACGCAGCTCGCGCGTGAAGGAAATCAGACGGCCGGCCGCACTGTCGCGCGACACGGCCACCGCGGTCGTACCGGCGGCGGCCCGGCGGCGTCGAACCCGTTCCACCACAATGGCGGCCAGGCGATCATCCAGGGGGACCCGCTGCCGGCCGACGCGCAGCCCGATCCGGCCCGTGCTGTCCACGAGCCAGGCACCACGCACGGCGGGGGAGGCCGCAACGAGGGAATCCACCCGGGCACGCAGCGCCGCGCTGTCACCGGGAGGTTCCAGTTCGGCGACCTCCGCGATACGATCCAGCAGCACGGCGTGCGCCGACACGAACGCCTCGGCCAGCAATGCGGCCGAGCTCGCGTCCGTGCGAGCCCGCTCTCCTGTCGCACCCGACTGCGCCCGGTCGAGCAGCAGCAGCGCCGCCAGCACGACCAGAAAGACCGCCCCCACGAATCGCGACAGCAGGCCGAGGCCTACACGCTCGCCCTCGCCGGGGCCGATGAATTGTCCGTCCCTGCTCGTTCCGTTACCGTCTGCCACTCGCATGCCCGATCACGACCGCCTGCTCACGCTGCTCGCCGAACGTTCCGCGCGGCGCGGAAACTTCACGCTCGCATCTGGGCGACAGTCCACCTTATACATCGACGCACGCCTCACCACAATGAGTCCGGACGGCCTCGCGCTCATCGGGCCACTCGCGGTGTCGGCGCTCGCTGCCGCGGGCTGGACCGTCGACGCCGTCGGCGGGCTCACCCTTGGCGCCGATCCGGTGAGCTACGCGATCGCCTACGCGAGCGCGCTCGCCGGCACGCCCATCCGCGCCTTCACCGTGCGCAAGGAAGCGAAGGCGCATGGCACCGGCCGCCTGATCGAGGGGCCGTTCCGTGAAGGCGACCGCGTGGCCGTGGTGGAAGACGTGATCACCACCGGCGGCTCCGCGCTGCGCGCCGTCCAGGCCGTGCGCGACGCTGGTGGCCACGTGGCCGGCGTTCTCGCCCTCGTGGACCGCGAGGAAGGAGGCCGGGAGGCCCTAGAGGGAGCCGGCCTGCCGGTCATCTCGCTCGCGCGCGCGAGCGAGATCGTCGCGCGGCTCGCCGCTCCCGCGGGCAGCTGACGGCGCCTCCGCGTCACTGACCACCGCGGCTGGCAGGAAGGACGCGGCCGAGTCGCCGAGCCGTTCGACGATCATCCGGTCGAGCGACGAGACGTTCCGTTCGATCATTGCCGGCAAGCGAGGACTCCGTCGTGCCTCCTCCGGCACCGTCTCGTCCGCCATGAGCGACAACGCGCTCCGGATCGTCGCGACCGGGTTCCGCAGGTCGTGACGCAGGCGGCGGAAGCGCTCGCGCAGCGCACGATCCCCCGCCTCCGCGAAGCCGCGCGCGACCTCGACCCCGATCCGGTCGCCCGCCTCCTGGAGGTCGCGACAGACGCGTGTCGCCTCCCGGGCCGCGAAGTGTTCACCACCGCCGACCACGACATCCTCGGCGACATCGAGGCAGGCAGCCGAGAGTCGCTGCACGACGCGAAGAAGCTGGGGTAGCGCGACACCCTGCGCGAAGCCCGACGCGCCCAGCGCGAACCCCTGGGCGGCGGCCGCCTCGCCGGCGCCATCCCGCACGCGGAGGGTGGCGGCGAGCGCATGCACCAGCGCCAGCGCTGGCGCCGCGCGATCCGGGTCCGGTGACGTCGACGTGCCTTCGGCTGTCGTTATCGTTGCGTCCGACCACAGCGCTCGCGCTTCATCCCACCAGCGAGCCGCGATGTCGTCGGCACGCTGCTCCAGCACCGACGCCACCTCGAGCCGCAGCGCGGCGCTCCCCGCATGCTCGATGGGCCGGCGTGCCGGAGCGGGCGACGGCGGCGCGAAGGGCAGCGAGACTTCACGTTCCATGGTCACGGCAGCGTGCAATGCACCAAGCTTGCCAAGGAGCCGGAGCACCGTTGCGGCGATCATGGGATACCCCCCGGGGCATCTCTCGCGCTTGACCCTCGCGTCCGTGCGTCCGACCTTCGTGTTCCCGCTTCTCGCCCTGCATGCCTCTCCGCTCGCCTTCGCACGACGTGCTCGATCTTCGCAACGAGGACCGCGCCAAGGACACGCTCACCTTCCGGCTCGGTGCACGGCGCCGCTACGTCCTCACCGCCGTGCTCGGCGTCGCGGGCATTCTCGGCGCACTCACCGGGATCGCTCCGGTGTCCCTCGCCGTGGTCCTTGGCATCACGGCGGCCGCGCTCGGCCTCAACGCCCTCCTCACCACGCTCGCCACCGGCCCGCTATCGGGCGTGTGGTGGATGCGCTACGCCGTCGCCACCCTCGACGTCGCCCTCATCAGCGCGGTCGTCGCCGCCATGCGCCAGAACGCGCTGGTGATGCTGTACTTCCTCGTCATCGTCCCCTACTCGTTCGACCGCGGCCGCGCACTCGGCTACTTCACCGCATCGGCTTCGGCGCTCGGGTTCCTTCTCGTCCGGCTGCCGGCGCTGCCGCCGGACAGTGGAGCCGCCGCGCGTGTCTGGATAGTGGTGTTCGCCGCGTTGCTGCTCATGATCGCGAGCCAGCTCGTGCCCATCAGCTCCCGGCTCATCGCGCGCATTCGCGCCACGCGCGAGGTGGTGGCGCGCGCCGAGTCGGGAAACCTGCTCGCGCGCGTGGAGACCCGCTCCACGGATGAGCTGGGACTCCTCCAGCAGAGCTTCGACCGCATGCTCGAGCGGCTGGGACAGCTCATCGGGACCGTGCAGCGCGAGGCTGACGAGGTGGCCAGCCTCGCCGAGCGACTCGCCACCGCGTCTGGAACGCTCTCGGCGAACGGCAGCGAGTTCGCGGCGACGGCGGTGAACCTGACCCGACAGCTCGATACCCAGCAGCGATACACGGCGGACGGCGCGCGGCACTCCGAGCAGGCGTACCAGGCATTCGAGCGCCTTCGCGGCCGAGCCCAGGACATGGAGTCCAACGCCCACGCGCTCGTCGGAGCGGCGGAGACGAGTCGGGAGTCGATCGGCCGCGCCGCGACCACGCTCGTTACCCTCAGCGATCGCGTGCGCTCCACGGCCGCCACCGTCGGCGCGCTCGGGAGCGCTTCCGAGCGGGTAAACGAGTTCGCCGAGTCCATCGCGCGCATTGCGCGCCAGACCAACCTGCTCGCGCTGAACGCCGCCATCGAGGCGGCACGGGCGGGCGAGCATGGCAAGGGCTTCGCCGTCGTGGCGGAGGAGGTGCGCAAGCTTGCCGAGGAGAGCGGGCGCGCGGCGCGCGAGGTGGCGGACACCAATGCCACCGTGCGCGACGACATCGCCGCCGCGGTCACCTCGATGAGCGAAGGAGAGCGCGAGGTACGCGACGTGGGCAGCGTGGCCGGCGAGGCAAACGCCGCGCTCGGCGCGATGCTCGATGGCATTCGCCGCATCACCGACATCGTGATGGAGACGGCCGCGGTCTCGCGGGACCAGTCGGCGGCGATGGAAACCCTGACCGCGTCCATCGCGGCGATCCAGAACGTGGCGACGGAGGCCACGGCCCGGGCCGCTGCCGCGTCGGTGGTCGCGACCGAGCAGACGACGGCGCTCGACGGGCTCAGCTCGACCTCGCGTCAGCTCGCCGAGCTCTCCGATCGACTGCGCCAGTCGGTCAGTCGCTTCGCCGTCACGAACCTCGCTGTTGCCGATGCGACGATCAGGGATGCAGCCGTGGGGGCGCCACGCCGCGCGAGCGGCGATGCGCTCCCCGAGCTGCAACCCAGCCCGGCGGCGCCGTCAGCGGCCGCAGTTCACGCAGCACGCTGAGGTAAGGAAGCATCAGCTCCTGCCGGAACCGCTCGAACATGCCCATGCCGTCGTAGCGATGGCGGAAGTCACCGGCCGTCATGTGAAGCAGCGTGCGCACATGACGGCCGAAGCTCTGCGGCGAGCTGAACTCCAGGTGATACGCGACGTTGGCGATGGAGAACCCGGCGTTCTCGAACAGTCGCGCGGCACGGACGAGGCGCGCCATCGCGAGATAGCGCTTGGGCGCCGGGAGGCCGGCGCGAAAGAACCGGCTCATCAGGCTGCTGGGGAGCACGTCCAGGTGCTGCGCGAGCAGGCGCACGCTCGACACGCGGGCCGGACAGAGAAAGAGCGTCTCGAAGAACCGCCAGCAGTCTTCCGGCGCACCGGCAAGATCCACCGACAGCTGGCCCAGGATCCCGCGCTGTCCGCCGTCGCCGACATCGGCCATGAGTGCTGCCCGCAGCTCACGCCAGCCAGCCGGCTGGCGGACGTCCACGAGCCGCCGGATCCCCGACTGCCCGAGGGCCAGCACCGCATGTGGCGTCCGGCGCTCGAAGTCACTCAGCAGGGCCACCGCCGGTACGCGCGGAAACTCGCGGACCAGCGAAGCGACCCGCGGAGCCAGCGCGCCCGCGCAGCTCACCGACACGAGCACGGCCTGCACCGGGCGTGACTTGAGGTCGTGAATGATGTCGTCCACCGAGTCGCGATGCAGGGTTCGATAGCATCCTTCACCAGCCGCATCGACGCGGGGTCGCTCGGCGGGGGTGAGCAGCGTCGTGATGGGGGGGAGGTTCGCAGTGTGTCCGGGATCGTGCGACATGGGTGGGCCCTCCGGAACGGTGGTGGGGGCGGCGCGGCGGTGCGCCTCGACGCGGAAGGCGATCATACAGGGCCTCGTCATCCGCACGTCACCATGGATGCGCCGAGGCGTCAGCGCCCAGCGGCCGGAGGTGCTATCTTTCGGGTGGATGTCGCCGGCCGGACGGTCGCGAGCGCGCAGGCGTTCGAGGAAAGTCCGGGCTCCGGAGGGCGCGCTGCCAGGTAACGCCTGGGCGGTGCCGCAAGGCGCCGACGGACAGTGCAACAGAGAGCAGACCGCCGATGGCTCCGGTTCGCCGGAGCACAGGCAAGGGTGAAAGGGTGGGGTAAGAGCCCACCGCGCGGCCGGCAACGGTCGTGGCACGGCAAACCCCAGCGGGAGCAAGGCCAAATAGGCAGCGAGGGACGGCCCGTCCCGATCAAGACGCTGCGGGTCGGCTGCTCGAGGGCGCGGGTGACCGCGCTCCTAGAGGAATGACCGTCCGAGTGGCAACACTCGACAGAACCCGGCTTACAGGCCGGCGCCATCCATCCCCACATCGTCGCACGTGCACGGCGTTCCCAGGAAGGAGCGCTTGGTCCCTGGCCGCGTGCCGGGTGGTAAATTAGTAGCTATAGGTCACTAATAAAGCGCCGTGTCCTCAGTCGTCCTCGCGGCGACCGAGGCGGTCGCTGGTACGTGCCTCCTGAAGAAAGCCACGGCGCGGCACCCAGCGGCCGGCGAAGACCTGGCGCAGCGTCCGCCAGATGAGGCGCACCATCGCCACGACGATCACCAGCACGAGCAGGGCAAAGGCGACCGTCAGGTACGGGTGGTGCCAGACGGCAAGCGCGATGGTGGCGACCAGCCCCAGTTCCGCCGTGCTCGTCACGCCATTGCTGAACGGCTCGGGTGACATGTCCACCGCGTAGCGAATGCCGAGCTTCGTGGTGTGCGTCGCCGTGGCGAGGCCGCCGCCGAGGAGCGCGGCCACGAGCACGAAGACCGGGTCACCATGCCATGCCGTGGCGGCGGCGAGCGCGGCAGCGGCAGGGGGGCGAATGAGCGAGTGCACGGTGTCCCACGCCGACGCCACGGCAGGAACGAGCGAGGCGACGAACTCGACGAGCGCGAGCGCCAGGGAAAGGGCGATGACCCACCAGGAGGCGAGGCCAGTCAGCGCGCCAGGAAGTGGGCCGATCCATCCCAGGCGGGTCGCGAGGCCGACGATGCCCACCGTCGCATACAGGTTGAGCCCCGCCGCATACGCGATCCCTGCGGACTGCACGAGCGTCTGCAGAGCGTTCACGGCTCACCTCCCGTGGTAACGATGATCAGTCCACGAGGCGGAGCGGCATGACGAGGCAGAGGTAGCTCGCCGGATCGTTCCAGCCTTCCGGTTCCACCGTGGCCGCCCGTTCGGGCGCCTTGAACGTCATCTTCACTTCCTCGGTGGGGATGTAGCGCAGGATCTCGAGCAGGTAGCTCGCGTTGAAGCCGATGTCGAGCTGGTCGCCGGTGAAGCGAACCGGCAGCTCATCGGTGGCCTCACCGAGGTCCGGTGTCTGGACGCTGAAGCGCAGCATGCCGGCGTTGAACGACAGCCGGATCCGATGCGTCTGATCCGATGCGATGACCGACATGCGCTTGAGTGCGCTCGTCAGCGCCTGCTTGTCGGCGATGGCAATACGGTCATTGTCCTTGGGGATGACCTGGTCGTAGTTGGGATAGGGACCTTCGATCAGGCGGGTGAAGACCGCCGTGAAGGGGGACCGGAAGCCCAGGTGATTCTCGCCGCGGGCGATCTCGAGCTCCTCGTCGGCGGGAAAGAGCCGGCGGATCTGCTCCAGCGCCTTCGGCGGCACGATGAGGTCGGCCGCCGGAGCGCCGCTGGACTTGATGGGCATCTCCATCTTGGCCAGGCGATGGCCGTTGGTGGCGACCATGCGCATCGTCTCGGGCTTGAGCTCCCACAGCACGCCGTTGAGGATCGGCCGGCTTTCCTCGGTGCTGACAGCGAACGCGGTGTGCGAGATGAGCTTCTGCAGGTCTCCCGAACGGATGCGCCAGCTCTCGTCGAACCGTACGACGGGGAAGCTCGGAAACTCGTCGCGTGGCAATCCCAGGATCTTGAAGTGCGATCGACCGCAGTCGAGGGTGACCCGTTGCTCGCCCGCCGCGGCGATCTTCACCGGAGACGGTGGCAGCTCGCGCGCAATCTCACTCAGCTTCTTGGCGGGAATGGTGATGGCGCCACTGGATTCGACGTCCGCCTGCACCTCCGTGCTGACGGCGATGTCGAGATCAGTACCGGAGAGCCGGATCCCCTTGTCGGTGGTCTCCACCAGGATGTTCGCCAGGACGGGCAAGGTGGTCTTGGCGGGGATGCTGGCCGCCACGGCCGCGAGCCCTTCCTGGAGCTTCTCCCGGGAAATCGTGAACCGCATTACCGCTCCTTGGTGCTGGGTCTGTGCAAAGCGGAGATCCTGCTTTTTCTATTCTGACTTAAGAAAAAAACCAGCAGTAGCGGTAGGGGCTGTTGAATTGTCGATAAGCCGCCCAACCGCGTACGTCTTCAGCGCTTGGCATTGCGCTCGAGGCGTGGAACCGATGTCGACAACGCCGGTGGTCCACAGCGAGTGTCGTCAGCGTACCGCCTGTCGGCAAACTTCGCCAGCCGGAATGTGGATCCGTGGGGAGAAGTCCATTTGGCCAGCCATCCGGTGTGGACAAAGCTGGCGAACTCCGCTCAGGCGGCAAGGCCCTCCAGCTGCGACCGGAGCTTCGCGACCCGGAGCGCAAACGTGGGATCCTCGCGCAGCATGCTGCTGGCGCGATCGAGGCTGTGAATGACGGTCGAGTGATCGCGGCCGCCGAAGGCCGCCCCGATCTCCACGAGCTGGAGGCCGAGGAGCTCCCGCATGAGGTACATCGCCACCTGGCGCGGGGTGGTGAGCGCTTTCGTCCGGGTCTTGGAGCGAAGCCCCTCCGGCGTGACTCCCCACTCCCGCGCGACCGCCTGCTGGATGGTCTCCGTATTGAGCCCCGTCCCGTTGCTGCCATTGTTCTCGCCAGGGCGGAGCTTGTCGCGAAGTGCTTCGCGTGCGACGTCCACCGTGATCTCGCGATGCTTGAGCGAGGCATAGGCGAGCAGCTTGATGATCGATCCTTCCAGCTCCCGCACACTGGACCGCACGTGTTCGGCGATGAAGCGGATGACGTCCTCGGGGATCGTCATCTCCAGATGGTCGAGCAGCGCCTTGTTGCGAAGGATTGCGATCCGGTGCTCGAGGTCGGGGAGCTCGATATCGGCGACCATTCCCCACTGAAAGCGGCTGACGAGACGCGCTTCCAGCCCAGGGATCTCGGACGGCGGACGATCGCTGGTGAGGATGATCTGGCGCCCGGCTTCGTAGAGGGCGTTGAAGGTGTGAAAGAACTCCTCCTGGGTGGCTTCCTTCCCCTTGAGGAAGTGGACGTCGTCCACGAGGAGCAGGTCCGTTTCGCGGTACCGGCGGCGGAACTCCTGGGTGGTGCGGTTCTGGATCGAGCCGATCATCTCATTGGTGAACTGCTCGGTGCCGATGAAGGTGATCCGCGTCTCCGGGTGGCGAGCGAGGACGTCATGGGCGACGGCCTGCATGAGGTGGGTCTTTCCGAGGCCGGTATCTCCGTAGAGGAACAGCGGGTTATAGACCTTTCCCGGCGCCTGGGCGACGGCATGGGCGGCGGCCGCGGCGAGCTCGTTGGACTTGCCGATCACGAAGTGATCGAATGTGTAGCGTTCGCTGAGTTGTGCGTTGATGCCACCGCGTTTCTGCTGCGGTGGTGGCTCGACGCTCGCCGGTGGTGGCGCGACGAACAGATCCATCTGGTTGCGCGTCTTCCGTTCCTCGTGGACGCGGAAGACCACGGCCAGCGGGTGCCCCAGGGCGACCGGTGCCAGGCTCGAAAGGAGCTCGGCGTGCTTCGACTCGTTCCAGTCGGCGGCGAACTGGTCCGGGGAGCCGACGATGATTGCGCCCTCTTCCAGTGCCAGCGGTTCCGTCGGCTCGAGCCAGGTCCGAAACGTTTGTTCCGGCAGCTCGAGCCGTGCGCGATCGAGCAGGCGGGTCCAGACTTCGGTCGCCGTAAGCGTCATGGCGGATGTGGATAACTGGAAAGGGCGGGGGGAGCGAAGCTATTCCGGCCCTGTGGAAAAAGCAAACGGACCCCCAGCGCCATCGGGAGGCCGTCTTCCCCGCTGGCTTCGCCGTCACTTCACTTGCCTTGACCTATCTCTCTGTCTCGGCTAACTTTACCGATCTGTACCAAAGTTGCCGCCGTCATTGGCTGGTTCGTTCAGACCGCACCTGGAGTAGTCATGGGGAAGCCCACCTACCGCCCGCGCAACACGCGGCGCGTGAAGACGCACGGTTTCCGTGCCCGGATGGAGACGAAGTGGGGCCGCGCGACGCTGGCGCGTCGCCGCAAGAAGGGTCGCAAGCAGCTCACCGTCCGCATTCCGGACAAGTACGCAGGAGCCTAAGACGCCTGAGGCGTCGCTCGGCTTTCCGCGACATGCACGGATCACGCGGGGTGCGGAGCTGCAGCGCATCGCGCGAGAGGGGAAGCGCATTCGGGCCGGACACCTCGACGTCCGGGTCGTCGCTTCCCCTCTCGCACATTCACCGGCCAGGCCGCGCGTCGGACTGGTCGTGCCGCGCTACCGCCATTCCGCCGTCGCGCGCAACCTGCTCAAGCGGCGCCTGCGCGAGCTTGCTCGGCTGCGAATCCTCCCGACCGGCTTGCCGTACGATGTCGTCGTGCGCGTGAGGCCGGAGGCGTACGACACTGACTTCGCCCAGCTCGCCGCTGACGTCGATCGCGCCATTGCCCAGCTCGCGCGCTGGCGCCCGGGCGTGCGGTCACCGGAATCGGCGCCGCCGTCATCCACGCCGAGTGCCTCGTGATGCGAACGATCTTCATCCTCATCGTACGCGGCTACCAGGTGAGCCTCGGCCACCTGCTTCCCGCCGCGTGCCGTTATTATCCTAGCTGTTCCGTCTACGCCATCGAGGCGCTCGAGCGTCATGGGGCGTGGCGCGGAGGATGGCTCGCGCTCCGCCGCATCGGGCGGTGTCACCCATTCCGACCCGGCGGATACGATCCGGTGCCCTGATCGAGCCACAAGCTCGTCGGGCCTTTCCAGCCTATGGACAAGCGCTTCTTTCTCGCCCTGGTGCTGACGGCGATCGTGATCGTCGGCACGCCGTTCCTCTTCCCTGACGCGCGCCGGACTCCGCCCCGCGTCGCCGACTCCGCACGGGTGGCGGCTGCGCAGGCGGACAGCCTGGCGCAGACGACGGCGGCCGCACCGGTCGCGAAGGCGCGGACCGACAGCGCACCGCCCACGATCGCGGCCGCGAAGGATACCGTCACGACCGCAGCGCCGGCGGCGGCTTCCGTCCGGCCGGAGACCACGGTCGTGGACACGCGGCTGGCGACGTACGCATTCAGCTCGCATGGCGCCGCCCCGGTCTCCGTGGTGCTCGACAGCTATCCGTCACGCCGCCCCACGGCGCGCGGCGCGGCGGCGGAGCTCGTGCGTCCGAACTCGCCGCTCGTCGGCTACCGGTTCGCCGTCGGCGCCGACACGATCGACCTCGACCGGGCATCGCTCGCGCTTCAGCGGTCGACCACGCCGGCGGGCGCGCCGGTGCTCAGCTACACGGGGACCCAGGCAGGCCACGACGTGCGGCTCACCTATACCTTCGTTCCGGACAGCTTCCTCGTCCGCGTGTCGGCGGCGGTGAGCGGTGCGCCGCAGAACGGCGCACTGCTCCTGGACCTGCCGCGCGGCCTGCAGTCCAACGAGGCCGACACGCTGGACGACATCCATCACCTGGGCGTCAGCTTCCGGACGTCGCGCGGCGACGTGAACAGTGTCGGCTTCGCGAAGCTGGACACGGGCGAGGTGCGCGTCGAGGCCGGCCCGATCGACTGGGTCGCGACACGCGACAAGTACTTCCTCGTCGCCTTCCGCGCGCTGCCGAAGCAGGCATTCTCCGGGCTACGCCTCGTCGGCCAGCCGCGCGCCGGCAAGGCCGCGCGCGACATCGATGCCACCGTGGCGATGCCCCTCCAGAATGGCGCGGCCGCGTTCGAGCTCTACACCGGTCCGCAGGATTTCGCGCGCCTGCAGCGGATGGGGAACGACCTCGACCAGGTGAACCCGTACGGCGGGTGGATCCACGGCGCGGTGCAGCCCTTCGTGGCGATCGTCATGCGCGCGCTGCTCTGGATGAAGCACACGACGAACCTCAGCTACGGCTGGGTGCTCGTGCTGTTCGGCGTGCTGATCCGCCTCGCGCTCTGGCCGCTCAACCAGAAGGCGATGCGGACGAGCATCGCCATGCAGCGGCTGCAGCCCGAGCTGCAGGCGATCCAGAAGAAGTACAAGGAGGATCCGCGCCGGCAGCAGGAAGTGATCATGAAGGTGTACAAGGATCACGGCATGAGCCCCCTCAGTCCGCTGATGGGGTGCCTGCCGATGCTCCTGCCGATGCCGGTGCTGTACGCGCTCTACTTCGTGTTCCAGAACACGATCGAGTTCCGCGGCGTGCCCTTCCTGTGGCTCCCCGACCTCTCGATGCGCGATCCCTATTACATCACGCCGCTGCTCATGGGGCTGTCGATGTACGTGATGTCGTGGATCGGCATGAAGGCGGCGCCGCCGAATCCGCAGGCGAAGATGATGAGCTACATGATGCCGGTGATGCTCACCGTGCTCTTCCTCAACCTCGCGTCTGGGCTGAACCTCTACTACGCCGTCCAGAACATCGCCGCGCTGCCGCAGCAGTGGCTCCTGGCCCGCGAACGCCAGAAGACCGCGCCGGCGACGGTCGTATCGACGCCGGCCGCGGCACCGGCGGTCAAGCGACGATCGTAGCACCACTCGGCGTTTTTCCCGCCGGCCGAGCCGCGCCAGCCTCGACGCTGGCGTGGCTCCTGCTCGGAGAGGCGGCGTGCACATCACTTATGTAGGTCATGCGACGCTGCTGCTCGAGATCGCCGGCACGCGCCTGCTGACCGACCCCAATTTCGAGCCGAAGCTCGGGCGTGTGCTGCCACGCGTATCGCCGCCGGGCATCGCGCTCGACGCGCTGCCGAAGCTCGACGCGCTGCTCCTGACGCACGCCCACGCCGATCATCTCTCCTTCCGCTCGCTCGACGCGCTGCCGAACGACATCCCCCTGTTCGCGCCGCCAGCCGTGGCGCGCTGGCTGGTGAGCAAGGGTTACCGCAACGCCGAGCCGCTGGACGCGGCGGCGACGGTCACGCTCGGCGAGGGCGCGCTGCGCGTGCATGCGGCCCGCGCGACGCACAAGGGGAACCGCTACGGCGTGGACCGCTGGCGCAGCGCGGCGAACATGTACCTGCTCGAGTCCGATGCGGAGAGTGCCTTCTTCGCCGGGGACACGGCGCTCACGCCCACCACGCACCACCTCGTGGAGCGCGTGCTGTGGCACCGCGGGCGCACGCTCGACCTCGCACTCCTCCCGATCGGCTGGGCGCCTGCGTGGAAACCCGGCTTCCGCCGCGGACACCTGACGGGGGAAGATGCCGTGGCGCTCTTCGAAACGCTGCACGCGCGCGCGATGATGCCGTATCACTGGGGCACCTTCCGCCACGTGACGGCCACCGCGCACGACGCAATCGACCGGCTGCGTGCCTACCTCGCCGAGCACGACGCGCGGGAGCGCGTGCACGTGATCGAGCCGGGGGAGTCACTCGTACTGGGTCCCGAAGCGCGGCGATGACGGACGCCGCGGGCGGCACGGCACCCCTCGCCGCGGGCGCACTCGACGACGGGAGCACGATCGTCGCTCGCGCCACCGCCGCGGGTCGTGGCGCGCTGGCCATCGTCCGCCTGAGTGGACCGGCCGTGCCGCTCATCGCCCGGGAGTTGCTGGAGCCGTGGCCCGCGGAGCCGCGGCGCGCCGTGCATGTCACCGTTCGCGACGCAACCGGTGCGGCACTCGATGATGCGGTGGCGGTGCGGTACGTCGCCCCGCACTCGTTCACGGGCGAAGACCTGCTCGAGATCACGACCCACGGTGGGCTGGTGGTGGCCGCTGCCGTGACAGCGGCGGCGATCGCGGCCGGCGCTCGCGAGGCGACGGCGGGCGAGTTCACGCGGCGCGCGGTGCTCAACGGCAAGCTGGACCTGCTCCAGGCTGAAGCGATCGGCGACCTGATCGACGCGCGGAGCTCCGCCGCGCACCGCATGGCGCTGCGCCAGCTCGATGGCGGCCTGAGTCGGCGCATCGAGACGCTGCGCGCGCGCCTGCTCGAGCTCGAGGCGTTGCTCGCCTACGACATCGACTTCCCGGAGGAGGACGACGGCCCGGTACCGCGCGAGCGCATCGCCAGCGCCGCCGGGGCGCTGCTGGAGTCGCTCGACGCACTGCTCGCGACCGGGGCGCGGGGAACGCTCGTCCACGACGGCGCGCTGGTGGTGCTCGCCGGCGCCCCGAACGTCGGAAAGTCCTCGCTGTTCAACGCGCTCCTTGGCGAGGCGCGCGCCATCGTGACCGACGTGCCGGGCACGACGCGCGATGCGATCGAGGCGGTCCTCGACCTGCCGCGCTGGCCGCTGCGGCTGGTGGACACGGCCGGCCTTCGCGAGACGAGCGACGCGGTGGAACGGCTGGGGATCGAGGTGTCGAGCCGCTACGCCTCGCAGGCGGCGGTCGTGATCGCGTGCGGGGACACGGCAGCCTCGCTCGCCACCGCCGTGGCGGCGGTGCACGAGCGCTCCGACGCACCGATCGTGCGCGTGCTGACCAAGGCCGACCTCGCCTCGGGGGAGCCGCCGCCCGACGCCGACGTCGCGGTGAGCGCGCACACGGGGAGCGGGCTGCGGCGGCTGCTCAAGCTCGTGGAGTCGTCCATCACGAGCGCCGTCGGCGAGCCGCCGCTCGACCAGCCCGCGCTCACGCATGCGCGACACCGGGTCGCCGTGGCGCGCGCGACCGAAGAGCTGCGCGCCTTCGCCGAGGCGTGGCGCGAGGATGTGCTGCCGGCCTCGGTGGCGGCCGTCCACGTACGGGCGGCCGGCGACGCACTCGGCGAGCTGATCGGCGACGTGCGGGTGGACGACGTGCTGGAGGTGGTCTTCCGGCGCTTCTGCGTCGGCAAGTAGCAACGTTTCGCCACTCGGTGCAACGAACTGCGCCGAGTCGGGGCTACGCCGTGGCGGCGGCGCGCTGTGCGAGGTGGGCCAGCTCGTCGGCGCTGGCGCGGACCGCCCAGGCGAGGCCGCGTTCCTCGATGGCTGCCTCGACCATGCGCGCGCCGAGGAAGTAGCCGGCGCGCTCGGGGAGGACATAGCGGTCCACGGTGCGCGCCTCGTCGCTCATGCCGCCGGAGAGGTAGCGCAGTCGAAGGCCCAGTCCTGCACGATCCAGGTCCCCGGCCACGGCGCGCGTGATGACAGCTTCGAGCTCGCGGACGCGGGCGTACTGCCGGCGTCCGAAGCCGAAGTACTCCCACGCGGCGTGCCCCGGACTGACGGCCTGCGAGACATGCACAGCCAGCCCTTCATTCATCAGCAGCTCGCGGAGCGTCGCGGTGCGTCCCGTCTCCCAGTACGAGTAGTCGCCGCCGTGCTCGTCGACGAGGTGGCGCAGCTCGCTCCGGCTGGTGGGCGAGGTGTAGCGGATGCCGTGGGCGACTTCGTGCGCGAGCCAGAGCGGCAGGAGCTCAGGGTCGAGGCCGAGTCCCTGCGTTTCCGGGTTGGCGACCGAGGTGAAGTGCTCCAGGCAGGCGAAGGCGACGGCGCGCCCGTCGACGACCAGCTCTCCGGCATTCGCGGCGCCGACGCCCACCATGAGGACGATGTCGACGTCCACGTCCTGCTCGAGCAGCTGCGCGCAGCGCTGTTCCGTGGCACGCGCGAGCGCAACGACGTCCGTGCGTGCGAGCATCTCACGCAGGTCGGCACGATCGGCGAGCACCGTGGCGCGCACGACATCGAGGAAGTGCGGGCCGTCGGGATCGACGACGTAGTTGTGCCAGTAGGACGCGAGGATGGAGCGGTGGGCGGAGAAGTAGCGCTGGTAGGCGGCGACGCGGTCGGTGCTTTCGAGAACGGCGAGGAAATCTGGCAGCAGGTTGATCAGCATTCGACCGGGATGCGACCTGCGAGAAGGCAGCGTGACGAGCGTCGCGCGGACGTTCGTGACGAGCGCGGGCGGATTGGACGCGGAATGATAGCGGCGACCAATGAGGTCAACAAGAGAGCGCGGTACGATCGCGTACCAATGGCGAGCGCCGAGCGCACGCCGTGCGACGCCGCAGGGTCAGCACGCGTCCGGGCCGCGAACTGGCACGCTTCTTTCCCTTGATGCCCATGGAGGGCGGCCCCGGACGCGGGCGCGGTGTGCAGGAGAGACATGGCCATGACCACGTTGCAACCTATTGAGCTGCGGTGTCCCATCTGCGACACGCGCTTCAAGTCGCAGCAGGTGATCTCGACGAACTCGTTCGGTGGCAAGCGCACCGACTTCCACGAGCGGGCCGCGGGCACGCAGCCGCTGCCCTACCTCATCCACATGTGCAACCGGTGCGGCTACTCCGGGGCGGAGCGTGACTTCACCGACGAAGCCGAGGTGACGGCCGGCCTGCGCGAGCACGTGTGGAACGAGCTGGCGCCACAGCTCTCGACGAGCGCCGTGTCCGGCTCGGAGAAGTACGAAGCCGCAGCGAAGGTGGCCGAGTGGCAGGCGCTCGACGCGCGGCACGTGGCCGACCTGCTGCTGCGTGCGGCGTGGTGCTGCGTGGACGAAGGCGACACCGAGGCCGAGCGCTTCTTCCGCCGCAAGGCGGCGTGGAAGTTCGAGGAGGCGCTGGCGAGCTATGACGGCGTGGCGCGCGAGGAGCGCGCAGTGCTGACCTACCTGGTGGGCGAGCTCTGGCGCCGGGTGGGTGACGAGCGCCAGGCGGCCGCGTGGTTCAATCGCGTGAGCGCGGAGGTC
>DASURL010000111.1:0-6929 GCA_036280075.1 Gemmatimonadaceae bacterium | reverse complement strand
GGCGCAGTACGCGTCGTTCGGGGATTTCTTCGTCGGGAAGCGAAGCTCGGCAAGAGAGTGGCTGCTCGGATCTGCTGGCTGATCCAAAAGCGTTGGGAACGGAAGAAGCCGGATGAACGGCCCGAAACTGCCGGATCTGTTTCTCTCGCGGACATTGCTCCGCGCGCCGACGGCCAGCCTCTACACCCGGACCGTCATCGAATTGATTGGAACGGCCTCGGGACGCTCTAGTGCGCAAGGGGCCATCCCGGCCACGGAGAGAATCCGGCAGTTTCAGAGTTGAATCCGGCCCTTTCCGTTCCTCACGCCTTTCTGATTGGCGCCTCAGGCTCGAGTGGCGGAGGCGCCAGCCACCGATCCCGCACCACGTTCAGGGCGCCCACGCACGCCGCCAGCCAGGCGATCCCGGCGGCCATCCCACCGAGGACGTCGCTCGGGTAGTGCACGCCGAGGTAGACGCGGCTGAAGGCGATCAGCAGCACGAGCGCCGTCGACGTCGCATACAGGATCGCCCGGCGGCGCGGTGCCCCGTGGGCGAGCGTGCCAACGACGAAGGCGAGGAGCGTGTAGCAGATCGTCGAGAACATCGTGTGCGCGCTGGGAAAGCTGTACGAGTGGCCGCGCAGGTATTCGGCCGCGTACTGCGGGCGCGTGCGGTGGACGCTCGTCTTGAGCACCCACATCACCAGCGCGCCGCCCCCGTTCGTCGCCAGCCAGGCCACGGTGAGGAAGCGGTCGCCGTGCAGCCAGAGCCACAGGGCGACGACGACCACCACCACGCCGACGCCGACCGTGCCGAGGTTGGTGATGACGCTGAACGCCGCCAGCCCCGTCCTCGTGGCGTGCACGTGGAACCAGCCATTGATCGCCAGGTCGGCGCGCACCAGCCACTCGTTGTCCAGCACTCCGTCCAGCAGGCCGCCAAACGCCCAGATGGCGAGGGCGAAGACGGCGACGTTGATCGTCAGCCGGAGGCCGAGCTCCGACTTCGGGTCGAGGCGCGCGGCGAGAAAGCGACGGAAGCGGTCGCGGAATCCGTCAGGCATGGTCGGTCCGGTATCGCGTGTGCATCACGGTGGGCCCTGAGCCGAATGCAACATTGCAACCATTCCCCGGGGATGATCCCATGAAGCGCCTCGTGACCTCCGTCACCCTCACCACGCTCCTCGTGCTGCAGGTGACGCCGCCACTCGCCGCGCAGGAGCTCGCGCCCACCGTCAGCGCGCCGGCCGACACCGGGAAGGTGCCGGCATCGAGGAAGACGCTGTTCACCTCGCGCGACGCCTGGCTGGCGGCGGGCTTCGCCGGCCTCACGGTGGCGATGTTCCCCCTCGACCGGCACCTCGCCCATACGCTCCGCGACTCGAGCCTGCAGTCCAACAGGTTCCTCTCCGACATCTCCAGGGGCGCGGAGACGCTCGTCCAGCCCGGGGCGATCATCATCGGCGCCGGGCTGTACACGGTGGGCCGCATCGGCGGCTGGCGGAACGTGGCGGACCTCGGCTGGCACGGCACCGAATCGATCATCGTCGCCAGCGCGGCGACCACCGTGCTCAAGGGGATGCTCGGCCGCGCGCGGCCGTACGTGTCGAGTGACACCAACCCGCACGACTTCGGCTTCGGGCGCGGGTTCGGGAAGAACGGGAGGTATCAGTCGTTCCCGTCCGGACACACGACCGCGGCGTTCGCCGTGGCCGCGGCGGTGACGAGCGAGTCGCGACGCTTCTGGCCTGGACACGAATGGGTGGTGGCCCCGGTGATGTACGGCGGCGCCACGCTCGTCGGCCTGTCGCGCATCTACCACGACGCCCACTGGGCGAGCGACGTGGCACTCGGTGCCGCCATCGGCACCTTTGGCGGGCTCAAGGTCGTCCGCTACTCGCACCATCATCCGGACAACTTCGTCGACCGGATCATGCTGCCGATGCGCGTCGTGCCGACCACGCAGGGGGCGTCGATCCTCTGGACGATCCCCGTCGGGCGGGCTCCTGTGCCCGGTAACGACAGAGCAGCGCGAGAGGACGCGGCGGCACGACCCTGAAGCTGCAGGGGAACCTGCCAGGTATGCCCCTTCGCCGCGTCTCCAAACGGCGGACGTGCTTCCCTGCTACCTACTGTGCGCCACGTTGCCATCGGAGGCACGACGCAGCATTGCCACCACAGCAGGAGCAACACATGAAGCGCATGATGAACTTCCTCGGCATTCCCGCACTGCTCGCCTTCGGCGCGGCGTTCTCGCCCGCCGCCGCCCAGGCCACGCACGCCACTCATCAGTCGCGCAGCTACAAGCGCGACCTTCCCGCCGCGCTGACGAAGGAGGCCACGGTGTCCGAGTCCGACGCCGCGAAGACGGCGGAATCGCGCGTCCGGAACGGTCGGATCGAAGCGGTCGAGCTGGAGAACGAGAAGGGCAAGCTGATCTATTCGTACGCGCTGAAGGCCCCCGGAAAGTCCGGCGTCGAGGAAGTGAACGTGGACGCGAAGACGGGGCAGGTGGTGAGCACCGAGCACGAGTCGATGAAGACCGAGAAGAAGGAAGAGGCGCAGGAGCGGAAGGAGACCGCGCACTCGAAGCCGGCGACGCACGCGAGGTCGATGTCGCACGCGAAGCACGACACCACGGCGACGGCGAAGAAGCCGACGCGCTGACCGGTCGATGACGAGCGCCACGCTGTCCATCGCGCGACGGCTGGCGCTCGTCGCATCTACCGGCAGCGCCACTGGTCGAGCGACGTGGTCGTCGGCGCGGCACTCGGAATCGTCGCGGCGCGACGAGTGGAGTGCAGATCCGGCCTAGTTCGCCCCTGACGCGTCTTCAGGGGTCGCTGGCCCGAGCAGTCGCTCGAAGGCTGCATGGGTGATGCGATAGCAGTCGCACGACGCTTCCTCCAGCCCTGCGCGGTCGAGCACTGTGACGCGGCCCCGTACGTAGTGGATGATTCCGTCGCTCTGCAGGGTGCCCATCGCCACGGTCACGCCGGCGCGGCGGACGCCGAGCATCATGGCGAGGAAGTCGTGGGTGAGCTCGAAGTCGGCTCCGTGCACGCGGTCGTGCGTCATCAGCAGCCAACGCGCGCACCGCTCTTCCAGGGAGTGCAGGCGATTGCACGCGACCGACTGCGACACCTGCTCCGTGAAGTACGCAGCGTAGCGGAGCAGTGCCGAGCGGATCGCTGGCCGCTCCGCGACCGCACGCGCGAAGTCGTCGCGCGAGATTCTCCAGCCGTGCCCCTCCACCTGCACGATCACTCGCTTGGACATCCGGTCCACCTCGAACAGCAGCGGAAGGCCGACGAACCCGTCGAAACCGACGGTGCCGACTTCCACATCGCCTCCACCCTGCTCGTTGGCGATGATCGAGGCCACCCCGTCGCGCACGAACCACGCATAGCGGATCGGCTGGTCGGGCTCGATCAGGACGTCCCTCAGCTGCAGGTGGCGCGGCGTCAGCTGCGGCAGGAGCCACGCGTACTCGTCGAGTGGCAGGGCGCACAGCAGTCGGTTTTGTTCGGCCAGGAACGCTGCGCGTACTCCCTCGCGCTCGGGACCGGCGGAGCCGGCGACGTGCGAGTGTGGTTGCGGCTTCGGCGCCTCGTCGGCGAAAGGCATCCTGCGGTCCTCCGGCCGAGCGGACGTTACGGAATGGCGTCGGCCATCGGCGTCGGGCGATGCCCGACAGTCAGGTACCATACGAGACGCATTCGGTACGGAAGCGTACCAAGTCATTGCTACACAAACACTTGCGTGTAGGGGCCTGTACATCGACATTGCGGACCCACGCCTGACGGGACTCCCTCGGCCGGAGAATCGTGATGCGCGACTCACATCATGACCAATCCTCCACCCCGGATGTGGGCGATGAGCGCCGCCCCGGGGACGCGCGCGAGCTCGCCCCAGATCCCTGGCCCCCGAAGCGCCGCGCGACTGACGGCCCCATTGCGATGATCGCCGACGACATTCGACAGAGGCTGGCCCCGATCTGCCGCGACTGGAGCGAGCACGACTTCGAAGTCGTTGTCCAGCGCATCGCACGGATGAAGCTGCGATGGATGCAGCTGGACCGGGTGGACTAGAGATCCGTAGGTGTCACCGGCGCGAGATCCGTGTTCTCCAGCGCGCGCTCGGCGATCTTCTTGAGCCGTGAGTCCTGGTTGTTCTTCAGCGCGCGGATGTTGCGGCGTGCGCGGCGCATCGCGGCCGGGATGAACACCCGCGCGCAGTCGAGCTGCGCGGCCGCCTGTTCCTCGCCGCCGGCGCGCTCGATCTCCCATGTCGTGCGCGAGAGCACCGCGACCGCCATGTAGATGTCGATCGCCGCGTTGGCGAGGCGCATCTGGAGGAACTGGTGCTCGATCACGTTCTTCCCGTGCTTGAGGAGCAGGCCTTCCACGGCGAGGGCGAGGTCCTGGATGATGCCGGCGACGCTCTCCGCTTCATCCGAGAGGCCAGGGTGCACCTTCGTGAAGCTCGGCTTGGTGATCTGCCGCTTCGCTCGGCCGGCGACGTACGAGCCGATGGCGCCGATGGAATGCAACGGGTCCTTGAACGCCTTGCCGAGCTCCTTGAGCCGCTCACCCGGCTGCTGCAGTGCCGTCAACGCGATCAGGGCGCGGAGGATCTCGTTCGTCCCCTCGAAGATCAGGTTGATGCGCGAGTCGCGCACCGCCTGCTCGTACGGGTACTCCTTGCTGTAGCCGATGCCGCCGGCGATCTGCATCGCGTCATTGGCGGCGCGGTTGGCGAGCTCGCTCGCGAAGATCTTGCACGCCGCGGTCTCGAGGGAGAAGTCGATTCCGCCCGTGTCCACCATCCCCGCGGTCAGCATCCACGCCGAATCCGACGCGTAGGTCTCCACGGCGTTGGCGGCGATCTTCTGCTGGATCATCTCGAACGAGCCGATGGAGCGACCGAACTGGTGACGCTGGTTCGCGTACTCCAGCGCGGTGCGCATGATGCGGCGCGCGCCGAGCGACGAGCCGGCGGCGAGGCCGAGGCGGCCCGAGTTCAGGATCTCGAGGGCGATCTTGAATCCCTGGCCCACCTCGCCGAGCCGATCCTCCACCGGGACGATGACGTTGTCGAACGTCACCGTGCGCGTGTCGCTTGCCTTGATCCCCATCTTCTGCTCCGGCTGGCCGAGCGAGATGCCGGGGGACTTCGCATCGACGATGAACGCGGTGACGCGCTGCTTGGCCTTGCCGTCCACCGTGACCGGCACCTTGGCGAAGACGGTGAACACCCCCGCATAGCCGGCATTCGAGATCCAGATCTTCGTGCCCGTGAGCGAGTACGACGCGCCGTCGGCGCTCGGCGTCGCCGTCGTCGTCATCGCCTGCGCATCGGAGCCCGAGCCCGGCTCGGTGAGGCAGAAGGCAGCGACCGCGTCGCCCGACGCGCAGCGCGGGAGCCAGCGCTGCTTCTGGTCGTCGGTGCCGAACAGCGTGATGCCCTTGCAGCCGATGGACTGGTGCGCGCCGAAGTAGACGGCGAGCGCCGGGTCATGCGAGCCGATCTCGGCGAACACGCGATTGAACACCATGCTCGATGCGCCGAAGCCGCCGTACTCCTCGGGGATGTTCATCCCCATCATCCCGAGCTCGTGCATGCCCTTGCGGACTTCGTCCGTGAACTTCCCCGCGGCGTCCATCGCGTGCGAGTCGATGGTATCGGCGGCGAAGGAGCGGAACGACCCGAGCACCATGTTCAGCGCTTCACGTTCCTCGGCCGAGAGCTCGGGGAAGGGGAAGACGAGATCCTCGCGCAGCTCACCGAGGAAGATGCCCTTGGTGAAGGAGGTGTTGTGGTCGGGGTCGGCGAGGTGGGCGGCCGAGTTCTGGGCGGAAGCGGGGGAGGCGGTCACGGCGACGTCCGGGTCGGGGTCACCTGAAATATGCGGAAAGACTGTCGGTTCGGGAGTCGGGAGTCGGGAGTCGCGAGTCGGGAGTCGGGAGTTCGCACGGCGCAGCTGAAAATGAAAGCTGAAAGCTGACAGTTTCACTCGTAGCTCCTCTGCCGCGAGAGTTCCGGGCGCTGAGGTCACGATGGAACGGAACTGCGGGACTGCGAGCTGCGTCGAGTGCCTCGGGATGTCTCTCCCGCCGGCCGGCGCTGCGCGCCGAGACGCCGTTGCCGTTGCGTCGGTTTGTTCCTTTCCCGCCCCGGTGCGAGGAGCCGTAAGCGGGCAAGTGACTACGAGGAGAACTAACAGCTTAGAGCTTTCACTTTCAGCTGCGCCGTGCGAACTCCCGACTCCGCCACTGTCGTTTCTACCCGCCCCCGTCCGCGAGGCGGCAACCCTACGCCTGATACCCGGGTCAGAGAATGAGTTGGCACTCTTCCACTCTCCCACGGAGGACCGGATGCGCAAGCGAGCGAACGGAACGACAATGCTGGCGGCTGCCCTGCTGAGCGGGACGCTGGTAGCGACACCTCTCGCAGCTCAATCCACCGATACCACGACCCATTGGTCGCTGTTCGGCGGGAGCGCACCGGTGGACGACGGCGGCCTGACGTACATCGCGCACAACGTGGAGCTGGGCGGGAGCGCCGACTTCCGGCTTGGGCGTTTTCCGCTGCCGTTGCGGGCGAGCCTGACGTTCAGCCAGATGCAACCCCGGTACGGGCTCTCGAGCGCGCTGAAGTTCGGCACGCTCTCGTTCGACGCGGTTGGCCATCCGCTGCCGAAGGTGCTCGGTGCGAAGCTCTATCTCCTCGGCGGACTCGGCGTGGGGACGCGAGCGGCGTACACGGAGAGCGGGCTGGTGCCGATGAATGGGGACTTGACCGAATTCCAGACCGTCGCACGCACTCGCGCGCGCCAGAGCTGGGCGTTCGTGGAGGGCGGCACGGGGCTCGAGCTCGGCCACGCGTTCATCCAGTGGAAGCTGCAGATCCCGGTGGCGTCGAACGGCTACGTGCGGGCGCCGGTG
>DASURL010000110.1:0-17763 GCA_036280075.1 Gemmatimonadaceae bacterium | reverse complement strand
CGCGACGCGTGTCGTCGCCCTGCGCACGCGGCTGACGGTGGAGGTGAATGGAGCGCCAGTGTCGGGCACCTATCGCTACACCCGAGTGTGGGCGAGGGAGAGCGGCGCTCCGTGGCGCATCGTTGCGGGTCACGTGAGCGTGGTATCACCTTCCGCCTGACATCGTGCCGTGCTGACGAAGAACACGACGGCTCCATTACGATTCCATTGACAGCCCGCCCGTGAAACTCGACATCTACGTCAACTATCCCGGCACCTGCCGCGAGGCGTTCGCCTTCTACGAGCAGCACCTCGGTGCGAAGCTGCTCTTCACGATGGCCCACGGCGAGGCACCGGAGTCGCGCCTTCCTCCCGACTGGGCCGGCAAGGTGCTGCATGCGCAGCTGGAGCTCGGTGGCATGGTGATCCGCGGCGCCGACATCCCCAATGCCGAGCCGATGCGCAGCGCCTATCTCACGCTGGTGGTGGACAGCGCGGAGGAGGCGGAGCGCGTCTACGCGTTGCTGTCGGAGGGCGGCCAGGTGTTCATGAAGATGGAGGAGACCTTCTTCGCCTCGCGCTTCGCGATGCTGCGCGACAGGTTCGGGACGTCGTGGATGCTGCTGCACGACCGATAGGAGCTCGATGCCCGAACTCTCGACTGGCGACACCGCCGAACCGCTGAACGCCCAGAGCCTCCAGGCCTCGCTCACCGTCTCCGACCTCCGGCGCAGCCTTGCCTGGTATCGCGAGGTGCTGGGCTTCGGCGTGACGCGCGAGTTCGAGCGCGAGGGGAGGATATTCGCCGTCTCGCTCATCGCAGGGACGGTGCGCATCCTCCTCACCCAGGACGACGGCAAGCGAGGCGATCGCGCGAAGGGAGAGGGTTTCTCGCTCCAGCTCACGACCTCGCAGGACATCGACGGGCTCGCCGGGCGCGCCACGCGAGCCGGCGCCACGCTCGACACGCCGCCGGAGAGCGCGTGGGGCGTGCGCGTGTTCCGACTGCGCGATCCGGACGGGTTTCGATGGGTGATCTCGTCGCCGCGCCCCGAGTAGGCCGCACTGGCCCGAGTCGAATCGCCATGCCCGTCACCGCCGCCTTCGACTTCGACGAGCGCGAGTACCGCCAGGCACTCCGCGAAGCATGGCCGTTCCGCCTGACGTTCACGCACTGGCTGCGCCGAGCGCAGGCGCGCAAGGCGCTCGACCACGACCCATCACTGCGCGGCACACAGCTGCGCACCGTGGACGCCCAGGGACTGCACATCGCGGGCGCCGGCTACGCGCCCTCACTTCACTGGCACGACCTCGCGCGCGTGACGGAGACGCGGCACTTCTTCCTCTTCTTCGAGGACGACCGCGTCTGGCACTACCTCCCGAAGCGCGCGCTGACCGACGTCGAGCGCGATTCGCTGCGCAACCTCATCCAGGCCAACTGCAGGCCCTAGCGCGTCACCATCCGCACGGGGTTGTACCGCAGTCCGAGTACCAGGCGCATCGCCGTCAGCCCGTAGCTCGGCTGCGTCGTCGGCGAGAGGACGTCGTGCGCGGTCATGCGCGAATGCGTGGCCAGCAGCTCGCTCGTCAGCGAGAGCGTGTTCGTGAGCCCGTACTCAACGCCGGCTCCGGCCATCGCCCCCCACCCGCTGCTGTAGCGCGACCCGTACGTGCCGTGCGGAGTCGGATAACCGAGGGGATCGCTCGAGTAGGATCCCAGCTCGCGGCTGAACGCGGCAATGTATCCGACGCGCGCGTCGGCGAACGGCTCCCACCGCCGCTCGGTGCGCGCGCGGCCGAAGCGCGTCCCCAGCTCCGCCGTCACCAGGTTGAGCGGCCCGCCGATCACGCTCGACGTGAGGTCCAGCGTCGCCGACGCCACGCGTGAGAAGCGATACTCGGCTTGCGTTCCCGCGCCGAGCGAGGCCCACGTGGACGTGCCCCCGTTCTCGAAGCCCGACGACTGAATGAGGCTCAGCACGGGATACGACTCGAACGAGAAGCGCATGCGCGTGTAGCTGAGCTCCCGCGCGATGGGCCCGGATTCCGGGGGCATCGGCTGCGGCTCGGCGGGATGCACGCGCCGGCCAGGCATCGGAAGGGGGAGCACCTGCGCGCTCAGTCCGACGGGGACGAGCAGCGTGACGATGGCGAAGGCAGTGGTGACGCGCATGACGACCTCCTGGCGGCGTGACACTTCGGGCCACGTTCATCGTAAGTCTTGTGCGTCCGGCCGGGGACCGCAAGCACAACCGATCGTCCCCATGCTGATAAATCAACCTTTCGACGCATCGGCGTGTCCAACCGCGGACCGCCATCGATCGGGCTCGCTTCCCACTCCCACCGCTGCGCTCCCATGCGTCTTCCCTTCGCGCTCGCGCTGAGCACCGCGCTGCTCGCCGAGCCTGTCGTCGCACAGCAGGCCGTTTCCACTGCCCGGACGACGAACGCCGCCCCGCCGCGCACCATGCGCGCCGCTCGCCGCACTGCACCCGTCGCGATCGACGGCAGGCTGGACGAGGCGGCCTGGGCCGCGGCCGAACCGAGCAGCGGGTTCCTGCAGTCGTATCCCAGGCCGGGACAGCCCGCACCCGACCAGACGGAGGTCCGCGTCCTCTATGACGACGACGCGCTGTATGTGGGCATCCGCATGTTCGACGCGCACCCGGACTCCATCGCCGCCGGCCTCGCCCGGCGCGACGCCACCGCGGCGACGGGGATCTACACGGATTGGGTGCACCTCATCATCGACTCGTATCACGACCGTCGTACGGCGTTCCGCTTCTCCACCTCGCCGCGCGGGGTGCAGAAGGACGTCTACACGTCGAACGACGGCAATGAGGACCTGAACTGGGACGCCGTGTGGGAGGTGGGCACGCGCATCGACTCGCTCGGCTGGGTGGCGGAGTACCGCATTCCGCTCAGCCAGCTCCGCTTCGGTGGCGATGCGTCGACCGACCGCGTGTGGGGCTTCCAGGTGCAGCGGGACATCGCGCGCCGCAACGAGCGCGACACATGGGCGCCGTGGACCCCGAACGACGGCGGCTTCGTCTCGCGCTTCGGCGACCTCACCGGCATCACCGGGGTGGACGTCCCCGAGCGGCTCGAGCTCACGCCGTACGTGAGCTCCACGATCACCAGTGCGCCCGGGGACGGCGCAGATCCCTTCTATCGTCACGTGGATACGCGCCCCAAGGTCGGGGGCGACCTCAAGTACGGGCTCCCCGCCGGCCTCACCCTGAGCGCCACCATCAATCCCGACTTCGGGCAGGTGGAGGTGGATCCCGCCGTGGTGAACCTCTCCGCGTTCGAGACGTCGTTCCCGGAAAAGCGGCCCTTCTTCCTGGAGGGGAGCGACGTGTTCAGCTTCGGCCAGGTGGTTCGCCAGAACGACTATGGCGGGCACACCTTCCTCTATTCGCGCCGCATCGGCCGTCAGCCGCAGCTCGGCGTGCCGGGCAACACGCAGTACGTGGACATGCCGACGCAGACCACCATCGCCGGTGCGGCGAAGGTGACGGGAAAGACCGGCCCGTGGACGGTCGGCGTCCTCGACGCGGTGACGACCGAGCAGCGGGCGCGCGTGCTCACCACGGGCGGGCTGCGCTACGACCGCCCGGTCGAGCCGTTCACCAACTACTTCGCCGGCCGGGTGAAGCGCGATTTCCGTGGTGGCGCCACCACCGTCGGCGCGATGCTGGAGAACACGCGGCGCGCGGTGGGCGACACGACCTTCGCGCCGCTGCTCCGCTCCAACGCCACCTTCGGCGGCGTGGACTTCGAGCACGACATGCAGAAGCGCCGGTGGATCGTGAGCGGGTTCGTCGGCGGGAGCCTGGTGCAGGGGAGCCAGCGCGCCATCGCCGCCACGCAGCGCACGAGCACACACTACTTCAATCGTCCCGACTCGGCGCTGCTCAACCTGAGCTACGACACCACGCGCACGTCGTTGGCCGGCTACATCGGCGAGGTCGCGCTGGCGAAGAAGGGCAGCACCTTCGGCTCGGTGGCGCTCAAGACGAGCAGCCCCGGACTCGAGCTCAACGACCTCGGGCTGCAGGGGCGCACGGGATACTCGGCGATCTCCACGCTCATCGGCAAGCAGAGCAACGGGGCCGGCAAGCACCTGAGCAGCTGGACGCTGTACGCCTTCCAGAACGACGCGTTCAACTACGGCAACCGCGCCATCTTCCACGGGTACGCGGCGAACGCGAACGCGACCTGGCTGAACCAGTGGGGAGTGAACGGCGGCATCACGTACTCGCCCGATTTCTACGACGACGTCCTGCTGCGTGGCGGTCCCGAAGGGAAGCAGCCCGCGAGTTGGCAGGTCAACCTCGGCGCGAACACCGACACGCGGCGCCCAGTGGTGCTGAACGTCGGCAGCGCCTACGTGCACGACAAGCTCGGCGGGTACTACAAGTCGCTCGAGATCTCGGTGGACATGCGTCCCAGCTCCACCGTGCACGTGAACTTCGGGCCGAGCTGGAGCCGGCTGTTCGACACCGAGCAGCCGATCCGCAGCGTAGCCGATCCGCTGGCGACGAGCACCTACGGCCGCCGCTACGTACTGGCGGCGCTCACCCAGAACACGCTGTCGCTGGACACGCGGGTGGACGTCACCCTCTCGCCCACGCTGAGCTTCGTGGCGTACGTGCAGCCGTTCGTGAGCGCGGGGAGCTACGCGGACTTCAAGGAGCTGGCGCGCCCGGGGACGTACGAGTTCGACCGATATGGCCCGAGCCAGATCAGCTACGACGCGGCGAACGCGCGGTACGACGTCCACCCGGACGACGCGGCGGGCGCGCCGAGCTTCACGATCAGCCCGCCGAACTTCAACGTCCGCTCGCTGCGGGGGAACGCAGTGATGCGGTGGGACTATCGCCCCGGCTCGTCGCTCTACTTCGTCTGGCAGCAGGAGCGCAGCGGCTTCGAGCCGATCGGCGACTTCGACGGGAGGCGGGACGTCGATGCCATCTTCCGGACGGTCCCGAGCAACGTGTTCCTGGTGAAGGCGACGTACTGGATGGGGAAGTAGGAGGGCCGATGGACCGATGGACCGATGGACCGAACGGTCCTCCGGTCCTCCGGTCCTCCGGTCTTTCGGTCTTTCGGTCTTTCGCTCCTCCGCTCCTCCGAGAAACCGAGAAACCGGTTGTCCCGTAGGCCGAGCAGCCACCTCGAGCCCTCCCCAAA
The DNA here is from genome assembly GCA_036280075.1 of Gemmatimonadaceae bacterium. GTDB lineage: Bacteria > Gemmatimonadota > Gemmatimonadetes > Gemmatimonadales > Gemmatimonadaceae > AG11. Next base: position 12,588 of record DASURL010000110.1, on the reverse strand, counting down.
TGCGAAATATCCGTCTCGCCGCCCGGATGCTGCTGAAGGCGCCGTTCGTCACCGCCATTGCCGTGCTGTCGCTGGCACTCGGCATCGGCGCGAACGCCGCCATCTACTCGATGTTCAACCAGCTGCTGCTGCGCCCGCTCCCCGTGCGCGACGCGAACCAGCTGGTGAACCTCTCCGCGCCGGGGCCCGCGCAGGGCTCGACTTCGTGCGGCCAGGCCGGCACCTGCCAGGAGATCTTCAGCTACGCGATGTTCCGCGACCTGGAGAAGGCGCAGACGCCCTTCACGGGCATCGCCGCCCACCGTTCGTTCGGCACGTCGCTCAGCTACAACAATGAGCCCATCACCGGCGACGGCACCATGGTGAGCGGGTCGTACTTTCCCGTGCTCGGCCTCGCGGCGGCGAAGGGTCGGCTCATCGGCCCTGATGACGACAAGGTGATCGGTGCCAACTACGTGGCCGTGCTGAGCCACGCCTTCTGGCAGACCCGCCTCGGCGGCGACCCGGGCGTGGTGGGCAAGCTGATCACGATCAACGGCAGGCCGTACACCATCATCGGCGTCGCGCCCGAGGGCTTCGCGGGGACGACCGCCGGCGAGCGTCCGATGGTGTACGTGCCGATCAGCATGCGCGGCCAGCTCCAGCGCTTCTCCCAGTTCGACAACCGTCGGAGCTACTGGATCTACCTCTTCGCTCGGCTCAAGCCGGGCGTGAGTCGCGAAGCGGCAGCGCAAAGCATCAATGGCGTCTACCACGCCATCATCAACGACGTCGAGGCGCCGCTGCAGGAGGGGATGAGCGACCAGGCGATGGCGAAGTTCCGCGCCAAGAAGATCCTGCTCGATCCCGGCGCGCGCGGCCAGAGCACCATGCATCGCGAGGCGAAGGTGCCGCTGCTCATGCTGTTCGCCGTGACGGGGATGGTGCTGCTCATCGCCTGCGCCAACATCGCCAACCTGCTCCTCGCGCGCGGCGCGAGCCGGGCGACGGAGATGGGCGTGCGCCTCGCACTCGGCGGGACGCGCCGCAAGCTGGTGGCGCAGCTCCTCACCGAGAGTTTGCTCCTCGCGGCGCTCGGCGGCGTGGCCTCGCTGCTCGTGGCGCAGTGGACGCTGGCGGCGATCGGCCATCTGCTTCCGCCAGACGCGATGGAGACCATGGACTTCCAGGTCGGCTGGCCGGTGATCGGCTTCTGCGCGCTGCTGAGCGTGATCACCGGCGTGGCATTCGGGCTCTTCCCGGCGCTGCACAGCACGCGCACGGACCTCATCAGCACCATTCGCGCTGGCGCCGGCCAGATCACCGGCGGCGGACGCGCCGCGGCACGATTCCGCACCGGGCTCGTCACGGCGCAGATCGCGCTTTCCATGGCGCTCCTGATCATGTCCGCCCTCTTCCTCCGCAGCCTCGTCAACGTCAGCCGCGTGGATCTCGGCATCAAGGTGGACCACGTGGCGACGTTCGAGATCGTGCCGCAGCGCATGGGCTACGACAGCGCGCGCAGTGCCCTGCTGTTCGACCGCGTGACGGAGGAGCTGGGCGCGCTGCCGGGAGTCACCGGGGTGTCGGGCTCCGTGATCCCCCTGCTCGCCGGCAGCAACTGGGGCAACTCGGTGAACGTGCAGGGCTACACCTGCGCGCCGGACGAGAATTGCGACGCGCGCTTCAACGCCGTCGGCACGGACTACTTCAGCACGTTCGGCGTGCGACTCATCGCCGGTCGCGAGTTCACCGTCGCCGATCGGGTCGGCTCCGCGCGCGTGGCAATCGTGAACCAGGCGTTCGTCAGGCGGTTCAAGCTGGGCGACGAGGCGGTGGGCAAGTTCATCGGCGACGAGGGCAACGACTCGCTCACCGTGCAGATCGTGGGCGTCGTTCCCGACGTGAAGTACAGCCAGGTGAAGGACTCCATACCGCCGGTCTACTACCGCCCATGGCGGCAGGATGCGAACGTGGGCGCGCTCAACTTCTACGTCCGCTCCAGCACGCCCCCCGAGCAGATGCTCGCCACCATTCGCGAGACGATGAAGCGCATCGATCCCACCCTCCCGGTGGAGGAGCTGAAGACGATGCCGCAGCAGGTGAAGGAGAACGTCTTCCTCGACCGGATGATCTCCATCCTTGCCAGCGCGTTCGCCCTGCTCGCCACGCTGCTCGCCGGCATCGGCCTGTACGGGGTGCTGTCGTACTCCGTGACGCAGCGTACCCGGGAGATCGGCGTGCGCATGGCGCTCGGCGCCGACGCCCCGCACGTGCGGCGGCTGGTGCTGAAGCAGGTGGGGGTGATGCTGCTCGTGGGTGGCGGCATCGGCGTGGCGGCGGCGATCGCGCTCGGCCGCGCGGCGAAGTCGCTGCTGTTCGAGCTGCAGGGCCACGACCCGGGCGCCATGGCCGCCGCGGTGGTGCTGCTGGCCGTCGTGGCCTTCGCCGCCGGGTTCATCCCGGCGCGCCGCGCGGCGATGGTGAACCCGATGAATGCCCTGCGCTATGATTGAGGCATGCGCCCCTCTCTCTCCCTCGTCGTGGCGGCCCTGGTCGCCACTTCGCCTTCCAGCCCGCTCGCCGCGCAGTCGACCGGTGAGTGGACCGCCTACGGCCGCGACGCCGCCGGCACCCGCAGCTCCCCGCTCACCCGCATCACGCCCGCCAATGTGAGCACCCTCGCGCCGGCGTGGACGTACCGCACCGGCGAGTTCGCGCGCGCCGACGAGCACACACGCTTCGAGGCGACGCCGCTCATGGTGGACGGCACGCTCTACCTCTCCACGCCGTTCGGGCGCGCGATCGCCCTCGATCCGGCTACGGGCCGCGAGCAGTGGACGTACGACGCCCACGTGGATGCCACCAATGAGTTCGGTGACCCCGCCAGCCGAGGAGTATCCACCTGGCTCGATCCACGGGCGAAGGCAGGCGCGCACTGCAAGCGCCGCATCTACCTCCCCACGCTCGACGCGCGCATCATCGCGCTCGACGCGCGCACGGGGACACCCTGTCGCGACTTCGGCCGCAATGGCGTGGTGTCGCTGCGTGAGAACCTGCGCAACTCGCCCACGCCCGTGTACACCGCGGAGTACGAGCTGACGTCGCCGCCGGCGGTGATCGGCGGACTGATCGTCACCGGCTCCGCCGTCGCCGACAACGTCCGCACGAATGCCGCGAGCGGTGAGGTGCGCGCGTACGATGCGCGCACCGGCGCGCTGCGCTGGACGTGGGACCCCGTGCCGCGCGACTCCACCGACGCCGCGTGGAAGTCGTGGCGCGGGATCATGGCGCACACCACCGGGGCCGCCAACGCCTGGTCGGTGATCGCCGCCGACTCGGCGCGCGACCTCGTGTTCGTCCCCACCGGCTCGCCGAGCCCGGATTACTACGGCGGCGAGCGCCTGGGCGACAACCGCTACGGCAACTCCATCGTCGCGCTGCGCGCGAGCACGGGTAAGGTGGTGTGGCACTTCCAGACCGTGCATCACGATATCTGGGACTACGACAACGCCTCGCCGCCGGCGCTCGCCACCATCACGCGCAATGGCAAGCGCGTGGACGTCGTGCTCCAGGCGACGAAGACGGGCCAGCTCTTCGTGCTCGATCGCGACACCGGCGTGCCGGTGTTCCCGGTGGAGGAGCGTGCCGTGCCGAAGAGCGACATCGCCGGCGAGGAGGCATCGCCCACGCAGCCGTTCAACACGGTCATCCCGCCCCTCTCGCCCCAGCGCCTCTCGAGCGACAGCGCATTCGGCCTCACCCCGGCCGACCGTGCCGCATGCGACGCGCAGATCCGGCCGCTGCGCAACGACGGCCCGTTCACGCCGCCCAGCCTGCAGGGGACGCTCGTCCTGCCCGGCAACGTGGGCGGCGCGGCGTGGGGCGGCGTGGCGTTCGACGCCTCGCGGCAGCTCGCCATCATCCCGGTGAACACCCTCGCTGCCATGGTGCAGCTCATCCCGCTCGGCCAGGCGAGCGAGGCCGAGATCCGCGAGAACGAATCACGCCTCGGCGACCAGTACACGCGCATGCATGGCACGCCGTTCGTCATGCGACGCCGCTTCCTGCGCGCGCCGAGCGGCGCGCCGTGCACGCCGCCGCCCTGGGGCTCGCTCGTCGCGATCGACCTCACGACCGGCGCGAAGCGGTGGGACGTCCCCCTCGGCGACCCGGCCGTGCTGCGTCCGGAGCTGAAGGAACTGTCGAAGACGCCCCTCGGATTGCCGAGTCTCGGCGGCGCGATCGTGACGGCGAGCGGCGTGACCTTCGTGGCGGGGACGTTCGACCGCTCCCTCCGCGCGTTTGACACGGCGACGGGTGCCGAGTTGTGGCGGGGAGAGCTTCCCGCCGGCGCGCGCGCGACGCCGATGACGTACTCGGTGGGCGGGAAGCAGTATGTCGTCGTCTCCGTCGGCGGTGGAGACGACTGGGGGAAGGGGGACTGGGTGGTGGCGTTCGCGCATGAGTGAATTCTCAGGTACGCGTTGTCAAGATGTAAGGATGGTCAATCCAGTCTTGCATCGGGAGTTGGGCTCGTCCTAGGTTGGAACATGCGCCTCGATTCCCGCCTCCTGCCCGCGCTGTTCGGTGCAATCGTCGTCATTGTCGCGTGCAGTGATTCGACGCGTCCCCGCCTGCAGAGCCCACTGGTTGGCCAATGGGAGCTGACGACGCACTTCGACACGTTCTCGTTCGAGACAGGTGCGCCCTCGCCCCCGGATTGCGTGTACGCAGATATGTATTGCACCCATTTCCGGACGACGACCGACGGCGCCTACCTCGCAGGCGTGATCGAGCTGCAGGATGCGACCTCGTCGACCGATACGGTGACGAAGACCGTGCTTGCCAGCGGCATGGTCCAGACGCGCTTCTGTGATCAGGTCGATTACAACTACACGACGGCGGTCGGCTGCCTGCACGTCAGCGATCTCGCCACGGTATCCTACGCGGGGCAGATCACGGGGCCGCCCGACAGCACGGCAACGCAGGCGCTCGATGTCGTGATCGGCGAGCCCGGGAACGTGTTCGGTGGCAACATCACGATGCGCTCTCACGATGCCACCTACGCTGGTGACAGCATCTATGGGAAGCTGTATTGGGGGCAGTCAGGCGGACGCAGCCCGCCGACGTACCGCGGCACCTTCGTCCTCCGCCGGGTGAAGTAGCGCGGTCGCGTCACCCGCCCACCGGCCTCCCGTACCACACGCTCGCCGCGATGATGATGTAGAGCCCGATCAGCGCCATCCCCTCCACGTACGTGGACTCGCCGTCGAAGACGATCAGCGCGGCGAGGATCGCGGCGAGCGCCAGCGCCGCCATCAGCAGCGGGGACACGACGAGCGTGAGCACCGGTCCGCCGAGCACGAGGCTGAGGAGCACGAGCACCGGCACGAGGAGCAGCGCCACCTGCAGGCTGCTGTTGAGGATGAGGCTCACCGCGAGGTCGCCCTGGTTGCGCGCCGCCGCGGTGATGCCGACCACGTTCTCCACCGCGTTGCCGGCCACGGCGACGATCACCAGCCCGACGAACTCCTCCGACAGCCCGAGCCGCGCCATCGACGGGGTGAGCGCGGCGACGAACCAGTCGGACACCAGTGCCGCGGCGACGCCGGCAACCCCGAGCACGACGAGGCTCGTCGCGAGCGACCAGTGCGGCTCGCCCGGCGCATGCTCCCGCCGCTCGGCCTCGGCCACGCGCTCCTCCTTCGGCCCGATGCTTCCCTTGATGGAGAGCGGGATGCTGCCGGCGAACACGAGCAGCAGGACGATTGCCGTCACGACGCTGAGGAACTTCGCGTGGCCGTAGTCCGGTGCGCCCGGCGCCGTGGCGAGGGTGGGGATGGCCATCGAGGCGACGGAGAGCACGAGGAGCATCGCCGTCATGCGCACCGCGCTCGTGCCGAAGGTCTGCGTGCCGTGCTTCAAGCCACCGACGAGAAATGCGGCGCCGAGCACGAGGAGGCTGTTGGCGAGGATGGAGCCGATGAGCGCCGTCTGCACCACCACCACGAGCCCCGCCCTGAGGGCGAAGATGCTGATGAACAGCTCCGGCAGGTTGCCGAGCGCCGACTGCACCACGCCGGTGGCGCCAGGCGCCATGCGCGTACCGAGCTGGTCGGTCGCCTCTCCCACCACGGAGGCGAGGCTGGCCAGCGCCACGGCGGTGACGACGAAGACGAGGATGTCGCCGGCGCCGGAGAACTTCAGGGCGGCACCGGCGATGGTGGCCGCGAGGGCGACGGTGCCGATGACGAGGGCGCGGCGTCCGGCGGCGGCGATGAGTCGGGAGGGCATGGGCTGGCTGGTGGGGTGGTCGGCCAATGGATTGTCAGTCCATATAGTTTCAACACTTGGGCCGTCTGGCGCGCTAGATAAGGCGTGGACATCAATCTGACCTTCCAACCGGAGTACCCGCCATGCCCGTGCGTCCGCTGCTGCTGACCGCTGCAGCTTCCTTCCTCATTGCCGGAGCCGCCGTCGCCCAGCGCCCCAACACGCCCGGTGGTCGCCAGGGTCGCCCCGGAGCGCCGGGGGCGGCCGCGTCGGACACCGCGGCCGACAGCGTCGGCGTCCCGGTGACGGAACGGGTCTCCGTCACCCACCACACCACCACCATCAACGGCCGCCCCCTCGCCTACACGGCGCACACGGGCACCATGGTCCTCAAGGACGACAACGGGAAGCCGAAGGCGCAGGTCTTCTACATCTCGTACACGAAGGACGGCGAGGACGCCACGAAGCGTCCGGTCACCTTCTTCTTCAACGGCGGCCCCGGCTCGGCGAGCATCTGGCTCGACATGGGTATCATGGCGCCCAAGCACCCGGAGATGGGGCCCAACGGCGCGCAGCCCGCGCCGCCGTACAACCTGGTGCCCAATCCGTACTCGCCCCTCGACGTCACCGACCTCGTGCAGGTGGACGCGATGATGACCGGCTACTCGCGGCCGGCCAAGGGGGTGAAGGCCACCGACTTCACCGGCGCCGAGAACGACGTGAAGATGTTCGGCGAGTTCATTCGCGACTACCTGGACAAGTACGGTCGCTGGGGCTCGCCCAAGTACCTCTTCGGCGAGAGCTACGGCACCTTCCGCTCGGCCGGCCTCGCGAGCGAGCTGCAGGACGACGAGGGGATCCAGCTCAACGGCATCATGCTCCTTGGCACCGTGCTGGACTTCCAGTACATCCAGCCCTCGCCCGCCAACGACATCGCGTACTCCAGCATCCTGCCCACGTACGCCGCGACGGCGTGGTATCACCACAAGCTCCCCGCCGACCTGCAGCGGCTGACGCTCCAGCAGGTGGTGCAGCAGGCGCGTGACTACGCCTTCGGCGACTACCTCGTCGCCCTCGCCAAGGGCAACCGGCTCACCGCCGCCGAACGCACGAGCGAGGCGCAGAAGATCGCGCGGCTCACGGGCGTGTCGCCGACGTTCGTCCAGAACACCAACCTGCGCATCGACCCCGGCACCTACCGCACCGAGCTGCTGCGCGACCAGCGCCTCATCCTCGGCCGCTACGACAGCCGCCTCACCGCGCTCACCGGCAATGCGAGCAGCACGCGGCAGGACTTCGACCCGAGCGACGTGGCGCCGTCGGGCGCGTTCATGAGCGCGTTCATGCGCTACCTGCACGACGACCTGAAGTACACGAGCGACCTGCAGTACTACATGGGCGGCCACACCGGCCGCTGGGACTACGGCGCCCTCGCCGGACGCAGCGGCTTCCCGAGCGAGATCGAGTCACTCCGCCTCGCGATGGCGAAGAATCCGTACCTGAAGGTCATGAATGGTGCCGGCTACTACGACACCGCCACGCCGTTCGCCAACGCCGAGTACACCTTCGACCACCTCGGCTTCGACCAGACGTACAAGGACCGCGTGAGCCTGAAGTACTACGAGAGCGGGCACATGGCGTACCTGAACCAGGCGTCGGCGAAGCAGCTGAAGGAGGACATCGCCAACTTCATCAACTCGACGAAGCAGGTCGGGGTGGTGGCGGATCAGTAGCCCTGCTCACCCCTTGGGCGATCGAGCCGGCGCCGGTCCGAACCGGACCCCGGCACCACCCTTCAGTACCACGAGCTCCGAGCCAGTGGCGGAGAACTTCGATGCCGCACCGTTCGTCACTTCGGCACCGATGCGCATCCTGCCGGCACCGACGAGTCGCAGGTGGACGTCACTGTCGGTGACGTCCACCGCCATGGAAGGGAGATTCGCCAGGCGCAGGGTGTCGGTGAGGGCGGCCAGTGTCGCGTCGCCGATGCCGATGCGTGCCGGTCCGTCGGCGAAGACGAGAATCGTGGTGGATGAACCGGTTCCCTCGAGTCCGAGCGACGTCAGTGTCACGATGGTGCGCTTGCCAGTGACGCCGCCGCTCGTGGAGGACGCTCCGGCCGCCGCTCCCTGCTGCGAATCGGCCGCAGCGGGCACCGGGGCGGCCGGGCGGGGGAGCTGACATGCCACGAAGCCGAGCAGGGCGGCGACCGCCAGCGCCGCGGCGCTTCGCAGGCGTGGGCGTGCGGACGGCAGTTGCGTCATGAGCGATATCCTCCGTTCGAGAATCGAGTGAGCTTCCGAGAGCGCGGCAACGGGAGCGAGCCCGCCCGGTGATCGAGCACCGACGTCGAGCAGCAGCTCGCCGTAGCTCCGGACGTCGGTCGCCTGCGCGAGCACACGCGCATCGCAATCCGCCTCGACGGCGAGGCGGAGACGCCGATGCATCAGCCAGACCACCGGATTCCACGGTTGCAGCAGCACGAACAGCGCTCCGACGAGCAGCCAGGACGGGTCGGCAGCTCGCGCGTGCTCGCGTTCGTGCAGGAGGACCATGCGACGCTGGCCAGGCTCGAGATCCAGCACCCATGACGGCAGCACGATGCGATGGCGCGTGATGCCGAGCAGTGCGGGACCGGTGTCGTCGGAGACGTGGACAGGCACGCCATCGACGGAAGTCGCACGCCACGCGCCGCTCTGCGTCCGCACGCGAACGGCCGAGCTGACGAGCAACACCGCCCAGGTCCCGGAGCCGAGCGCCCACGCGATCAGCAACGGCTCGTCGAGCACGGAGAGCCAGCCGGGAACCGATACCACGTCGAACCGTGCACGCACGGACGCGAAGCCGGTCGTGGACACGGCCCTGCCATCGCCGCCACCCCCTGTCGGCTGGCCCGCAATCGCGGGCTCCCGCACCCCGGGAGGAGCAGTCGTCGGCTCGGCGCGAGTGCCCAGCAGCAGTCGGCCGAGCGTGAGGGACAACGCGACGAAGAGGGCGCCGACCCAGATGAAGCGAACCGGGCGACGCAGGGCACGGACGCCATGCTCGGTGAGCAGCGCGGCGAGCGCCGTGATCGCGGCGACCATCGCGGCGTGCAGCATCCAGGCGGCGATCATTTGCGCCCTTCGCCCTTGCGGATGCGTTCGTCGAGGAGGCGCCGCAGCCGCTTCAGCTCCGCCTCGTCCAGCGAGCGATCGCGCACCAGGTGCGTGAGCAGCAGCTCGGCGGACCCCCCGAAGATCTTCTCCGTGAGCCGGGCGAGGGCGCTCGTTCCCGCTGCCTCCCGCGCGACACGCGGGAAGTAGCGGTGGGCTCGGCCTTCCTCGGTGTGCCCGACGTAGCCCTTGTCCTCGAGGATGCGAAGCATGGAGAGGACGGTGTTGTACGCCAGGTCGTCGGTGAGACGCTCGCGCACTTCTGCCGCGGTGGACGGCCCCTGGGCCCACAGGACGGCCATCACGTCGAGCTCCCGGTCGGTGAACGCGATCCGCATCTTGTCTCCTAGAGTTCTAGGAGATAGTACCGCTCCCGGCCCGGCATGTCAACTAGACATTTAGTTGCCAGGCACGAGAGGACGGCTGGATTCGGCACGTCATACTTGTGTGTTCGCGGCGCGCGCCGTAGCGTCGCCCCGCGAAGCTCGACATCCACTCTACCCGCACCAGGGAGCTGCTCGATGACCCGATCGAATGCCGCGTCGTTCCTCGTCCGTCCCCGTACCGTGATGGCGGCGGTGTCGCTCATCGCCCTCACCGCCGCCTGCTCGAAGGAGAGCGCGACCGCCGACTCGACCGGCGCCGCGAGCGCCGCGACGGCGAGTGCGGCGTCGACGGGCGCGTCGAAGGGGAAGATCCACCTCGAGGTGACCGGCGGCGCCAACGCCGGCACGTACGACGTGGAAATGAAGGACGCCGGCTGCAGCTACGGCCTCGCGGGCGAGCATGCGTGGGGGAACCAGTACTCGATCGACGCCACCGACCCGAAGGAATTCAGCAGCCTGCAGCTCGTCGTTCCCGACACCAAGGCGGCGGCGAGCGGCACGTCCAACTTCCAGATGACCGTGCAGTTCGGCCCCCTCTTCGGCAGCGGCGGCCACTCGTACGACGTCAACACGCGCCCCGAATCGTCGAACAAGGGCGGGAGCGGCACCGTGACCGTGCAGGATCAGGGGAAGTCCGGCAAGGTCACCTTCGACGCGAAGAGCAAGGACGGCGTGGGCCTCAAGGGGACGATCGATTGCCAGGACGTGATGCGGAACGGATAACGGCCCCGCGGCACGACTCTTCGTACAGGGGACGGTGCGCCAGCGATTCGCCCTGCACCGTCCCCGATGCTCATCACCACGCCAAGCGGCCTCTACTGCCCGGCAGCAGACCTCTACATCGATCCGTGGTTGCCGGTCGATCGTGCCGTCATCACGCACGCGCACGGCGACCACGCACGATGGGGGAGCCGTCACTACCTCGCCGCGCGCGAAGGCGAGCGCGTGCTCCGCACCCGGCTGGGCACGGAAGCGTCCATCGAGCTGGTGGACTATGGCGCTCCGATCCGCATCAACGACATCACCGTCACCCTGATCCCCGCCGGCCACATCCTCGGCTCGGCGCAGGTGCGGCTCGAGCATCGCGGCGAAGTGTGGGTGGTGTCGGGCGACTACAAGACCGAACCGGACGCCACCTGCACGGCGTTCGAGGTCGCGCGCTGCCACACCTTCGTCACCGAATCCACCTTCGGGCTCCCGATCTACACCTGGCGTCCGCAGGCTGAGGTCTTCCGCGAGCTGCGCGACTGGTGGCGCGACAATGCCGCTGAAGGGCGCGCTTCCGTGGTGTACGGCTATGCGCTCGGCAAGGCGCAGCGCATCCTCGCCGGCGTGCTCGACGCCGACATCGGGCCGATCTACACCCATGGCGCGGTGGAGCGGCTCACCCGAGACTACCGCGACGCGGGCGTGACGCTGCCGCCGACGACCGCCGTCGCGACGATGCCGAAGGGGACGCGCTTCGGCGGCAGCCTGGTCGTCGCACCACCTTCCGCGGCGGGGAGCACCTGGCTTCGCCGCTTCGGCGACCACTCCACGGCATTCGCGTCCGGCTGGATGCGCGTGCGCGGCGCGCGTCGGCGACGCGGGCTCGATCGCGGCTTCGTCCTCTCCGATCACGTGGACTGGCCATCGTTGCTGAACACCATCCACACCACCGGCGCCGAATGCGTGTGGGTGACGCACGGCTACCGTGAGCCCGTGGCGCGCTTCCTCGAGGAGCGCGGACTGCGCACGCGCACCATCGCCAGCCAGTGGGAAGGGGAGGGCGACGGCGACGACGCCGGTGTCGCCGCCGACGCGGAGGGGACGACGTGAAGGCGTTCGCCCGCCTGTATGCCGACCTCGACGCCACGACGAGCACCAATCGCAAGGTGGCGGCGATGGCGGAATACTTCGCCGACACCGCTCCCGCCGACGCGGCGTGGGCGGTGTACTTCCTCGCTGGCGGCCGCCCCAAGCGGCTGATCCCCGTCCGCCGGCTCGCGGCCTGGGCGATGGAAGCGGCGCGGGTGCCGGAGTGGCTGTTCGAGGAGAGCTACCACGCCGTGGGCGACCTCGCCGAGACGATCGCGCTCGTGCTGCCGGAGCAGGTGCGATCCGATGACGACTCACCCGCCGACGACCTGCCGCTGCACGAGTGGGTGGAGCGTCGCATCCTGCCGCTCGGCGACATGACCGAGCCGGAGCAGCGGGACACGGTGCTCGCCGCGTGGCGCGCGCTGTGGGGGATGGAGCGCTACATCTGGAACAAGCTGATCACGGGCGCCTTCCGCGTCGGCGTGTCGGAGCAGCTCGTCGTGCGCGCGCTGTCACAGTCGAGTGGTGTGGAGGAAGGCGTGATCGCGCATCGGCTCGGCGGCAACTGGCTTCCCACGCCGGGCGGCTTCACCACGCTCGTCGCCACCGACGCGGCGGATGCCGACGAGTCGCGGCCCTATCCCTTCTACCTCGCGTACGCGCTCGAGGAGGAGCTGCCGGCGCTCGGCGAGCCGCACGAGTGGCAGGCGGAGTGGAAGTGGGATGGCATCCGCGCGCAGGTCATCCGGCGCGGTGGCCGCACCTACGTCTGGTCGCGTGGCGGCGAGCTGGTCACCGATCGCTTCCCCGAGCTCGTCGCCGCGGCGGAGCGATTACCCGACGGCACCGCGCTCGACGGCGAGATCATGCCATGGGCCGGCGGTGTCGCACTGCCCTTCGCCCAGCTCCAGCGCCGCATCGGCCGCAAGAAGCTCGGCCCGAAGATCCTCGCCGAAGTGCCGGTGGTGCTCGTGACCTACGACCTGCTGGAG
>DASURL010000109.1:0-6850 GCA_036280075.1 Gemmatimonadaceae bacterium | reverse complement strand
GGCTCGAGCGTCCCGTCGCGCAGCGTGAATGGCGTCAGGTGCGGCACTCCTGCAGAATCGAAGGCGAGCACCGGGCGGCCATTGGGTGGCGTGATCATCCGGCCGTTGACGACGAGGAGGTTCGTCGGCGTGCCGTCCTTCAGCCTGAAGAAGTCGGCGTTCACGCCGCCGACGACGTGCTTGTGCTCGGCGAGTCCATTCAACAATGCGGTCGTGCGGAAGCGTCCCGCCGCGGAGTCGGCGCCCTTCACCGCTTCCGCCCTGTTGCAGCTGTCGAGCGCGACAGAGAGGATGTTGATCGTCCACGGTCCGGCGGGCGACTTCAGGGTGCGATGGACGACGCCCGGCGCGACCTGCTGGCTGGTGACCTGCTCGACAGGAAAGGGGATCGCGGTGAGCGGGGGCGGCCAGCTGCCGACGCTCGCTGGATGACAGGCGGCGACCGCCGCCAGCGCGAGTGCGGCGCAGCTTAGCCGGTGAAACCGGCTCATACTTTGTGTCGTAAAGGGCTTTCGCTCGACTCTCATCTATAGTCTCTCTCGGGTTGCATGCCACGATACATCCGAAACTACTGGCGCCGCATCCTCCTCGGCGCCTTCGTCGCGCTCTTCGCCTTCCTCTTCGTGCAGTGGCGCGCCGCCATCAGGCGCAACCGCTCCATTCCCGACGAGCCCTTCCGCGTCGCGGGCAACCTCTACTATGTGGGAGCCACCGGCGTCACGTCGTTCCTGATCACGGGACCGGAGGGGCACATCCTCATCGACGGCGGCTACCCCGAGACGGCGCCGCTCATCGAACGCAGCATCGCGAAGCTCGGCTTCGACATCCGTGACGTGAAGGTGCTGCTCAACACCCACGCGCACTCCGATCACGCTGGTGGCCTGCGCGAGCTGCAGCAGGCATCCGGCGCACAGCTCTGGGTCAGCGAAGGTGACGCCGACATCATGGCGAAGGGCGGTGCGGGCGACCGCGCCACCTACGGTCCGCTCAGCTTCCTTGGCGTCGGGCGGTTCCCCGCCCCGCGCGTGGATCACCGGTTCAAGGATGGCGACACCGTGCGCGTCGGACCGCTCGCCGTCACCGCGCACGTCACCGCCGGCCACACCCCTGGCTGCACGACCTGGTCGTATCCGGTACGCGACGGCGACCGCGAGCTGTTCGCGGTGGACGTGTGCAGCCTCTCGCTCCTTCCGTTCATGAAGTTCGTCCCCACCGAGTCGTATCCCGGCATCCGGACGGACTTCGAGCGCAGCTTCCGCACCCTCCGCAGCCTGCCGGCGGACATCTTCCTCGGCTCGCACGCCAGCTTCTTCGCCCTCGACCGGAAGCGGCGCGCACGCGCCACGGCCGCCGATCCCGTGGCGCCGTTCATCGACCGCGCCGGATACGAGCGCTACATCGACGGAGCCGAGCGTCGGTTCAGGGAGGAGCTGGAGCGCGAGGAGAAGAAGTGATCCGCGCGAACACCGATACTGGGCGCGCCGTGGTATACTCTCGCCATGCCCAACCCCGCTCTCACAATTCGTCCCTTCGGCGACGACGAATGGCCCCTCTATCGCGAGGTGCGCCTCCGCGCGCTCCATGACTCACCCGACGCCTACGGCAGCCTCCTCGACCTCGAAGCGGGGCTCTCCGACGACGACTGGGCCGAGCGTCTCGTGCGCGGCGTGCGGTCGACGAGCGAGCTGCCGATGATCGCCGAGTGCGAGGGAGCACCCTGCGGACTGGCGTGGGTGCGGCTCGACGACGATGCGCCGGACACGGCGCACCTTTATCAGATGTGGGTCGCCGGCGACCAGCGTCGACAAGGTGTCGGCCGCGCGCTGGTGGACGCCGCGGCCACGTGGGCGCGCGTGATGGGAGCGCAGCAGCTCGAGCTCGACGTGACCTGCAACAACGAGGCGGCGATACGCTTGTACGAGGGCGCAGGGTTCGTGACGTACGGGGAGCGGAGGCCGCTCCGGCCCGGCTCGACGCTCGAGGCGCAGAGCATGAGGCGCGAGCTGTAGGCAGTGGCTGGGCGGCGCTGGCCTGAACCGTGCCCCGCGACCGGTTCAGCCTGCGCCCTCGAGCATCTCGCGCACCACCCGCAGCAGCTCGTCGGCCACGAACGGCTTCTGGACGAAGCGGGAGCCGGGCTCGAACAGGCCGCGGCGCAGCACATCGTCGTCGGTATACCCCGACATGTACACCACCGCCGCGGACGGACGCACGGCACGGAGGCGCTCCACGAGCCCGCGCCCGCTCATCTCGGGCATGATGACGTCGGTGAGCACGAGATGGATCGGCCCGTCGTGCGCCGTCGCCCGCTCGAGGGCCTCGCGACCGTTCCGACTCTCCAGCACGCGGTAGCCATTCCGCTCGAGGATCCGGCGCGCCAGCCGACGCAGGGCCTCCTCGTCCTCGACCAGCAGCACAGTCTCGCTGCCGCGCACGGGCGGGGCGACGACGGGCTGGCTGAGCGGCGTCGCCGCCGATGGCGCGATGCGCGGGAAGTAAAGCTTGAACACCGTTCCTTCCCCGGGCTCGGAGTAGACCCAGACGTGGCCGCCCGATTGCTTCACGATGCCGTACACGGTCGAGAGTCCGAGACCCGTGCCCTTTCCCGCCTCCTTGGTGGTGTAGAAGGGCTCGAAGATGCGTGCCTGCACGTCGCGCGGCATGCCGACCCCGGTGTCGCTCACGGCGAGCATGACGTACTGGCCCGGCAGCACGACGGTGCGCTCCTGCGCCAGGTGGCTCGAGGCGT
This sequence comes from Gemmatimonadaceae bacterium, assembly GCA_036280075.1. Lineage (GTDB taxonomy): Bacteria > Gemmatimonadota > Gemmatimonadetes > Gemmatimonadales > Gemmatimonadaceae > AG11. The sequence goes on along the minus strand of DASURL010000109.1, from coordinate 4,101 downwards.
AGCCGCCGTCGAGCGTCACCTGCGCCGTCTCGATCAGCAGCCGCCCGCCCTCCGGCATCGCGTCACGCGCGTTCACGGCGAGGTTGATCAGCACCTGCTCCAACTGGCCCACGTCCGCCATGAGGCTGTCGATCCCCGCCATCAGCCGCGCCTCCACCGCGATGTGTTCGCCGATGAGGCGGGCGAGCATCGGACGGAGGTTGGCCACCACGTCGTTGAGGGCGATCACGCGCGGGTTGAGGATCTGCTTGCGGCTGAACGCCAGGAGCTGTCGCGTCAGGCCGGCCGCCCGGTCGGCGGCCGCGGCGATCTGGCGCACGTCCTCCGTGCGCGCATCCGCGGCATCCATGTCGGTGAGGAGGAACCCCGTGCTTGCCTTGATGACGGTGATCAGGTTGTTGAAGTCGTGGGCCACGCCGCCGGCGAGCCGTCCCACCGCTTCCATCTTCTGCGACTGCCTGAGCTGCTCCTCGAGCAGGTCGTGCCCGGTGAGGTCGATCATCGAGCCCACCAGCCGCGTCGGGCGGCCCGTGTCGTCGCGCAGCACGTACGCGCGGTCGAGCACGCGGGAATAGCCGCCGTCGCTGCGACGGAAGCGATATTCCTCCGTCCACCCCTCGCCCGCCCCCTCGAGCGCCGCCGTGAGGCTCGTCGTCACGCGCGCCTCATCGTCCGGGTGAAGCAGCGAGACCCACCATTCGTATGTCGCCTCGAACGCGCGCGGATCGTGGCCGAACGCCGTCTGCAGCGTCTCGCCCCAGAAGTGGTGCCCGGTCACGATGTTCCAGTCGTACATGACGTCGTTGGCGGCGCGGGCGGCGAGGCGAAAGCGGATCTCGCTCTGCTCGAGCGCCACCACCGCTCGCCGCTGCTCCGTGACGTCCAGCACCAGGCCGTCGGAGACCACCGCGCCATCCGGCGTGCGCTGGTCGTGGGCCACCACCTGGACGAAGCGCTCCTCCCCCGACGGGAGCAGCACGCGCCCCTCCCAGCGGAAGTCGCCCACCACGTCGGCGACCGCGCGAGCGTGCGCGACGAGGCCGTCGCGATCGTCTGGATGGACGAGCTGCACGAGGACGTTGGAGTCGCGCACGACGTCCTCCGGCTCCACGCCGAAGATCGCGCGCGCTCCCTCACTCACGAAGGTGTATCCCTTGGTGCCGTCGGGATGGTAGGTGAACCGGTACACCATCCCGGGCGCATTGGCGACGACGTGCCGGTAGCGCGCCTCGCTCTCCCGCAGCGCCTGCTCAGCCTCGCGCCGCTTCGTGATGTCGGTGACCATCGCCAGGGCGCCCATGAACTCCCCGTCCGGCGTGGCAATCGGGCTCATCGCCATCAGCGCCCACAACGGGGTGCCGTCCTGCCGTCGAAGCTCGATCTCGTGCGTCTCGGCGATTCCACGCTGGCGCCGCGCGAACAGGGTGCGCGCCTCGAAGGCCGTTGCCGGCGTCATGAAGTCGAACAGGGGCTGTCCCATGAGGTCCGTCGACGCACGGCCGAGCATCGTGCAGAGGCGGGAGTTCACGTAGGTCGTCGTGCCCACGTGATCCACCACCCAGATCCCCTCGTGCGCCGTCTCCACCAGCGCGCGGAGCCGCGCCTCGCTCTGGCGCAGCTCCTCGTCGGCCCGCCGGCGTTCCGTGATGTCGAGGATCTGCGACATCCGGCGCACCCGCCCATCGGGAAGGCGCAGCACGGTGACGGTGAGCAGCCCCCACACGATGCCGCCGTCGCGCCGGCGGAAGCGCCGCTCCTCGGTGAAGCGCGGGAGCTCGCCGTCCATCACCCGCCCCATCTGCTCTTCGTCCAGGCGGAGATCGTCCGGGTGGGTGACGTCGTGGTAGCGGAGCGAGAGCAGCTCGTGCTCAGGATAGCCGACGAACTCGCACAGCGCGGCATTGGCGCGCTCGATCGCACCGTCCAGCCGGCACACCGCGAGCCCGATTCCGGCCTGATCGAAGGCGTGGCGATACCAGGGATCTTCGTCGTGGCGGACTTCCACTTCGGTCATGCGTCTTGAGCAGGCGGCACGGAGATGCGGCGGGAGGAGTGCCTCCAGTATCGGCACGGACCGGCCGCCCGGTGAGCGGGTGCCGGCCGTACCTGCCCTTCTCACGGCGCGTCGGCATCGAGCACCGTGTCGAGCATGATCTCCCCCGCGAGCAGCCTCGCCGCCGGACAGTTCCTCGCGATTTCCAGCAGCTTCTCCCCCTGCTCCTCGGTCACGGGCTGGCCAGGGACGATCGTCCGCAGGATGACGGTCCTGAAGGGCGCCTGCGGCTGCACCATGTTGGCATGCACGGTGATGTCGTCTATCCGCCATCCCTTGCGACGGATATACATCCGCAACGTGGTCAGCGTGCAGCCCACCAGTCCGGCCACGATCATCGTGAACGGATCGGGTCCGAGGTCCTGGCCACCGTTGAACGCCGGCTCGTCGATGAGCAGCGTGCCCGCACGCCACTCCACCTCCACCGCCGAGCAGTCCGCGGCGATGGTGCCCGTGATGTCCCGCGCGAAGAAGCGCATCGCCAGCGGACGCTTCATCTTGGAGACACGCGAGTGACGGGAGTCCCGACGCCGCGCGCGACCGGGTCGCCCGGATACTCGTAGAAGCGTCCCGCACCGGCACCCTGCCGGCCGTAGCCGATGCCGAGTCCTTCCAGCGCTTCGCGCGCGTCGGCCACCGTCTGCCAATCGAAGTTCTCGAAGCCAACATCGTTCGGAATGCCGACGTCCCTCCCGAGCTGTCCCTGGGCGAACCGGACGAGGGCGCGATGCACTGCCTCGGTTCCCATCGCCTCGGCGCACAGCAGTGCGCCTCGCTCGTCCCGCACACGGGTGTACGCCGTCACGCCGATCAGGTAGAGGCTGATCTCGACGCTCTCCACCACCTCGGCCGTCGAGAAGAGTCCGGCCCCACCGTTGCCGAACGCCGCGTCGGGGAGCCAGAATCTGGTGGTGAGCGATTCACCGCCCAGCATCTTCAGCGCCTGCACATGGTGATACTCGGTCGTCACGGCATTGCGCAGCACGGGGAGGAAGGCGGCGGAGGGCGTGCCTTCCGCCCGCTCGATCGCGGCGGTGAGGAAGGTGGTGCTGAGCTGCTCCTGGGTGACGAGGAAGTCCAGGATGTCCTGCAGGCCACGGTCGGTGCCGGTGCGCGCCGCATTCGCGGCTTCGGTGATGATGGTCGACATGCTCTCTACTCCACGCGAGCGGATGGACACGGGCACCCGGCGCAGGTCCGCTCGAACACCGGCCGGGCGATGGGAAAGGCGCGTTCATGAGCGACAGGCAGCCACTCGTACCGGTCGACCCGGCGGAGCTCGACCGCCTGCTCGACACCCTGATGGTGGAATTCGTCCGGCTGTCGGAGTGCCTCGTCGGCGAGGGCTATCGGCTGGAGCTGGGCGGCATCGACGCCGCCGGACTCCACTACAACATCTCCGGCACCGGCCGCATGGTCGTGGACGGCCGCGAGCCGATCGAGCTGCAGCCGCACCGGCTGGTCGTCCTGCCGGCGAAGACGCTCTTCCGGATCGAGGTGCCGTCGCGGCGCGGATCGCGCGTCACCTGGAGAACCATCGACGGGCGCGCGCAGCTCTTCCCTCCCGGCGCGGTGCGCCGCTACGTCGCGAACGATGGCGAGCCGGAGATCGTGCTCATCTGCGGCTACTTCCACGCCTCGTACGGTGCGTCCACCGACCTGTTCGGCACGCTCAAGGCGCCGATCATCGAACAGTTCGCGGAGGGCGATCAGGTCGACGAGACGCTCAAGGCGGCTCTCATGGAGCTCGTCGCGCAGGAAGTCGGCTTCGGCGCGATGAGTGCCGCGCTGCTGAAGCAGGTCATCGTCGCGCTGCTGCGTCGCTCGCTGCGCTCGATGGATATCTGGGTGGAGCGCTTCTCCCTGCTGAGCGATCCGCAGGTCGCACGCGCACTCGCGGAGATGGTGGCGCATCCCGGCGGGCGGCACACCGTCCACAGCCTGGCGCGCACCGCCTTCCTCAGCCGGTCGGCGTTCGAGGCGCGGTTCAACCGCGTGGTCGGACGGCCGCCGATGATCCTCCTGCGCGACCTCCGCATGCGGCAGGC
>DASURL010000108.1:0-2122 GCA_036280075.1 Gemmatimonadaceae bacterium | reverse complement strand
ATCGAGGTGAGCGACGCGATCACCGTGATGCGCCAGGGGCGCACCGTGACGCAGATGCCCACCGCCGGCACCACGCCGCAGGCGATCGCGCGCGCCATGGTCGGCCGCGACGTGGCGCTCGCCCTCGACGTGGAGTACGGGGGCTCGGCGGCACGCACGTCGGAGGCGGTCCCCGCGCTGCTCGAGGTGCGCGACCTCGTCGTCGCCGGCCCGCGACGAGCGGCTGCGGTGGATCACGTGAGCTTCACCGTGGCGCCCGGGGAGATCCTCGGCATCGCCGGGGTGGAAGGGAACGGGCAGACGGAGCTCGTGGAGGCGCTCGCCGGCCTGCGCGCTGCCACGTCGGGGGTAATCGTCCTCGGCGGGCGCGACATCGCAAGCGCCTCGGTGCGCGAGCGCGGCGACGCGGGGCTGTCGCACATCCCCGAGGACCGCCACGAGCGCGGGCTCGTGCTCGACTATACCGTGGCCGACAACCTCATCCTCGGCCAGCAGCATCGCTTCACCCGCGGCGCTGCGATCGACGCGGCGAAGGTGATGGACAACGCAAAGCGGCTCATCGAGCGGTACGACATCCGTCCCGCCAATGCGATGCTGCCGGCGAGCGCGCTCTCCGGTGGGAACCAGCAGAAGATCGTCGTCGCGCGCGAGATGGCGCGCGACTTCCGCGTCCTCCTCGCCGCGCAGCCGACGCGCGGCGTGGACGTGGGCGCGATCGAGTTCATCCACGCGCGCCTTCGTGAAGCGCGCGACCAGGGGAAGGCGGTGCTGCTCGTGTCGGCGGACCTCGCCGAGGTGCTCGCGCTCTCGGACAGGGTCGCAGTGATGTACGGAGGACGGTTCGTCGCCGTGCTGCCGCGCGCCGAGGCGACGCCGGAGGTGCTGGGACCGTACATGACCGGCGCGGAGCGCGCCGCATGAGCATGCGCATCAGCGAGGCATTCGAGGAGAGCGTGCTGCCGCCGATCGTGGCGCTGCTCCTCGCCGCCGTGGTGGGCGACGTGCTCATCATGACCTTCGGGCAGTCGCCGGGCGCGGTGTACCGCGAGCTGATCGAGGGCACGTGGGGGAACGCGTACGGCTTCGGGCAGGTGCTGTACAAGGCGACCACGCTCACCTTCACGGGGCTCGCCGTAGGGCTGGGGCTCCGCGCCGGCCTGTTCAACATCGGCGCCGAGAGCCAGCTCGCGGCGGGAGGATTCTGCGCGGCGCTGGTGGGGCTGCTGCTGCCGCCGGGGATCCCGGCGCTGCTCTGCCTGCCGCTGTACCTGCTGGCGTCGGCGCTGGGCGGTGGAGTGGTGGGCGGCGCGGCGGGGGTATTGAAGTCGAGGTTCGGCGCGCACGAGGTGATCACGACGATCATGCTCAACTTCGTGGTGCTCGCGCTGCTGAACTACTTCACGAGCACGCGCCTGCACGTGCCGGAGACGCTGCACACGTCGCCGATCGCCAGCGGCGCGCTGCCGCGGCTCGATGCGTTCATCGCGTCGTTCCATGGCTCGGCGGCGAACGCGACGATTTTATTGGCGGTCGTGGCGGCGATCGCGCTCGGCTGGTACCTGTTCCGCACGCGGCGCGGGTTCGAGCTGCGCGCGGTGGGACTGCAGCCCGCGGCGGCGGAGTACGCCGGCGTGAACGTGGCCGGTGTGACCTGGCGCGCGCTCGCCGTGTCGGGGGCCATCGCCGGCATCGGCGGGTTGAACTACGTGCTCGGCTACAAGCACTACTATGAGGAAGGGTTCGCGACGGGCGCGGGCTTCCTCGGCATCGCCGTCGCCATCGTCGGGCGCTCGCATCCGGTGGGAATCGTGCTCGCCGCATTGCTGTTCGCGACGCTGTCGCAGGGCGGGCTCGCCGTGAACGCGCTCGTGCCGAAGCAGATGGTGGACGTGCTGCAGGCGGTGGTGATCATCGCCGTGAGCGTATCGGTGCCGGAAGTGCGACGCCTGCTGCGCATCGGGCGCAGCGCGCCGACCGGTCCGGCGCAGCACGTGGAACCGAACGTCGCCCCACCCACCGCCGCGAGCGCCGACGTATGATCTTCCTCGCGTTCCTGGCGCAGACGCTGCGCATCGCCGTTCCCTACCTGCTCGCCGCCGCCGGCGGCGTGATGAGCGAGCGG
>DASURL010000107.1:0-93709 GCA_036280075.1 Gemmatimonadaceae bacterium | reverse complement strand
AACAGTCAGCTTACAGCTTTCACTTTAAGCTGCGCCGTGCGCACTCCCGACTACAACACTCCCAACCACGAACTCCGACCAGCCGCAAATCCGGGGAATAGCACCTCGAGCTTCGATGCCCCCAGATGCTTCGCCGCGACTTCCGAGAATACCGACCGGAAGTCCGTCGTCAGTGCCAGGTCACGACCTTCGTACAGCTGCTCCGGCTCGAGGCCCGGCCACTTGCCGTAGACCGTCCGGCCGTGCACGTCGCCGCCGATCACGAACAGTGCCGACGCGTGGCCGTGATCGGTGCCGCCATTGCCGTTCTGCCGAACCGTGCGCCCGAACTCCGACATCGTCATGATCGTCACGTCCGCCATCCGGTCCCCCAGGTCGGCGACCAGGGCGGCGATGGACTTCGCGAAGTCGTCGAGCCGCGCCGCGAGCTGGCCGGTGGAGGCGCCCTGGTTCACGTGCGTGTCCCAGCCGCCCACGTCGGCGAACGCCACCTCGAGCCCCACATCCGCCTTGATGAGCTGCGCGATCTGCATCAGCCGCTGGCCGAACTGCGAGCGCGGATAGTCGGCACCGTTCTGCGGCAGGTAGCGCTGCGGGTTCGCCGCCTTGAGGATCTTCACCGCCTCGAACATCTCGCCGCCGGCGGCGTGCACCACGTCCGCCGACCCGGTGCGATAGAGCGCCTCCAGCCGGTCCGCGGCTGGGCCAGCCGCGCGCACGCTGAACTCGTCCAGCGAGTTCATCGCGATCGTCGGTGACGGCCCTTCCAGCATGCGCGGCGTCTGCTGCGTCATCGCCACGGCGCGGAATGGCGACGGTGCGCTCTCGTGCGTGCATCCCGCTTCGCAGGTGCCCTTCGTCGCGAGATACCGGTTGAGCCACCCGTCGCGCGTGCTCTTCTGGTCGGGGGTGCCCGTCTCCATGTAGTCCTGCGCATCGAAGTGCGAGCGCGTGCTGCTCGGGCTTCCCACCGCGTGCACCGGCGCGAGGATCCCCATGTCCCACAGCGGCTTCATCGGCGCGAGGGCGGGGTGCAGGCCGAAGAATCCATCCAGGTCCACGGCGCCCGCCGGCCCAGCACCGAGCGAGGGCCGCGGAATGGCGATGTTCGGACGCAGGCGATAGTACGCTGCCTCACCATGCGGCACCACCACGTTGAGCGCGTCCGCCGCACCGCGCTGGAAGAGGCAGATGAGTGTCTTGCCCCGTGCCGCGCCCCCTGTCGCCGCCCCCTTCAGCACCTCGGCGCCGAATGCGGTGCGACGCAGGAAGCTCGGGCTCAGCCCCATCGTCACCAGCGCCATGGCGCCGGACTTCATGAATACGCGTCGGTCCATTTGCTATCTCCGCTGAAACTCCGGTGCGCCGATCGCCAGTCCTACCACCTGCGCCAGTCCATTCAATTGCACCGGTCGTCCGAGGCCGCGCGCCACGGCGGGCCGCGCCGCGCCCCCCTTTGTCGGGCGCGCGTCGCGCATCGCCTGCATCGAGGGATCGGTCATCGTCGAACCGGTCATCGCCGCACTGGTCGTGTCCGCCGGGGCGGCGAGCTTCCGCGCGAGCGGATTCTCCCCGTCCATGAGGATCTGCCGCGTGTCCGGTGACACGTGACCGCCCAGGAACGCATCCACGACGGCGTCCACCTGCTGCTCGCGCGGGGCGCCGCGCAGTCGCTCGGCGTCCGACCACTGCGCCACGCTCGCATTGGGGAGGCGCCCTCCGGCGAGCGCCGCGCCGAAGTTGATCCGGTTCAGGATCGCGCCGGAGTTCATCCACGCCTCCCCCGTCTCGGGCCAGCCGTTGGGATCGCGGTGTCCGAACATCGGCTGGCCGAGGAACGCCACCACCTGCGCCGAGCGCATGGAGGTGTCCGGCCGCGCGCCGAGCGCGCGCAGCGACGACGCGACCAGCTCGAACGGCGACTTCACCTTGCTGCGGTACGCGGCGCGGCTGAAGAACTCCGGGCTCGTGACGATGGTCCGCACCGTTTCCCGGATGTCGCCGTCGGTCCTGAGGAACACCTGCGCGGCGCGCTCCACCAGCGCCGGCGGCGGATCGTCGCTCACGAAGCGGATGGCGAGCTTGCGGGCAATGAAGTGGGCCGTATGGGGATCGCGCGCGAGGATGTCGAGCACATTCTCGCCATCCTCGATCCCGCGACCGGCCGGCAGGCGATGGCCGAGCACGACCTTCTCGCCAGCATCATGGATGGCCGGGCGGAAGACGAAGTCCGCATTCTGCCGCGGGTTCATCGTCCAGCCGGTGAGCGCGCGGGCGACCTCGATCACGTCCTGCTGGGTGTAGCCGCCGTCCACGCCGAGGGTATGGAGCTCCATCAGCTCGCGCGCGTAGTTCTCGTTCAGGCCGCGCCTGGCGCGCACAGCCTGGGCGGGACGAGCCGGCGGCATCGCACCGGCGCGACGCCCGCCACGCCGAGTGCGTGCCTGCATGGCGAGCTCCGACGGATGCAGGGTGTCCACGGTGCTCTGCCACTGATCCAGGTAGAACAGCATCGCAGGGCTCTTCGCCACCGCGCCGAGCAGGTCGCGGAACTTGCCGAGCGCGTGCGGACGGATCACGTCGCGATCGTACGCCGGCAGGAACAGCCGCGTCACCCCCTTGCCGGCGAAGACGGAGAAATGGTTTTCCCAGAAATCCGTCATCACCTCCTGCAATTGCCGCTCGCTGCCGACGGCGCGTGCCAGCCTGGCGGACTGCAGCTCGCCCAGCGCGCGCTGGCTGCGGCGGAGCTGGTCACGCAACTCGGGATTCCGCTTGAGCACCTCGCTGCGGAGGTCCCTCTTCGCGCTCGAATCACCTTCCTGCGCGAGCTGGGCCTGCGTCCGTCGCAGGGCCTGCTGGCCCGTCACGTAGTCGGCGACGATGTCGCTCGTCGGCCGGTCGAGCCCTTCATATGATGTAGCGACCACGGAGTCCATCACGTGGTCGTCGATGCGCTCCGGCGCGAGCTGGAGGGCGATCCAGCGGTCCACCCCCATCTCGCGCACCCTGCCCACGTCGCCCGGACGCGGGCCGAACGCGAGCCGGTTGAGCACCTGCTCCACCTGCTGGTCGGCGGTCTGCTCACGCGGCTCGGTGGGCGACACCACGATGAGCGGCGCAGGTGCCGCCGCGTGGCTGCCCTGCGGCAGCCGAGCGGCAGGCGCAACGCAGGCGCCGAGCAGGGCAAGGAAGGCGACGAGGAACCGTCGGCTGGACATGGGAGTGTACCGGCTGGAGACGACTGGAAGACGACGGCGCCCAGCTATGGTTAATTCCCGCCGAGGATTCCCGCCGTTGGCCGGCGTGCTTGCGGAACGGCCGCGCGTTCGTCTAGGGTAGTGAGCCGGCGCCGACGCCGCTCTTCCCTCCCTCCGTTGTTGCAGCGTGATCGGACCGCTCACCCCCGCCGACGACTTCGCCAGGCAGCTCTCCTTCGACGAGCTCGCCGCCCTCGCGACTGCGATGATTGCCGAACAGGGCAGCGTCGTCTGCTCGCTGGGGCCGAATGGTATCGGCGCCATCCGCCGCGAGCTCGGCGAGACGCGCACCGAGGCGCTGATGCGCGAGCTCAACCTGTTCGTGCGCCGGAACCTGCGCGGCAGCGACGCCGTGGCGATGGTGGGCGACGAGCTGGTGCTCCTCCTCGGCGCCGCCACGCCGCTCGCTGAAACGGTGGGGCAGCGCCTCCTCTCCGCCAGTCGCGGCCACGTGTTCTCGGGCGGCGCGTCGGATCGCTCGCTTCGGCTCACCCTGTCGCTCGGCATCGCCTCCTCGCCGGCGGACGGCCAGGGGTTCGAGGAGCTGCTCGCGGCGGCGCGCGGCGCGCGCCAGTCGGCCGGGGAGGACGCACTGGGCTTCGCCGGCGCGCGGCGCACCGGCGTCCTCGAGCTGGCGCGCTTCGTCGGACGCGGCGAGGAGCTCTCGCGAGTCACCGATTACCTGGAGGACATGGTACGCGGCGTGGGCCGCGTGGTGGCGGTCATCGGCGAGACGGGAGTCGGCACCAGCTCGCTCGTGCGCTCGCTGGAGCCCGAGGTGCGAATGCGCGGCGGCTCGCTGGTCGTGGCCGCGGCGCGCGAAGGGACGCTGGCGGCGCCATACGCGGTGTGGAGCGACGTGCTGCGCGGCGTGCGCCGGCTGCCCGTGAAGAGCACGCGCGGCTGGCGCGAGCTCCCCTCACTCGACGGCTCACTCGATCGGCCGGTGAACGATCCCCCTCGCGGGCGCAGCAAGATCCGCCTGCTCGAGGAGCTCGCCGACTTCCTGCGCCTCGCCGCGCAGCAGCGCCCGCTGCTCATCCACCTGGAGGAGCTGCAGTGGGCGGACGGCGCATCGTGGGATGCCCTGGAATACCTGATCCCGCAGCTCGAGAACGAGCGCATCCTCATCGCGCTCAGCTTCCGCACCCGCGAGGAGGACGACGACGCGGCGGAGCGGTGGAGTCGGCTCGCCTCGCGCCCGCGCCATCACGAGGTGCGCCTGACGCGCCTGACCCGTGACGACGTGAAGCGGTGGCTCGAGGGCTCCATGCGGGGCGAGGAGGTGGGTCGCGACCTGCTGACCTACGTCTACCGGACCACGGAGGGGAATCCGCTGCTCGTCGGTCACCTGCTTCGCGATCTCGAGGAGAGCGGCCACCTGGCGCGTGAAGGAGGGCAGTGGCGCTGGAGCGCGCCCGCCGACTTGCCTCCGCAGGCCAGCCTGCACGAGCTGCTCGGTCGCCGAGTGGAGCGATTGCCATCCACGGCCCGGCAGGTGCTCGAGGCTGCCGCCGTGCTGGCGCGCGACTGCGACGAGGCCCTCGTGGCGGAGATGACCGACCTGCCGGCGGACGAGGTGGCCGAGGGTCTCTCCCGCCTCGCCGCGGCCGACCTGCTGGTGCCGACGTTCGAACGCGTGAAGGGGACGCTGGCGTTCGCGCACGAGGAGATTGCGCGTGCGGCCCGGCGCCTGTTGCGCGAGGATCAGCGCGTGGCGCTCCACCGGCGCGCGGCGCGGGTCCTCGCCTCGCGCCGCGGCGTATCACCCACCGAGATCGCCGCGCACTACGAGGCGGCCGGCGCGAGCGTGGAGGCACACGAGCACGCGTTGCTCGCCGCGGAAGCTGCCCTGGCACTGTACGAGACCGGTGCTGCCGCCGAGCTGCTCGCGTCGGCGGAGCGCACGGCGCCCTCGGCCGAAGCGCTGGCGGACGTGCGCGTGCGCATGGCCTCGCTGGCCGAGGCGGCCGGGCGCTACGAGGAAGCCGAGGCGTTGTGCGAGCTGGCCCTGGCATGGTACGAGAAGCAGCGAGACGCGCTCCGTGCGCTGCGCGTGAAGCGCACGCAGATGCTCGTTCGCATGTCCCGCGGGCAGTCGGCGAACGACACCCTGGCCGGATTGCACGCGCTGGAGCAGGAAGCGCGCGCGGTGAACGCGTACCCGGAGCGTGCGGCGATCCTGCTGCTGATGTCGCAGACCCACTGGAGGCTGGGGGATCCGATCGCCGCCAAGCAGGTTGCCGAGGAGTGCGTGGCGATCGCCGAGCAGACCGATGACCGGGCGCTGCTGTCGGATTCGTGCAATCGGCTCGCGATCACGATCCAGCTCGAGGATGCGTCGCAGGCGCGGGCGCTGTTCAACCGCTCGTTCGACCTGGCGACCGACATCGGCGACACGATGCGTCGCGCACGCAGTCTCAACAACCTCGGAATTCTCGAGCTGATCGAGAACAACTGGGAGGAAGCCAGGAGTGCGCTGCGCGCGGCGGTCGAGGAGTCGCGAACCACCGGCCTCACGGAGTGGTGGGGGCGTGCGGCGCTCAATCTGGGGGTGCTGGCGGCACGAATCGGCGAGTACGACTCGGCGATCGAACAGCTGGGCGAGGCGCTTCAGCTCTGTGCGAACGTGCAGAACAGCGAGCTGCAGCTCTATGCCACCTACAACCTGGCCCACTTGGAGCGGGACCGGGGGCGGGATCGCGAGGCGGGGGACACGTACGAGCTGGTCGTGGGGCTCGCGCAGCGCATCGGGCAGGCGGAGGTGGAATTCGGGGCCCGGGCCGGGTTCGGCCTCTGTGAGCTGCGGCGGGGGGAGGTGGAGTCGGCGCGCGGAGCGGCGGCGCTCGTCGAGCCCTTCCTGGACTCACGTTCGGACTGGTTCCAGGGGCGTGAGTTGGGAGAGGCACTCCTCCTTCGCCTGGCGCTGCTCGACGAGCAGCTGGATCGAGCGGTCGAGCGGTTCGGGCGGGCGCTGGCCCTGGCCGAGCCGAGCGACGTGTTCGGCGCGGCGAGCCTGACGGCAGAGCTGGGGGGTGAGATGCGGGTGCATGCGCCGGACCTGGTGACCGAAGCGCTGAAGCGTTACGCCAGTCGTCCGGAAGTCTTGGCGAATCCCGTGATTCGGGACCGGTTCACTGTATTATTATTTGACAGTAAATCCACTATTGACCGAATAGGCCGAGTTCGGTAGACTGGGTCCACAGGAAAAAGGGCCGGCGATGCTGCCGGTTCTGGTCGGACCAAGTCCTGGAATGAACCGCTCCGGACACCCGTCGCCGGTCCACATGGCGGGTACACCGAGCGCCATCCGCGTCTCGCGGGGTTATCTATGCGTCAGCGTAACTACTGGGTCGTCGTGGCCAACGTGGCGGTCCTCGCCGCGCTCGCCGGCTGCTCGGACAACACCTTCGTCGCTCCCACGGCGCAGCAGAGCGCGAGCACTGCGAGCGCGCCGGTTTCCATGATGATGGCGCCGCAGGGGCGTCCGTCGCTGAGCCTGAGCGGCATCGGGCCGGCCAACACGTCGGTCGACTTCACCGTCGGTCCGCAGGGTGGCGTCTTCTTCGTCGGCAACCACGCCGTGGTCTTCCCGAAGAAGAGCATCTGCGATCCTGCGCGCAGCACGTACGGCGAGTGGGAGACGGCCTGCACGACGATCGGCAAGCCGATCCGCATTCACGCCGAGGTTCGCACCGAGGGCGGCCGCAGCTGGGTGGACTTCAGCCCCGAGCTGCGCTTCGCTCCCTCGGCGGATCCGTCGCGCTGGGTGTGGATGTACATGTACACGCCCGATGCGCGTGGCGCGACGGGCGACCTGTCGCGGTTCAACATCCTCTACGCCCGGAGCATCGGTGGGGTGACGGTGGATGACGCGGCGGGTGACCCGACCCTGCGTACGTACGTGGACACGCGGACGGGGATCTCGGTCCGCCGGATCAAGCACTTCAGCGGCTACACGGCCTCGGGTGGTCGCAGCTGTGAGAGCGTCGCCGGCGATTGCAGCGACAGCACGAACATCAGCGGCTTCTGAGCCGCCCATGATGTGGAACGACGAACGCGCCCGCCGACCAGCGGGCGCGTTCGCGTTCTGGCGCACGCTGCCAGGGCGATCGTGGTACTCGGGTCTCGTCAGCTTCGCGGCAGTGACGGGTCTCCTGCTCGGCCTGGGGAGGCGTGCGGGCACGATGTGGCGACCGCTCAACGCAGCGGCGCACCTCGTGATCGGCGACCGGGCGGACAATGTCTGGAATTTTCAGCCAGGTGTGACGCCGACGGGGGGTCTGGTGGTTCTTGTGTTGAGCATGATGGCGGGATTCGCCGCCGCGTGTGTAACTCCGTCGCGCCGCACCCCGTACATCATCCTGGCGGCGGCCAGCGTGGCGATCGCTGGCTACCTGCTGCACGTGCACGTCGTCGCCCGCATGCCGGGTGGACTCGCCGCGCTCCTCACCGTGGGTGAGCTGCGTGCGCTCTATGTCACACTGGGAGTCGCACTCGCGGTTGGTATACGCCTTGCCCTTCTCCCGCACGGCGGGAGCAGGACGCAGGTGCTGGTGTAGTACTCTCATGCTGGAAGTCGTCGTCGGGCAGCACCTATTCCTGGAGGGAACATGGATATCCTCGTGATGCTCGAGGACACTCGGGAGCACGCTCCGGTCCTTGCGCACGTGAACTCCGTTCCCTCACCGGTGGCCACCGAGCGCCCGGCGCGGGATATCGTGACACTGTACGGCGCCCCCGATGCAGAGTCGCTCGCCCTGGCGCTCGCCGCGGCGGTCGAATCACGTCGTCGTGGCGATGGCCACGACAAGGCCGGGGCGATTCGCCACCTGGGCGTGACCACCGAGCACGGCGCCATCGGCGACGCCGCGTGGCGGGATGCCTGCACGGGCGAGCTGGTGACGCGCGATCTCGAGATCCCGTTCGAGATCCTCCAGGGGACGGCCACGCAGCTGCTGGGCGAGTGCGGCCAGATGATCCGGCGCCTCGTCGCCGGACTTGCCATGCCGGACTGGCCGGACGGAGCGCGTCGCGCGCTCACGATCTCCATCGGTCCCGTCGTCGGCATCGCCGCCCCGATCCTCGCCCCGCTCGAGTCGCTGCTCGATCGGCTGCGCGAGGGAGAGGGGATGGCGTACGAAGGAGATTGACTGCAACTGACGTAGCGGGTACTTCGTACCTCGTAGCGGGACCCAGGGGGCTGGCCACTCCAATGAGTGGCTGGCCCTCTTTCCTTTGGTGGGAGCTGGAGCTGCCTTGGACCAAGCGTGCGCCAGGTCCTCGTACGAGCTACGAAGTACGCCCTACTTCAGTTGTAGTTGCTAGTGAGGGACCATCCCCACGCAGTTTCCGTGGATCACCCTGCTTGACACCCTCTCCCGCCGGCGGCATCTGTTAGGCGCACACCGCGGGGACCCCCGGCTCTCCCCCCGCCTTCGCCATGCCCCCGACGACCGCGTCGCGAGCGGGCCGGCGGCGCCCCCTGCATCGTCATCCTCCCGCTCATCGAGAGAGGTACGCGCATGCGAGAGTACCGGGGATCCGAAATCCGCAACATCGCGGTGGTCGGACACGGAGGGAGTGGCAAGACCAGCCTGGTCGACGCCCTCGCCTTCGTGTCCGGCTCCAGTAAGCGCCACGGCAGCACCGCCGATGGCACTGCCCTCACCGACACCGCGCCAGAAGAGACGGAGCGCGGCTACTCCATCAACCTCGGCTGCGCGTTCGCCGAGTGGATGGACACCAAGATCAACCTGCTCGACACGCCCGGATTCCTCGATTTCCAGGGCGATGCGATCGCCGGCCTCGCCGCCGCCGACGGAGCGCTGTGCGTCGTGAGCGCCACCGCCGGCGTGGAGGTCGCCACCGAGCGCATGTTCGCCGAGGCGGTCCGGCGCAAGGATCCCGTGCTCTTCGTCGTCACGATGATGGACAAGGAGCACGCCGACTTCGACGCCATCTACCAGCAGATCAGGACGAAGCTCACGTCACGCGTGATCCCGATCGAGGTGCCCGTGGGGCAGGGCGCCGACTTCCACGGCATCGTGAACCTGTTCGACAGCCGCGCCCACGTGTACGCGCGCGGCGCGCGCACGGGCGAGTACGAGGAGACCGACGTCCCCGACGAGGTGAAGCCGCAGTACGAGCGCTATCGCGCCGACCTCATCGAGACGATCGCCGCCACCGACGACACCCTGCTCGAGCGCTACCTCGAAGGCGGCGAGATCTCGCGCGACGAAGCGGTGGGCGCGATGAAGGAAGCCATGAAGCGCGGTGAGCTCTTCCCGCTCTTCTGCGTGTCCTCCACGCTCAACTACGGCACGCGCGCGGTGCTTTCCACGATCGTTGAGCTGATGCCCAACGCCTACGAGATGGAGGAGCTGCACGCCTTCACGGGCGCGGAAGGGAACGAAACGGTGGAGATCCACGCCCGCGACGACGCACCCTTCGCGGCCCTCGTCTTCAAGACGCAGAGCGAGCCGCACGTGGGCGACGTGAGCATCTTCCGTGTCCTCTCCGGGTCGGCGAGGAATGGCGACGACCTGTACAACGTCACGCGCGACGCCTCGGAGAAGCTGAACCACCTCTCGGTCACGCAGGGCCGGGAGCGCGCCGAGGTGGCGTGCCTGCACGCCGGCGACATCGGCTGCGTGGCCAAGCTGCGCGACACCCACACGAACGACACGCTCTCCACGCGTGCCCACCCGGTCCGCCTCCCGGAGATCGAGTTCCCCGATCCACTCGTCGAGATGGCGGTGCACCCGGTCAACCGCGCCGACGAGGAGAAGCTGCAGGCGGGGCTGCATCGCCTGCACGACGAGGATCCCTCCTTCCATACCCGATACAACGCCGAGACGCACGAGACGCTGGTCGCCGGCCTGGGCGAGCGGCACCTCGAGGTCGCCCTGGCGAAGTTGAAGCGGAAGTTCGGCGTGGTCGCGGAGCTGCGGAAGCCGCGCATCGCCTACCGCGAGACGATCCGCGCTCGCGCGGAGGGGCAGGGACGCCACAAGAAGCAGTCGGGCGGGCGCGGGCAGTTCGGCGACTGCTGGGTGCGCATCGGTCCCGCCCAGCGCGGCGAAGGGATCCGGTTCGAGGATCACATCGTGGGCGGCGCGATCCCGAGCAAGTTCATCCCGGCGGTCGAGAAGGGGATCCATGAAGCCGCCGAGCGGGGCGTCGTTGCCGGCTTCCCGCTGGTGGACTTCGAGGTGGAGCTGTTCGACGGCTCCTTCCACACGGTGGACTCGAACGAGATGTCGTTCAAGATGGCCGGCATCCAGGCGTTCAAGAACATCGCGCCGAAGTGCAGGCCGGTGCTCCTGGAGCCGCTCGACGAGGTGGAGATCACCACGCCGGACGAGTCGCTGGGCGACGTGCTCGGCGACCTCTCCTCGCGCCGCGGGCAGATCCTCGGCACCGAGTCGACGGCCGACGTGGCGGGCACGCGGGTGCGCGCGCTGGTGCCGCAGTCGGAGCTGCACCTGTACGCGAGCGCGCTGCAGTCCATGACACACGGCCGCGCCACGTTCCGGCGGCAGTTCCGCGGGTACGAGGAGATGCCGGCGGAGGCGGCGCAGAGGGTGGTGGCTGAGGTATCGAAAGAGACCGAGGCAGGGCTTACCGCTGAACGGTAAACGGTACGTGGCATCGGGTACGAGGTACCGGGTACAGTGCCCGGTACCTCGTGCCATGTACGGGATACCGTTTACCGTACCGCCGTTCCCCGCCCTATCTTTGACCCGTGCCGCCTTCAGACCAGCTTCCGGACGGGTTCGTCGACATCATCGGCCGCGGCCGCATGGGAGAGGCGCTCGCCTCGGCGCTGGAGGGAGCCGGTGTGCCGGTGCGTGGGCCACTCGGCCGCGGCGCCACGGGCGAAGGGGCGGGCATCGTCCTGCTGTGCGTTCCCGACCGGGCGATCGCCGGTGCGGCGAAGCTGATCGTCGCCGGCCCGGTGGTCGGCCACGTGAGCGCGTCCGCCCCGCTCGACCTGCTGGCGCCGCACGAGCGATTCGGGCTGCATCCGCTGCTGAGCGTCGTGGGGCGGGGTGCCGACTTCGGCGGCGCGACCTGTGCCATCGACGGCAGCACCGCCCGCGCGGAGGGCATCGCTCGCGCGCTCGCCAGCCGGCTGGGCATGACGCCGCGCGTCATCGCCGCCGAGCAGCGGGTGCTGTACCATGCCGCCGCCTCGGCGGCGTCCAACTTTCTCGTCACCCTCGAAGGAATGGCTGAGCGACTTGCGGCACAGGTGGGGCTCGAGCGTGCGGCGCTGGTGCCGCTGGTACGGGCGACGATCGACAACTGGGCGGCGCGGGGTGCATCGGCGGCGCTCACCGGCCCCATCGCCCGCGGCGACGAGGAGACGGCGGCACGGCAGCGTGCCGCCGTCGCGACGAGTGCACCCGACCTCCTGCCGCTCTGGGACGCGCTCGCCGCGGGCACGCGCGAGCTGGCCGGATCGTCACGACGCCCATGAAGATCATTCGCACGGTGAGCGCGCTGCGGCAGGACGTGGCGCTGGCGCGCCTGGGAGGGAGCCGCATCGGGCTCGTGCCCACGATGGGTGCATTCCACGAGGGACACCTGAGCCTCATGCGCCGCGCGCGCGAACGATGCGGGTTCGTGGTGGTGTCCCTGTTCGTGAATCCCACGCAGTTCAACGAGCAGGCCGACCTCGATCGCTATCCGCGCGACGAGCAGCGCGACGCGGCGATGGCCGAATCGGTGGGCGTGGACGTGCTGTTCGCGCCGCCGGTGGACGAGGTCTACGGCGACGGCTTCGCCACCACGGTGGAAGTGTCGGGGGTGTCGGCACCGCTGGAAGGCGCGATGCGCGGGACGGCGCACTTCCGCGGCGTGGCGACCGTCGTCGCCAAGCTGTTCAACATGGCCCAGCCCGACGACGCCTACTTCGGCCAGAAGGATGCGCAGCAGGCGCTGCTCATCCGGCGCATGGCGCGCGACCTCGACTTTCCGGTGTACGTGGAGGTGTGCCCGACGGTGCGCGAAGCGGACGGGCTCGCGATGTCGAGCCGCAACGCGCTGCTCGATCCTGCCTCGCGCCAGCGGGCCACCGCGCTCTCCCGGGCGCTGTTCGCGATCGAGCGCGCCGTGGCGAATGGCGAGCGCGATGCCGAGCGTGCGCTCGGGGCCGGGCGAGCGGTCCTCGCGGCCGATGGGATCGAGCCGGAATACCTGGCGGCCGTTGCCGCCGACACGCTGGCGCCGGTGAAGACGATCACCGCCGAGACGCTCGTCCCGGTGGCGGCGCGGGTGGGCAACGTGCGGTTGATCGACAACGTGACGGTGCAGCCGGAGCCGGCGGCATGACGCCGCCACGGACCGCTCGCGGCGCGGAGGCGCTGCCCACGCTCGCGGCGCTGGCGCAGCGTGGCGCGCCGATCGTGATGATCACGGCGTACGACTATCCCGGGGGACGGATCGCCGAGCAGGGAGGCGCGGACGTCGTGCTCGTCGGCGACTCGGCGGCGAACACGGTGCTCGGGTACGCGACGACGCGCGAGATCAGCGTGGACGAGCTGCTCGTGCTCACGCGCGCGGTGCGTCGCGGGGTGCGAGAGATCCCCGTCGTCGGCGACCTGCCGTTCGGGAGCTACGAGCCGAGCGACGCGGTGGCCGTGGCCACGGCGACGCGCTTCGTCAACGAGGCCGGCTGTGACGCCGTCAAGCTCGAGGGTGCCGGCGACATGCTGCCACGGGTGCGGGCCATCATCGCTGCCGGCATCCCGGTGGTGGGGCACGTAGGGCTGCTGCCGCAGTCGGTGACGTCGCCCGATGGCTATCGCGCGCGCGGCCGCGACGTGGCGCAGGCGCTCGGCATCGTGGCCGACGCGGAGGCGCTGACGGAGGCGGGGTGCGCGGCCATCGTGGTGGAGGCGGTACCGTCGGAGATCGGGGCGCTGATCACGGAGCGCGTGGCGGTACCGGTGATCGGCATCGGCGCCGGCTCGGCGACCGACGGCCAGGTGCTCGTCTATCACGACCTGCTCGGCTACGGCGAGGGCCGGCCGGCGAAGTTCGTGCGGCGGTATGCCGCCGCGCACGAGCTGTTCGTGGACGCGGTGCGGCGGTGGAGCGCCGACGTGCGGGCGCGGACGTTCCCGAATGCCGAGGAAGGCTACGGGATTGCGCCGGACGTCCTCGAGGAAGTTCGATCGAAGTTGTGAGTTTGCAGTCGGGGGTGCGCACGGCGCAGCTCAAAGTGAAAGCTTTAAGCTGTCAGCTCGACTCGTAGCTCCTCACCGATTGACTGCTCGTCTCGCCAGGGCGGGAAAGGAACGAATGGCGGGAACGACAACGGCGTTGCGGTGCCTCGAGATCGGCCTGCCAGTGCAGGCCCCCCGAGGTCCGCAACGTCGTTCGCCGTTCCGCCCCACCGGTCCATTGTGACCCCGGCGCAGTGCACTCTCTCGGCGCCGGGAGCTACAAGTGCAGCAGTCAGCCTACAGCTTTCACTTTCGCCTGCGCCGTGCGCACTCCCGACTGAGAGCTGTCAGCCGACATCTCTCAGCCAGTCGCCGACCGCCGATTCACCTTCCGCTTCTTCGCCGCCTTGCCCACCTCGATCGGCACGATGTCCGGTGCCTCGGCGGCCACGGCCGGCAGCACGTCCGGCGAGGGCGCCTTCGGCTGCTTGTAGGTGAAGCGCTTTCCTTCGTAGTTGCGGAAGATCACTTCGTCGTCGGTGATCTCCTCCACGTACTCCGGCAGGAGCGGAACCTTGCCCCCGCCGCCTGGCGCGTCGATCACGAAGTGCGGCACGGCGAGCCCCGACGTCCAGCCGCGGAGCGCCTTGATGATCTCGAGCCCCTTCTGGACGGTAGTGCGGAAGTGCTCGCCCCCGGCCACCTGGTCGGCCATGTAGATGTAGTAGGGACGCACACGCGCCTTGAGCAGCTCGTGCATCAGCTTCAGCATCACCTTCGGGTCGTCGTTCACCCCCTTCAGCAGCACCGTCTGGCAGCCGAGCACCACGCCGGCCCGGGAGAGCCGGTCGAGGGCCGCCACCGACGCGGGCGTCAGCTCGCTCGGATGGTTGAAGTGGGTGTTCATGTAGATCGGGTGGTACTTCTGCACCATCTCGCAGAACTCCGGCGTGATGCGCTCCGGGAGGTGCGAGGTGATGCGGCTGCCGAGCCGGATGATCTCAACGTGCGGGATGGCGCGCAGCCGCTGGAGGATGTACTCCAGCCGCCGGTCGCTCAGCATCATCGGGTCCCCGCCGGACATGATCACGTCACGGATCTCGGGGTGCGCCGCGATGTACTCGAACGCCGACTCGTACTGGTTGAGCGGGATCTTCTCCGGGTCGCCGACCTTGCGCCGCCGGGTGCAGAAGCGGCAGTAGCTGGCGCAGACCGGGCTGACGAGGAAGAGCACGCGGTCCGGGTACCGATGCGTGATGTTCGGCACCGGGGAGTCGCCGTCCTCGTCGAGGGAGTCGATCACGCCGTCGACGATCTCCAGCTCCTGCACCGTGGGGATGAACTGGTTCCAGAGGGGATCGCCGACTTCCTTGATCTGCGACAACGACTCGCGCGTGATGCGCATCTGGAAGTTGTCGAAGGCGGGCCCGAGGGCCTCGACGTCGATCTCCCGCTCGGCGACTTCGGCGCCGAATCGTTCCGCCACGTATGCCTTGAGCTCATCGAGCGTGCTGATGCTGTCGTCACGCAGGATCTTCTGCCAATCGCTCATCGCCTGCTGCTCCGCGCTACCGTGTGGTGAGGCGTGTGGTGAGTACGATCCGGTCATCCGCCGGAGCGTAGAAATCGCGCACGCGGGCGGCTTCCGAATAGCCGCTGCGGGCGTAGAACCGTCGGGTGCCCTCGTAGTCGGGTCGCGACGACGTTTCGACGACGAGGAGACGCGCTCCCCGGTCGAGAAGTTTCTCCTCCACCGCCCGCACCAATGCGGTTCCCGTGCCGCGCCCCTGCGCGGCGGGATCCACGGCGAGCCAGTAGAGGTCGTAGGTGCCATCGGTGGCGGGGGTGGCGCCGAAGCAGGCGTAGCCGATCAGCTCTTCGCTCTCCTCATCGAAGGCGCCGAGAAATTCGTAGTCGGCTTCGGCGTCCTGTGTTGGGGAGAGTGGATCCCGACGAGGCTTCGCCTCGCGGGATGACACTTCCTCCTGCGACAGGTCGAACAGCGACAGGGCGACCTGGATCTCGTCGGTGTTGAACGCGCGGGTGGCCGCGAGCAGCTCGGCGAGGCGAGGCCGGTCGCGGCGACTGATCTGACCGAGTCGCATGGGCGCTACGCCTCGCCCGCGAAGAGATCCAGCTCGGCGAGGTCGTTCGCCGTCACGCCCGAGAGCCGCTGTGCCATCGCCCACCGGTCGGCGACGTCTGCCTCGTCGCGCGTGCGCTGCAGCCCGAGCTCGCAGACGCGACGCACCAGGGCGCCGTACTCGATGCCGGCCACGCGCGCCATGCGGGCGAGCCCGGCGTCGGGTGCGATGTCGGGGTTGGAGTTCACTTCCAGGATCCACGGCCGGCCGCGCTCGTCAATGCGCATGTCCACGCGCCCGTAGCCGGCGCCGCCGACCAGCCGCCACGCGGCGATCGCCACCTTGCGTGCCTGCGTCGCGACGGCCGCGGGGAGACGGGCCGGGCAGCGCGGGGCGGAGCCGATGTCCTCGTCGGAGCCGGTCTCCCACTTGGACCGATAGGTCACGATGCGCCACATCCCCTTGGGCATGCGGCCGAAGTCGATCTCGGCGATGGGGAGCACCGCGTCGCCGAGGATGCCGACATTGATCTCGCGGCCCTCGATGTAGCGCTGGACCAGGATCTCGTCCCACCGCTCGAGCATGGCGCTCACGCGCTCGGTGAGCTGGCGGGTGTTGCGCACGACCGACCGCTGCTCGACGCCGATGGACGCGTCTTCCGCCGCCGGCTTGCAGATGGCGGGGAAGCCGACCGAGGGGATCTCGCCGCCGCGACGCACGACGGCGAAGCGGGGCACGGGGAGGCCGGCGCGCTCGAGCGCGCCATTCACGACGTGCTTCCGCAGGCAGAGGGAGGTGGTCCAGCTCGAACTGCCACTATAGGGAATGCCGAGCAGCTCGAGCACGGAGATGACCGGCGGCTCCATGGCGGCCACGCCGTCGATGGACTCGCAGAGGTTGAACACGAGGCCGACGCGGGCGCGGCGGAGCTTCTCGATCCACCTGGCGTCGTCGTGCACCGGGATGCGGACGATCTCGTTCCCCTCGCTGGCCAACTCGGCGGCGACGGCGTCCACGGTGCCGGTGATGAGCTGGTCGGGCGCCGTGGCGCTGGCGCCGTCGTAGAGGATGCCGATCTTCACGCTGCCTCCCGCTCGTTCCGCTCGAGCATCACGCCACCGCGAGTGGCCGCCGCCTGCAGGCAGGCGCCGATGAGCGCGTCGTAGTCGAGCCCCGCGGCGCGCGCTGCCTTCGGGAGGCAGGAGTTGTCGGCGGGATCGGGGAGGATCCCGGGCAGCGGATTCACCTCGACGACGTTCACGCGGCCGTCGGCGTCGAGCCGCACGTCCACGCGCGACCAGTCGCGGCAGCCGAGCGCGTCATAGGTGCGCAGCACTACGCGCTCGACCTCGCCGCGCAGCGCGTCCGGAATCCGCGCCGGGCACTCGAAGATCTGGAGCGGCTGGTCGGCGCGGTCCCACACCCACTTCGCCTCGAAGCCGTAGATGGGGAGGGCGCCGTCGGGGAGCGAGCCGAAGTTCATCCCGACGATGGGGAGCACGCGCGCCTCGGCACCGTTGCCGATCACGCCGCAGGTGAACTCGGCGCCGGCGAGGTAGCGCTCGACGATGACCGGCTGCGCGTAGCGCTCGAGGAGCTCGAGCACGACGGGGCGGAGCTGGTCGCGCGAGGCGACGAAGTTGCGCTCGGTGATCCCCTTGGACGAGCCCTCGTGCACCGGCTTGGCGAAGAGGGGAAACGCGAGCGTCTGGTCCAGCAGCCTGGTGACGTCGGTCACCGTCCGCACGAGCCACCAGTCGGCGGTGGGCACGTGGTGCGCGCGGAGGATCTCCTTCGTGCGGGCCTTGTCGAGGCAGAGCGCGAGGGTGAAGGGATCACTGCCGGAGTAGGGAACGCCGTAGAACTCGCAGATCGCGGGGACGTGGGCCTCGCGATTGGGACCGCGGAGGCCCTCGGCGATGTTGAAGACGATGTCGGGGCGGGTCTCGCGGAGGCGCTGCGGGAAGTCGTCGGTCGCCTCGAGGCGAATGACCTGGCCGTGGCGGGAGAGCGCGCGGGCGACGGCGTCGATCGTCTCGGCGGAATCCCACTCGGCGTATTCGTCGTCGGGCGCAGCGAGGCGAGCGGGGGCGACGAGGGTCGCGGCGGCGCGCCTACTGGGCGGCTCCTCGTCGACGCTGGGCAGCTCGGTGGCTGCCGCGTCGACGAGGTCGGGCTTCTGGTTGTACGCGAAACCGATGCGCGTCATCCCGGTTTGTGCTGGAGTCCCGCAGTGGAGAGCGGTGTCGCTGGTGCGGTCGCTCGATCGTCATGCACGCGGGCAAGACGCACGCCACGCACGACGACCGCCGAAGATAGGGACGACGGTTTTTTCGCGCAATGAGATTTTTTGTGGCGATGCGGGGGAGAGAGTCGTTCGCCGAATCTGGTTCGAGCAACTCCGTCGTCCGTCGTCTGTCGTGAGCGATCGGGTCAGCGAGTCCGGGCGAGACTGCGACGGCGTTCGCCGTTGCCCTTCCGCCCGGACTCACGCACCGACTGACCGGCTACGGAAGACGGAGAACGGGGTTGTCCGACCGCTATTCGGGGTGCAAAGGCTGTCGCACGCCGCTGCCGTTCAGACCTTGTGGTAGTTCACCCTCGCCGCCTCGCGTCGGTCATCGGCGACGTAGATCTCGAAGTCCGAGAAGAAGGCCGGCGCCTCCGCCTGGAGCACGCGGAGGATGGCGACGGCGGCGCGGCGGATCTCCAGCTCGGCGCCCTCGCTGGAGCGGAGCTCGAGCATCGTGCGCCAGGCGCGCGCATTCCCGGTGACGACGATCTTGGTCTCGGTGGAGTTGGGCAGGACGCCGCGTGCCGCCTCGCGGGCCATCTTGCGGCGGTGGACCTTGTCGGCCACCCAGCCATAGCGCTCCATGAGCTGGGCGACGAGCGCCACGTAGCTCGCCTGCGCCGCCTCGATCTGCGCCGACCACGCGCCCTCCAGCGCCTCGTCGCCGACGATGGCTGGCGGGACGACGAACGCCGCCTCGCTCTCGTCCACGTACCGCTGGGAGAGCTGCGAGTAGGCGAAGCCGGCGCGGTGCCGCACCAGCTCGTGGGTCAGCGAGCGGCTCACTCCCTCGAGGAGGATGGAGTAGTTCGCGTGCTCCAGCACGCTCCCGTGGCCCTGCTTCTTGATGTTCTCCAGGTACTCGCGCGTGGAGCGGCCGGCGGGGTTGTGCTGGCTCATGTAGCAGAGCCGTCCCGCGAACTCGGCGAGACGCTCGCCGTCGGTGCTGTCGCCGATCCATGCGACGCCCAGGTGCTCGGGCGCGGAGAAGGTCGGGCGGGCAAGGACGGAGATGACGGGCTCGCGGTAGAGGCGCGGCGAGGCGGAGACGGCAGCGGTCATGAGGGCGCGACGGGTGGGAGAAGGAGCAGGTTGACGAAAGGTAGGAGCCGCCCGCCGATCAGTCGAGCGGGGCGCGGTCGCTCGGCGGCGGCTCGGCGCGCGGGTGACCGGCGGCGTGCGCGTCCGCGAGGAGGTCGAGCCGCGAGCGCGCGTAGGCGCGGTCACGCTCCACGACGGTCAGCACCTCGCGCGCGGCACCGGGCAGCGGCGGCAGGCCGGGATCGTACTTGACCTGGGCCACCGCCTGCTCGCCGGGCGTCGCGAGCTTGGCACCGGGGTTGAGCAGGCCGTCCGGGTCGAAGGCGCGCTTGACGGCGGCGAAGTGCGCGAGCGCCTCGCCGCTCCACACGCGAGGGAGCAGCGGCGCACGGAGGCGGCCGTCGCCGTGCTCGCCGGACAGCGTGCCGCCCAGGCGAGCGGTGAGCGAAGCCACCTCGTCCAGCAATGCGACGACCTTCGACCGCCAGGCCGCGTCGGACACGTTCACGAGCGGGTTCACGTGGACGTGCGCGTCGCCGGCGTGGCCGAAGATCACGCCGCGGATCTGCTGGCGGTCCAGCGCGGCGCGCACCCCGCGCACGTAGTCGGCCAGCCGTCCCGGCGGCACACAGCCGTCCTCGATGAACTGCATGGACTTGAGCGACGGGTCGAGCCGGCTGAGGATCGGGCTCGCGGCGTGACGCAACTCCCACATCGAATGCTCGGTCGCCGCGTCGAGGGCGAGCACCACCTTCGTGGCTCCCGCGGCGCGGAACCCGACCTCGAGCATGCGTGCATGCGCGCCGCACTCGGCGGCGTCGTGTCCCTCCACTTCGGCCAGGAGCACGGCTTCCGCCTCGATGGGCACGGGCACGGGAGCGCCACCGCTGCGCGCCACGTCGAGGAAGGTGCGGTCGAGCAGCTCGCACGCACTGGCGCCGGCGGCACGGGCGCGGCCGGCACCATCGACCGCCGCCTCGAGCGAGGCGAAGGCGCCGAGCACGCTCGCCGTGGCGGGAAGCACGGAGGCGAGCCGCAGCTCGAGGCCGACGATGATGGCGAGCGTCCCCTCGCTGCCGACGAGAAGGTCGATCAGGTCACCGGAGTCCGCCCACGGGGCGAGGCCGTAGCCGGACGACTCCTTGCGCACCTCCGCGTGCCGCGACGGCGTGTGACGTTCGGCGTCGGCGAGCGCGGGCGCCTCGGCGAGGAAGCGCTTCACCGCCGCGACGTCCGGTGGTGGCGAGCCACGCCGCACCCAGGCACGTGAGCCGTCGGCGAACACGCAGTCGAGCGCAGTGACCCAGGGCCGCGTGGACCCGTAGCGAAGGGTGCGCGCTCCGGCGGCGTTGGTGGACGCCATGCCGCCCACCGTGCAGAACGCGCCGCTGGAGGGATCCACCGGGAAGCGCAGCCCTGCCGCGCGCGCGGCCGCATCGAGCTGGTTGCGCAGGACGCCGGGCCCGCAGCGCACCGACTGCTGCTCGCGGTTCACCGGCTCCATCCACGCGAGGCGGCTCAGGTCCACGATCACGCCGTCGCCGATGGCGCCGCCGGCCATGCTGCTGCCCGAGCCGCGCGGGATGAGCGGTGCCCGCTCGCGGGCCGCCCAGCGTACGAGCGCCACCACGTCGTCGGCGTCGGCGGGGACGGCCACCGCATGCGGCATCACGCTGGCGATCCCCGCCGCCTCGCTGTAGACGGCGCGCGCTTCGGCATCGACGCGGAAGGTGCCGCGGAAATCGTCGGGGCGGACTGATACAGTCATGAGCAACCAGTCTGGCGGAAGTGACCGGACGCGGGCGACGCGATACCCGGCATCGGCCGCGAGGGTATCTTTCACCCGTGCCGAGAAGTCTAACGCGTGTGGAAACGACGCCAACCGAACTATCCCTGAGCGACCGCCTGCGCCTCGGCGAGGCGGAGCGCTTCGCGCGCGAGGTCCTGCCGGCCGTGTCGCGCACCTTCGCGCTCAGCATCCGCGTGCTTCCCGGTGCGCTCGGCCGTGCCGTGCTGGCGGCGTACCTGCTGTGCCGCATCGCCGACACGCTGGAAGACGAGCCGTCGCTCGACGCCGAGGCCAAGGCCGCCCTGCTGGACGAGCTGGAGCGGTGCTTCGATGATCCCGCCGCGGCGGATGCCCTTCCGGCACGGGTGACGCAGCTAACCGGTGAAGCGGCGCACGTGCGGCTCACGCAGAACGCCGACCTCGTGTTCGTCCTCTTCCGGTCGCTCGCGCCGGCCACGCGCGTGCACGTGACGAAGTGGGTGCACGAGATGATCGCCGGCATGCGGAAGTTCGTCCTGCTCTACCCGCACGGGATCCGCATCCAGAGCCTGGAGGAGTACCGCGAGTACTGCTACTACGTGGCGGGGACGGTGGGCTACCTGCTCACCGACCTCTGGCGCGAGCACGAGCCGAGCATCAGCGAGGCGCGCTACCGGATCCTGCGGGAGCGGTGCCGCAGCTTCGCCGAGGCGCTGCAGACGGTGAACATCCTGAAGGACGTGGCCACCGATGCGGAGAAGGAGAACTCGATCTACATCCCCGAGGACCTGCTGAAGGAACATGGCAGCAGCCACGCGCACATCCTTGCCCCGGAGCGGCTGCGCGCCACGCGGGCCGCGCTGGCGACGCTGGTGCAGCTCGCGTGGAAGGACCTCGAGGGAGCGCGCTCGTATTTGCTGCTGATCCCGCGGCGGGCGGTGCCGATCCGGCTCTTCTGCGTGCTGCCGCTCCTGTTCGCCTACGCCACGCTGCGTGACCTGACGCACATCCCGCACGCCCTGGCGCGGCGCGAGGTGGTCAAGATCTCGCGGCGCGAGGTGAAGTCGCTCACGCTGTTCGGATTCCTCGTGATCCTCAGCAATCGCGCCGTGAGCTGGCTGGCCGACCGCGCGATGCGACGGCCGTTCGTGGTGGTGCGCTAGCCGCGCACCACCGCCGACAGCATGCTGAGGAGCGTGGGCGGGCGACCGGCCTCGCCACGCTCGAGGCGGTCCAGCACCTGCTCGAGCGCGATCTGGGCGCGCTCCACCGAGCGGCGCTGTGACGAACGACCGGTGACGTAGCCGCCCGCGGTGAGGGCGACGGCCGGCGCCGCGGCGACGAGCACCGGGAAGCTCAGCACGGCGAGCACCCCGCCGGTGACCACCCCGGCCGCGACCGCAGCGACGTTCTGCTGTGCCATGAGCGCGCGGTAGCCGCCGAGCTGTGCGTCGAGCCGGACGATCGTGCGGGACCCATCGACCGAGATCGCCGTCGCTGACACGTTGGTGGCGCGGACGAGCGAGTGTCCGCGGCCGCTCACCGCGCGGCGGATCTTGCCGACGAAGTCACGCCGCGCCTCCCACACGATGCGCTCGGTGCTGTAGTAGCGCTGGACGACGAGCCCTTCCTGGCGCTGCATCCAGTCGTCGAGCGCCTGGAGCACCTGCGCCGGCGTCCCGCGCACGATGCGCTGGGCGCTGGCGAGCGCGCCGCCGTAGAGCGAGGCGAGCATCCCGTGCTCTTCCGGCAGCGCGACGCGAGTGCGTTCCTCGGCGAGCGCCTGGCGCAGGTTCACCGGGTCGAGGCCGACCTCCTTCGCGAGCTCGAGCAGCTGCGCCTCGGTGAGCTGGCCCTGCGGCTCGCCCGAATCTTCCGACTGGAGCTGGACCGCGCGCGCCAGCACCCGGTCGACCGCGGCGCGGTCGATCTTCGACGGCAGGTTGTCGGGGCGGTCGGGCATGAGGGAAAGATAACGGCAACGGCGCGTGAACCGTGAACCGTGAACCGTGAACCGTAACGGCAGTCGGTCAGATGCCGCCGAGGATCACGTCCAGCTGCCTTCCGATCGCGTCCCGCACCGCATCGGGAATCGGGAATGCCGAGACGAACGCGGACCGCGGCTCGGTGGGGGCGGTGCGGCCGGCCTGCTTCAGGTAGTAGCGCATGTATCCCGGCACCGCCTCCGGCCTCGTGCGCTCGAGCAGGATCGCGCCGGCACGAACGGCCGCCGACTGCTCGTACTTCGCCGTGGCACCGCTCCGCTGCTCGGCGGGAGTGGTGTTGTCGGTGATCGCGGCGCTGGCCACGCTACCGGCGACCTCGTGCACGAAGACGTAGAGCGCCGCCTCGGAGTCATCACGCGAGTCCGGGAAGTCCACGGCGACCGCGTTCTCCGCCTTGCCGAAGTGGATGGTGCGTCCCTCGCCGCCCAGGGGGAGGGAGAGGAGCATCACGCCGTTCTGCTGGGTCGAGTTGTTGAGGAATCGCTGGAGCTGCGGCCGCCACTGGAGCTGCCAGAGCGAATCCACGTGGCTGAGCAGGCTGGCGCGAAGCCGCTGCTGCTCGGTCCAGTAGTCGTGATAGAAGCGGACGCGCTCGTCCTCGACGCTCAGCGTGAAGGTACGCAGCCACTCGCGGTCGGCCGCCGAGGGGAAGGCGCCGGCGAGGATCGCGAGATACGTGCGCGTGGTCGGATCGTTCGTCGCGTTCGGGTTGCCGCCGGCGCGCACGAAGTAGTCGATCATCTGCCGCATCTGCTCCCACGACTGGAAATACAGCGGGAGGAACTGCCCGCTCGTCGCGAGTGCGGGGTTCACCGCAAGGCGCGCGACGAGCGTGGCGCGGTTGGCGTCGAGCTGGGAGGTCACGTTGCGGTCGCGGCGGATGGCCGCCATGCGATCGCGATAGCCGCGCTGGAAGTAGGGGACGAGCATCGTGTCCGGCGACAGCATCGCGTACGCGTGCAGCCAGAGATCCACGGCTTCGCTGGTGCGCACCGGCCACGCGGCGGGCACGAGCGGCGTGGGTCCCGCCCCGCCGGTGCGGGGCACGCTCACCGGGTTCGGGCCCGGGGCAGGCGTGGTGGACGGCGCCACGCCGGTGCTGCAGGCGGCGAGCAGGAGAACGCCGGCGGCGGCGATCGCGCGGCGGGTGATGGACGTCGCTCTGATCATGGTTCGCTCGTGCGTGGTTCGAGGAAGCTGCTGTCGAACCCGACCGTCGCAAGCCACGCGCCGCGTGCGCGCCGACCTAGTCGTCGCTCGCCGACCGGCCGCAGGTGACGCAGAACTTCCAGCCGCGCTCCAGCTCGCCGCCGCAGGCGGGGCAGTGCAGCACGGTGACGTCCTGCCCGCAGTGGGGACAGAACTTGATCTTCCGCCCCTCGGGGAGCGCGCCCTTGCAGAAGAGGCACAGCTCGCCGCTCTGCACGTCCACCGGAGGCGGCGTGCGGCGCGAGTGGCCTTCATTCGGCAGGCCGGCGGTGGGCGCGGCCGGGATGACGGGCATCGCGCCGCTGCCGGTGCGCGTCGGCCCCGTGCGCGGGCGGTGCGCTGGCGTGCCGGCGCGCACCGCGGCCTGCGAGCCGGTCGCGCGCGCGTCGGCCTCCAGGCGGTGCAGCGCTTCCGGCGCGAATGCCACGTGCTCCGACGCGAACTTGCGGATCAGCGAGACGTCGGGCTCCGGCGACGCGAGCTGCGCCGACAGGACGTCGCGCATGCGGTCGTCCACCACGAGGTATCCGTGCGCACCGGAGAGCAGCTCGAGCAGGGTGAGCTCGTAATCCTGGTTCGTCTCGAGGCCGAGCTCGCGGCGATGCAGGCGGTAGGGGAGGATGGTCTGGTAGAGCTCTCCCACCTCGAACGGCTGGGTGAGCAGCGGCGTGTACTTCGTGCGCACGGTGCGCACGAGGTGCCGGTACATCCGCTCGACCTTGCTCATCCCGGCACCGCGCGCGCCGGCCGGAAGGGCGCAGCGGAGGGAAATGGCGCCGGCTCCACGGTGACGCGTCGCTTCTCGCGCTGGGTGACGAGCCACGCGTCGAACTCCGAGGTCCGCGCACCGGCCGAGCCCTGCTGGGTACGCGCGGCGTTCACGGCGAGGTCGTTGGCGTACTCGTTCTGCGGATGGCCGGCGTGGCCGCGCACCCACTGCCACTGCACGCGATGCGGCGCCGCCGCCTCCACGAGCTCCTTCCATAGCGCGAGGTTCTCGATCGCTCCCTCGCGCCGCTTCCAGCCGCGACTGGCCCAGCCGTGCACCCACTCGGTCATCCCCTTCACGAGGTACTGCGAGTCGCTGGTGAAGAGCACGCGGAAGCGGCCACCCTTGCGCCCGATGATCCGGAACGCCTCGATCGCGCTGCGCAGCGCCATGCGGTTGTTCGTCGTCGACGGTTCCGCGACCCAGTAGTCCCAGCGGGTGAGCCGCTCCGTGGCCGGGTTCACGTACTCGATCACCCCTGCCGCGCCGCCGGGATTGTCGCCCTCGCGCCCGTTCCCCAGGCAGGACTCGTCGGCGTAGATGGCGATGAGCGGCAGCTCGGTGACGTCGCCCGAGCCAGCCGTCATCCCACCACCTCGATTCCCTCGAGCTCGTCGATGTACAGCGTCAACCGGTCCCCTGTCGTGGGATGATGCGCTTCCAGCGCCTCGCGGCCGCCGGTGAGGCGGAGCCTGTCCACGACGATGACGAACTCGGTGCCCCGTCGCCACACGGCGAGGCGACGCCCGTCGGCGATGGCGCGCTCCAGCGCGTCGTACTGGGTGGCAGTGAGCTGCGTGTGCGTTTGACGGCGCGGCATCGGCGGCGGGAAGGGACGGCGGCGTCAGCCGCACCAGCTGAGGGCGAGCGCGGAGAGCACGTCCCTCGCCCGGTCGATCTCATCCACTGGAATGTACTCCTCCGCTGCGTGGGCGAGGGAGATGTCGCCAGGGCCGAAGCACACGGCGGGGATCCCCGCTTCGTTGAGCAGCGCGGCATCGGTCCAGGCCGACATCCCCTCGATCGCCACCTGCTCCCCGTTCGCGCGCAGGGCGTCGCCCAGCGCGAGCACCAGCGGCGCATCCACGCTCACGTCGCTCGGTCCCTGCGACGCCAGCGGCCGCACCTCGGCCACGAATGAAGGCCGACGCGCCTTCACTGCCGCACAGGCACGCTCGAACTCGGCCATCACCTGTGCCTGCGTCTCGCCGGGAATGGTGCGACGCTCGACGCCGATCACGCACCGCTCGGGATAGGTGCTCAATCCCGTGCCGCCCTGGATCAGCGAGGCGTGGAGCGAGCCGCGACCGAGCAGCGGGTGCTCGCGCTGCGGCAGCACCTCGCCGTCCACGCGATCCAGCTCGGCGAGGAGCAGTCCGGCGTGGCGGATGGCGTCCACCCCGATGTCCCACCGGCTGCCGTGTGCGGCGCGGCCGGTGACCTCCACCTCGAGCCACACGAATCCGCGGTGCGCCGGCATGATGGCGAGCTTCGTGGGCTCGGTGACGATGCACGCGTCGGCGCGCACGCCATGCTCGATGAGCGCGCGCGTGCCGAGGCTCACGTACTCCTCGTCCGCCACGGCGGCGACGATGATCTCGCCAGCGATGCCCCGCGCGGCAGCCAGATGTGCGGCAGCGCACATGGCGGCGATGCCTCCCTTCATGTCCGCCGATCCGCGGCCATACAGGCGGCCATCGCGCTCGGCGGCGCTGAAGGGCGCGTGGCTCATGCCTTCGACACCGACCACGTCGAGGTGGCCGTTGAACATCAGCGTGCGTCCGCCGCGCGCGCCGCCGATCCGGGCGACGAGGTTCGGCCGACCCGGCGCCGCGTCCTGCAGCTCGGTGCGGAAGCCCCACGCGTCGAGCACACCGCGGAGGAATGCAGCGCACCCCGCCTCGCCCGGAGCGCCGGGAACGAGCGACGGGTTGCGGGAGTCGATCTCGACGAGCGCGCGCGTGAGGGCGCGCGCATCGCCAGGGGCAATGGTGCTCATGAGGTCCCTGTGCTACCGCACGGAGGGGAGCAGGTGAAAGCCGGTGCGGTCCACCTGGAATGCAAGCCGCTCGCCGAATGGTGCGAGGGCACTGGCGAGCGCATCCTCGGCACCGTCACGCGCGACCGCCATGACGCAGCCGCCCCCGGAGGCCCCGAGTGCCTTCATGCCGAGCGCGCCCGCGCGGGCGCAGGCATCGTGGATGGCGTCGATGCGGTCGGTGGTGATGGACGGATGCAGCGCGCGCTGGTGCGCCCAGTGCTCGCCGACGAGCGCACCGAGTGCATCGACGTCGCCGCGACGGAGTGCATCGGCCATGCGCTGCGCGAGCCGCCTGCATTCATCGAGCGCATGGCAGACGCGTGCGTCACGGAGGCGGCAGGCGTCGGCGACGGCGGCGATGGTA
The DNA here is from genome assembly GCA_036280075.1 of Gemmatimonadaceae bacterium. Classification (GTDB taxonomy): domain Bacteria; phylum Gemmatimonadota; class Gemmatimonadetes; order Gemmatimonadales; family Gemmatimonadaceae; genus AG11. Next base: position 66,699 of record DASURL010000107.1, on the reverse strand, counting down.
TGTGCGGAGATCCGCGACTGCCCCGTGTAGACGAGGATGATACGGCGCGCCAGCGCACTGGCACACGCGTCCGGGAGCGGGATGCGCTCCACCCGCACCGGCGAATGCGAGGTGAGGAGGAGCGCACCCCCGAATGCCGCGGCATAGTGATCCTGGAACCCGCCCGCCACACCGAGCTCCTCCACTTCGGTACGGCGGCTGCGCTCGGCGAGGGTGGCCGGGTCGAGCGACTGGCCGGCGAGGGCGGCGAGTGCGCCGGCGAGCGCTACGCCGGCCGCGGACGAACCACCGAGCCCCGCGCCGACGGGAAAGTCGCTGGCGACGGATGCGACGGCACGTGGCACCGGAGAAGATCGCAGCGCCGCGCGGACGAGTGCATCGTCTCCGGCGTGCATGGACGGGGCGTGCGCATCAGGTGCGTCGTCGTCGAGCGAGACGGTGGCCGTGGCGTAGCGCGTGATGGCGACGTTGCAGACCGCGGCGCCGTAGTCGTGCACGTACGGAGCGACGTCGGTCCATCCGCCGCCGAAGTCGAGACGCGTCGGCGCGCGGGCGGCGAGGGTCCGGCGCACCGCGTCAGGACGAGTGGTCGTGGACGATGCGCCAGCGTCCGTCCACGCGGCGCATGACGAGCGAGGTGGGACCGCGCGCGGTGACGGAGTCGCGCCCGTTCACGGGACGGGCGAGGATGTACGTGGCGACGACGTTGAGCACGTCGGGCGCGAGGGGATCCACGTCCACCAGCTCGAAGGAGAGCGAGTCGCGGACGCCGCCCGGCCCGAAGCGCGGCGCGTAGGCGGCGCGGATGGCCGCCGGTCCGCGCAGCACGCCGCGGCTCCCGATGTAGGTCGTCTCCGAGCCCGGCAGGTAGTCGGAGACGAAGGCGTCGAGGTCGCCGCGATTCCAGTTGGCGGCGGCGTTGGCGAGCATGGCGACGATCTCGTCGTGCACGCGCGCCCGCTCGACGGAGGTGGGGGTGTAATGCGGCGCGACCGCCGGTGCGCAGGCCACGAGGGCGAGCGCAGCGACGGTCGAGCGGACGAGACGCGCGGCGCGATGCCGCACGGGTCAGCGCTTCTTCCTGGCGGGTGCCTTGGCGCTCTTGCCGGCGGCCTTGGCGCCCGCCTTGGTGGACGACCGCGAGCTGGACTTCGCCGCCGACCCCTTGGTCGGCGCCTTCGCGGCCGACTTGGCCGCCTTTGCCGGTGCCTTGGCGGTGGTCTTCGCCGGCGCCTTGGCTGCAGGCTTGGCGGGAGCGGCGGCCTTCGCCGGAGCCGGTGCTGGCGCCGGCTTGGCTGCGGGACGCGGGCCACCGGTCCGGAGCGAGAAGGACCCTGGCCGCTGCGGAGGGGCCGACGCCGCAGCCGCGGCCGCGGCCGCATCGCGGGCTGCCTTCTCGATGGCGGCCTTCTCGGCAGCGATCTTGGAGGCCGTGGGGCGCGACTTCTCGCTGGCCGGCTTCTTCGAGTGAGCCTCTTCCGCATCGCGGATCAGCTTGTCGGCCTCCTCCTGCGTCATCTGGCCGCGGCGGACCATGTACTGCACCAGGTCGCGCGCGCTCTCGATGGCGAAGCCGGCCAGGCCGGCGGCGGCGCTGATAACATCCTTCATGGCCGAGGAAACCTTGCTGCCCGCTTCCTGGCTGATGAGCTGGGCGCGCTCGGCCATCTCGGCGACCGTGTCGCGCATGTCGGCGCCACGATGACCCGGGCCGCGACGCGGCGCTGGCGGGGTCGTCGGGGTCGCCGGTGCGTCGTCGGCCGTCTGCTCCTTATCCACCATGTGACCGGTCCATTTCGGTGCTCGAACGGGGTTCACCCCATTCATTGAAGGCCGTACGCCGGCGCGCTAATTTCGCCGCCCGGGCGCAAGAGGCCGGATATTCGGCGCCAAGTATATGATTTTTCGACAGCTACGCAAGGTTTGCTGACGCATTGCGCGAGGCGCCGAGGGGCTCGTCGCGGCAATTGCGCGCGACGGCGAGGCTGTCTGCAGGCTATTTCCGCGCCACCAGCAAGGCAGATAAAGGACAGTCAATGCTCAGTGGAACAAAAGTACTGGATTTGAGTCGAGTGCTGGCCGGGCCGCTCTGTACCATGATGCTGGGCGACCTCGGGGCGTCGGTGCTCAAGGTGGAGCGGCCGGAGGGTGGGGACGACACCCGGGGCTGGGGCCCGCCGTTCGACGAGCGGGGGGAGAGCGCCTACTTCCTGAGCGTCAATCGGAACAAGCTCAGCCTGACGGCGGATTTCGCCAACGCGGCGGACGTGGAGCTGATCAGGACGCTGGCCACCGAGGCCGACGTGGTGGTGGAGAATTTCCGCGCGGGGACGCTGGAGCGCCGTGGCCTGGGCGCGGGGGAGCTGATGGCGCGGAACCCGAAGCTGGTGTGGTGCACCATCAGTGGATTCGGTCCCGACGCCGCGCGGCCGGGCTACGACTTCGTGGTACAGGCGGAGAGCGGGTGGATGTCCATCACCGGGGAGCCCGGGGGCGAACCGATGAAGCATGGCGTGGCGCTCGTGGACGTGCTCACGGGGAAGGACGCGGTCATCGCCATCCTCGCCGGGCTGGTGGCGCGCGGCGCCACGGGGCGCGGGCGGATGGTGCACGTGTCGCTGGAAGGGAGCGCACGCGCGGCGCTGGTGAACGTGGCGCAGAATGCACTCGTGTCAGGGCTGCCGCCGAGGCGGTGGGGGAACGCGCACGCGAACCTGGTGCCCTATCAGTTGTTCGAGGCGGCGGACCGACCGCTGGTGATCGCGGTGGGAAGCGACGGACAATGGGTCGCGTGCGCGCGCGCGCTCGGCCTCGACACGCTGGCGGCCGATGCTGCGCTGCGCACGAATGCGGGACGCATCGCGGCGCGCGAGCGTGTAGTGACGGAGATCACTCGCGCGCTGAAGGGGCTTACCGCGTCGGAGTGGGTCGCGCGGCTCGATGCGGCGGGGGTGCCATGTGGCATGGTGCGCACCGTCCCCGAGGCGCTCGCCGAAAGTGGTGCGTCGGGGCTCACCGGGCTGCCGCCGAGCGTGGAGGGGCGCGTTCGTCGCGCGCCGCCGCGACTGGGGGAGCATTCGCGGCTGGTGCGCGAGCGAGGGTGGGGCGCGTTCGATGGCTGAGCGGGCGCACAGGCGGCGGTGCTGTTACTGGGGGCGCGAACGGCTCGTCCTCGGGACATGGCGACCCGGACGAAAGTTGGGGGGACGGCTACCCTGTCCCAAGCGCGGAAACCGCGTTACTCTATCGTCGTGAGGACGACAGAGACCGAACAGCTCGTTGATCAGGAAGACTCGGATCAACGCATCATCCAGCGCGTGCTCGCGGGAAACCGCGACGAATTCACCCTGCTGATCACTCGCTACAGTGATCCGCTGTATCGCCACGCGCTGTGCATGACCGGTAGCCCGGATGTCGCAGAGGACATCCTGCAACTCTCCTTCATCAAGGCCTATCAGCATCTCGCGGAAGTGCGCGGGCGGTTCGATGCCTGGGTGTTCAGGATCGTTGCGAACGGTTGCAAGGATTGGCTGAAGAACATCCGTCGCTCCCATCTCAGCTACGACGAGGATGATCAGCCCTCGAGCTTCGCGACGCCGGAGGAGGAGCTGGACCGGACGGAGCTGCGAAGTGATCTCGACCACGCGCTCGCCTCGCTGCCCGCGTCCCTGCGGGAGGCGTTCGTGATGAAGCACGTCGAGGGGCGTTCCTACGAGGAGATGGCAGACCTGTTGGGGACCACGGTCGGTGCGCTGAAGATGCGCGTTCATCGCGCACGTGAGGCGCTCCAGGCCTTACTCGAGGAAAAATACGCTTGATGTTCGACGACCTTCATTCCGATGGCCTGAACGACGGCCGCAAGCGGGAGAATGGGCAGCCCGAACGTCCGCTTGCCGATCGCGAGGTGCCGCTCACCCCGCCCAGCGCGACGATCGCCGATGCGGTGCATGCGTGGCTCGATGGCGAAGCGCCGGAGAGCAGCGTGCGTCGAGGCGAGTTCTCGCGCGAGGTGGAATTCTGGAAGAAGCTGGACGGAGAGCTCGCGGCGCGCCGCCGGCTGAAGACGCCGGCGCACCTGCAGGCGCAGATCATGAACGCGCTGCCGATGCAGGCCCCGCAGATCATCACCCCCTGGTGGCGACGCGAGATGGTCGTCACGCCAGGCACGGCGATCGCCTTCGCGGCAGCCTTGGTGACACTCGCGGCGGTGGCCACAGCGATGCTGCTGGCTGGGGCGAGATAGCAGCGTCTTCCTGATCGAATTGCGAAACCGGCCGCCGAGAGGGGGCCGGTTTTTTTGTTGGCATAGCCTTGCAGGCCTGAAAAGCGTTGGGAACGGAAACGGCCGGATTCTCTCCTCTGGGAAGAAGGCTCCATGCGCCACGGAGCCTCCTGAGGTGGCTCCAATCCATTCGATGACTTTGGGGTGTGGAGGCTGGCCCTCGGCGCGCCGAGCAGCGGTCGCGCGCGGGACAGATCCGGCAGTTCCCGCTGAAGATCCGGCCCTTTCCGTTCCCCTCGCTTTTCGGAAGAGTGCCGGGACGCCGAAGGGGCCAGCCACTGATTGGAATGGCCAGCCCCCCGGGTCCTGCTACGAAGTACGAAGTACGACGTACTTCAGTTGCCGTTCATCGAATCACACCCACCTTCGCCCGAAGCGCATCCAGCTGCCGTCGCAGCGACGCGTAGCGATCGCGTGCATCCTTGCCGACGCGCTGGTCGGCGTCGGTGGTCATGCCGTAGAGATACGTGATGTGCGCCTGGAGGCCGGGCTTGCTGTAGCGGATCGGCGGGGTGAAGAACTCGCCCCATGCGTCGGCCAGCGCTCGCGGCGGGGTGTCGGCCGCGGCGCGGGACAGCTCGCGCAACCGTTCACCGAGGCGGTTCGCGTCGCTCACCAGGTCGCGCACCTTGAGGTTGAACGCGAGCTGGTCCTCGAGGATCATCTGGGTGATGCCGTCCTTCAGCACGCGCGGATCGGCCACGAGCTCGAGCGGCTGGGTGGTGCTCTGGCCGTTCGCGCTGAGCCGCACCGTGTAGCGACCGGGTGCGGCCATCGGGCCGTTGCCGCCGCGACGGCCACCGCCCCCCGCGCTCCACGGACCGGGGTAGGTCATGTCCCAGGTGACGCGATTGAGACCGTCGCGCGTGGGAAGACGCGGCGTGCCCGCACGCACCGAGGACGTGTCGCGCGCGCCGTCGCTGGAGAAGCTGCGGATGACGGCGCCCCTTCCGTCGAGGATGTCGATCGTCACCGGCGTGCCGGCGGAGGCGAGCCAGTAATCGATCGTCGCGCCGGCGGGCGGATACTGCGGCGCGGCATCGTCGCCGCCGCGATCGGCCTCCGGTCCGCCGAAGCCGGCGCGATAGTGATAGCGGATCGCCGTCTGCGGCTTGAACAGGTGTGCGCGTTCGGCCACCACGGCGTCGCTCATCTGCTGCAGCGGCGTGAGGTCGTCGAGGATCCAGAAGGCGCGTCCCTGGGTGGAGAGCACGAGGTCCTTCCGGTGCACGGCGATGTCGGTGATCGGCGTGACGGGAAGGTTCAGCTGCAGCGGGCGCCAGTGTGCGCCGTCGTCGAACGAGACGTACATGCCGAACTCGGTGCCCGCGTACAGCAGGCCGGCGCGGTCGGGATCCTCGCGCACCACGCGCGTCGGCGCGTCGGCGGGGATGCCATTGGTGCCCGTGGTCAGCAGCGTCCAGCTCTTCCCGAAGTCGTCGGTCCTGTAGATGTACGGCTTGAAGTCGCCGAGGAGGTAACGGAGCACGGCGACGTAGGCGCTGCCGGCGCGGTGCGGCGACGGCTCGATGTTCTGCACGCGGCCGCCGGGCGGCAGCCCCTTCGGCGTGACGTTCGTCCACGTCTTTCCATTGTCGCGAGTGACGTACACCGGGCCGTCGTTGGCGCCGGTCCAGATCACCCCCTTCTGCAGGGGCGACTCGCGGATGGCGTAGAGGGTGGCGTACATCTCCTCGCCGGTGACGTCGATGGTGATCGGCTCGCCGGAGATGGTGGCGCGATAGCGCGGGTCATTCGCCGTGAGGTCGGGACTGATGCGCTCCCAGGTGACGCCCTCGTCGCGCGTGCGATGCACGTACTGCGAGCCGTAGTAGACGGTGTGCGGCTCGTGCGGCGAGACCTCCATCGGCGACACGCGCTGGAAGCGATAGGTGAGCGCCTCGTTCGGGTTGCCGTAGAGCGACTCGCCACCGATCCAGTACTGCTGCTCCTGGCCGGTCTTCAGGTTCATGCGGCTCCACTGCCCCTTGCACGCGCCATACACCGTATCGGGGTTGGTGCGATTGGGCGCGATGGGGCCCGTCTCGCAGCCCGGTCCGGTGCGCCATCCCTGGATGGGATCGTCGAGTCCCGACGCGCTCACGGGGAGGCTGGGCACGATGAGCGTCGTGTTGTCCTGCTGCGCGCCGTAGACGCGATACGGATACTGGTTGTCCACGGCGACCTGGTAGATCTCCGCCGTGGGCTGGTTGTACTGCGTGCTCCAGGTGCGCCCGCCGTCGAGGGAGACGTTGGCGCCGCCATCGTTCGCCTCGATGAGGTAGTCGCTGTTGCGCGGATTGATCCACATGCCGTGGTTGTCGCCGTGCGGCGTGCGCATCGAGCGGAAGGTGCGGCCGCCGTCGGTGGACTTGTAGAACCCTTCCGCGCCGGCGTAGACGATGTCCGCGTTATTGGGATCGGCGTCGACGTTGTCGTAGTAGAAGGGGCGCGTGATGATGCCGGCCGTGGTGCCGTTGACGAGGGTCCAGTGCTCGCCGGCGTCGTCGGACCGATAGAGGCCGTTGCCCGGCTTCGCCTCGACGAGCGCGTACACGCGATTCGGCATCGCCGGCGACACGGCGAGATCGCTCTTGCCGAAGATGCCTCGCATCGGCAGCCCGCCGCCGAGCAGCTGCCAGTGATCGCCGCCATCGGTGGACTTGTAGATCCCGTCCTCGGCGCCGCCGCTGATGATCGTCCACGGCTTGCGCTGGCCGTGCCACATGGAGGCGTAGATCACTTTCGGGTTTCCGGGCTGGTATTCGACATCCGCCGCCCCCGTGCTGTCCGACAGGAAGAGCACCTGCTGCCAGGTGGCGCCACCGTCACGCGTGCGATAGACGCCGCGCGTGTGATTGGGAACGAACGGGTTGCCGACGACGGCGGCGAAGACGATCTCGGGGTTGGTCGGATGGATCTCGATCGCACCGATCTGGCCGGCGTCGGGGAGGCCGACGAACTTCCACGTCTTCCCGGCGTCGGTGGACTTGTAGATCCCCTTGCCGATCGAGACGTTGCTGCGGATCGCCTCGGAGCCGGTGCCGACGTAGACGACGTTCGGATCGGAGTCGGCGACGTCGATCGCGCCGATGGAGGCGGTGGCGAAGTGGGCGTCGTCGGAGACGTTCTGCCAGCTCGCGCCGGCGTCGGTCGTCTTCCACACGCCGCCGCCCGTGGAGCCCATGTAATAGGTGGCGGGATCCTGGATCACGCCGGTGACGGCGGTGACGCGGCCGCCACGCGCGGGGCCGATCATGCGGTACCGCATGCCGGCGAGGCGGGCGTCGTCGAAGGAGGCGATGTCGGCGGGCTTCGGGACGCGGGCCTGGGCGTGGGCGCGTGTCGGCAGCGCCGGCGAGGCGAGCAGTGCGGCAGCGAGCGCGGCCAGGCGGGCGGAGGACAGGTGTTGGCTCAGGGTGCGGGTCATGACGTTCAGCCGGGTGGGAATGCAGGGCGGGATCGGCAGTGGGGCGCCGGTCCCGCGAAGATGCGCAATGGGGCGGGGGATGCCAAGTCTGGCACGTCGGCCGGCGGCCGGAGACGCGGAATCATTCGTGCTCCCAAAGGATTGATCATCGGGCCGCCGCGTCATCCCGCAGGCGCGGCTGAAGGCGTGAGTGTCGGGAACAAGTGAGTACACCAATGAAGATCGAGATCTGGTCGGACGTGGTCTGTCCGTGGTGCTATATCGGGAAGCGGCGGTTCGAGCAGGCGCTCGCGCAGTTCGAGCATGCCGGCGAAGTAGAGGTCACCTGGCGGAGCTTCGAGCTCGACCCGAACGCACCACCGGTGCGGGCGGAGTCGCACGCCGAGCACCTGGCGCACAAGTACGGGGTGTCGGCGGCGCAGGTGGAGGCGATGGACGCCCGGCTCATCGGTGAGGCGCGCAAGGAGGGGCTCCAGTTCCATCTTGCCGAGTCGAAGGGCGGGAACACCTTCGACGCGCACCGGCTGATCCATCTCGCGGCAGAGAAGGGTCGCGCGGGAGAGATGAAGGAGCGGCTGATGCGGGCGTACTTCACCGAAGGCGCAGCGATCGGGGAGCGCGCCGAGCTCGTGCGGCTGGCGACCGACATCGGCCTCGACGATGCCGAGGTGAAGGGGATGCTCTCGTCCGACCGGCTCGCCGACGAGGTTCGCGCCGACGAGGCACGTGCCCGCGCGTTCGGGATCAGCGGCGTGCCCTTCTTCGCGATCGACGAGCGCTATGGCGTGTCGGGTGCGCAGCCGGCGGACGTCCTGCTCGACGTGCTGCGACAGGCGTACGTGAACGGGCAGATGGTCGTGGTGGGCGGAGACGACACCGACGCCTGTGCGGACGGGAGCTGCGACGTCTGACGGTCAGCTCGCGGCGAGCTTCTCCGCGAGCTTCCGCACCGTGGTCACGTTGCGCGAGGTGGCTGGCCCCTCCAGCACCTTCTCCATTGGGGTGCGCCACACCTTCGAGTCGCTCATGCGGCCGCGGGCGAGCCAGTAGAGCTCGCGGCCCACGACGCGCAGCTCGTCGTAATCGGTGCGCATGCCGTGCAGCCGTTCGGCGACCTGGCTGCCGGGATGCTGCTTGAGGAAGGCGACGGAGAGGGTGTGACCATCTTCCACCGCGCCGGGGAAGGGATCGAACGCCGCGACGGCGCCCATCTCGTCCGGCGTGCGGATGAACGTCGTCACCGCATAGCCGAGCGCCGATGCCAGGTGGCGCTCGATCCGCTCCTCCAGCGCGCCGGCACTCCGCGCGCTGGAGGAGAAGAGGACGTTGCCGCTGGCGATCACCGTCTCCACGTCGGTGAAGTCGAGCTCCTCGAACAGCGTGCGGAGACGATCCATCTTCACGACGTGCCCTCCCACGTTGATGGCGCGCAGGAGGGCGACCCAGCGGCTCACTCGTGATCCTTCATGTCGGGGATCGCGATCGGCGGCTGGCCGGCGGCCTTCCGCTTCGCGTTGAGCGAGGCGAGTCCACTCGTGCGGAGCGTGTTCCAGCGCGACTCGGCCGCTCGCGCCTGCGCGCGTGCGCGATCGGCCGTGGCGACCTGCGACGCGGTCGGTACGACGTCCGCGTCCTGCATCGCCATCACGGCGGCGGTGAGCGCATTGCTCGCCGCCTCGAGGGAGAGCGACGCGCCTGCTGCGCCGCCGCCGCGCCCGAAGCCGCGACCGCCGCGAGTGGGTGCGGGCGCCACGGAGTCGAGCTGCGCGCGGAAGGCGGCGACATCGGCGCCCTGCTCGCTGGCGAGCGCGGAGGCGAGGGCGCGCGCCTGCAGGTAGTCGCCGTGCGTGGCCTTTGCGGCCTCGTACAGTTCGCGCGAGAGCGACGCGAGACGAGCGAGAGCGGGGGCTGGCGTCTTCACGCGCGGGTCGAGCTCGAGGGTGAGTGGCTGGGTGTACGCGCGTCCGTTCACGCTGAGGCGCACGGTATAGTTGCCGGGCGGCGCCCACGGAGCGTTCACGGTGGGGTAAGTGCGGTGCGGCACGGCGCCCTGCGCTTCCTCGCCGCTCTGCTCCACGGGACCACCGACCGGATCGTAGCGCAGGTCCCAGCTGAAGCGGTGCACGCCGGACTTCGGCGAGACGATCATCTGCGGCGCGGGCCAGTAGAGCGGCAGCGCGCAGTCGGGGGCCGAGGGCGTGCGCTTGCAGACCTCGTTGTAGGCGTCGGGGTGATACGCAGGGTCGGGGGTGATGACGGGATCCGTGCTGGCGTACGAGCGAACGACCTTCCCCGATGCATCGAGGATCTCGAGCTTCACCGGTCCCTGGGCGTCGGAGGGCAGGTAGTAGTCGATGATCCCGCCCGGCGGCGGGTTCTCCCCTGCGGGCAGCTCCGGCGGCCACGGCGTCGGCTCGTTGGTGCCGAAGCGGACGCGCAGCGCGGTGGCGGGCGTGAACAGGTAGGGCGACTTCGCCGCCGCGGCGCTGCGAAGCTGCGCCGCCTGCCGCAGCGGCGTCACGTCATCGAGGATCCAGAAGCCGCGGCCGTGGGTGCCTGCGATGAGGTCGGAGCACCGGCAGGTGGTGTCGTCCTTGAGCTGGATGTCACGCACCGAGATGGCCGGCATGTTGAGTCGCAGCGATCTCCAATGCGCACCGTCGTCGAACGAGACCCAGACCTGGCGGTCGGTGCTGGCGTAGAGCAGTCCCGGCGTGCGCGGATCCTCACGGATGGAGTTGGCTTCCGCGCCCGCGGCGATGCCGGTGCTGATCTCCGTCCACGTCTTTCCGCCGTCGTGGGTGCGCCAGAAGTGGGGGTTCGGATCGTCAATGCGCATCGTGTTCGCGGCGGCGTACGCGGTGCGGCTGTCGAAGTGGCCGGCGTCGATGTTGAAGATGCGGGTCCACGGCCTGATCTGCGGCGGGGTGACGTTGGTCCACGTGGTGCCGCCGTTCGTCGTCACCTGGATGTTGCCGTCATCGGTGCCGGCCCAGATGACGCTCACGCTGCGCGGCGAGGGCGACAGCGCGGTGATGCTGCCGAGCGGCGACGGCTCGATGGTGCCGGCGTACTTGCCCGCGCTGGGAGGAGTCTGCCACGTCGGTCGCGCCAGGTCGGGGCTGATGCGCGTCCAGCTGTGGGCGCGGTCGGTGCTCTTCCAGACGACGTTCGAGGTGTAGTAGAGGACGTTCGGATCGACGGGCGACCACGCGATGGGCATCGTGCGCACGTTGCGGCCGAAGTCACTGCCGCGCTGTGCGGCGCTCGGGCCGACCTGCGTCGTCTGCGCCGTATTGCGGTTGTAGAGGGAGACGTTGGTGCGCGCGCTGCCGTAGACCATGTCCGGATTCTTCGGGTCGGGCGCGGCGATGCCGTACTCCTGGATGTTGACGGGGTGCCAGTCGTGGAAGGTGATCTCCCCGTCGTCGGAGCGGCTCTTCACGCACGCCGAGCCGGAGTCCTGCTGGCCGCCGCACACGCGATAGGGGAAGTCGTTGTCGGTGGAGACGTGGTACATGGCGGCGGTGGGCTGGTTGTACCAGTTGCTCCACGACGCGCCGCGATTGCCCGACACCACGCCGCCCTGGTCGGCGACGGCGAGGATGATGTTCGTGTCGTTGGGGTTCACCCACGACTTCTGGTAGTCGTCGCCGCCGGGCGCGCCACGCACCGCGGACCAGGTGAGTCCGCCGTCTTCCGTGCGCCAGAAGACCGTGGACGCGCTGTAGACGACGTTCTCGTCCTTCGGGTCCACGGTGAGCGTCGGCAGGTCACCGCCGCCGATGCGCGCCAGTGGGCGTGGGTCCTGCGCGCTCGGCGTGCGGTTGGCCGCCGACTCGGGGAGGACGAGCTGCCAGTGCTCGCCGCCGTCGGTGGACTTGTAGAAGCCGACGACGCCGGTCGTGGTGGGTGCCGACGCATTCGGCGGCGTGCCCGCAACGGTGGCATACAGCACGCGCGGGTTGCTCGGCGCGATGGCGATGTTGGCCTGGATCACCGTTGGTAAACCGTCGGTGAGCTGCCTCCATGTCTGGCCGCCGTCGGTGGATTTGTAGATGCCGTTGCCCGCACCGCCGAAGGCTCGCCCTTCGATGAATGCCTCCTGCTGCTGCCAGAGGGTGGCGTAGACGGTGTTCGGATCGCTCGGATCGATGCGGACGTCGTTGGCGCTCGTGTACTCGTCCTTGTAGAGCACCTTCTGGAAAGTCCTGCCGCCGTCGGTGGAGCGGAACACGCCCCGCTCGGCATTGGGGCCGTACGGATGGCCGAGCACGGCGACGAAGAGGCGGTCGGGATTCCGCGGGTCGACGTCGATCATGGCGATCATGCGGCTGTCGTCGAGGCCCAGGTGGGTCCAGGTCTTCCCGGCGTCGGTGGACTTGTAGACGCCGTTGCCGGTGGCGAGGTCGGGACGGATGATCCCGGCGCCGGAGCCGACGTAGATGACGTTCGGGTTTGACGGCGCGACGGCGATGGCGCCGATGGAGCCGACGGGCTGGTCGTCGAAGATGGGATTCCAGTTCGCGCCGTAGTCGGTGGAGCGCCAGACGCCGCCATTGTCGAAGCCGATGTAGAAGACGTTGGGCTGGCTCGGCACGCCGGCGAGTGCGCGCGCGCGGCCGGCGCGCACCGGCCCGATGGACCGCCAACGCATGGCGGCGAATGGGTTGGTCTGCTGGGCGACGGCAGAGTCAGTGACGAGGGCGATGCCGAGGAGGGCGAGCGCGGCGTGTCTGAGTGCGGTGCGCACGAGGAGCGGCTCCTGAATGGATGGAACGTGCTTGGAATCGCGGTCAAATAGGGCGGGCGTCGCGGACGCTCGCAACTGGCGATGTCTGTCGGCCAACCGAAAAAGCGCTGGGAACGGAAAGGGCCGGATTTCACCACGAAAAGGCCGGATTCTTTCCTCTGGGCAGAAGTCTCCATGCGCCGTGGAGCGTCCCGAGGCCGTTCCAGTCCATTCAGGAACCATTTGGGGCGTGGAGGCTGGTCCCGGGTGCGCGGAGTGCAGATCACGCGAGGGACAGATCCTGCCGTTTCAGGCCGTTCATCCGGCCTTTTCCGTTCCCAACGTTTCTCCCGCTGCGGGACGAATCCCTCAGTGCACCGCCTCCCGCCGCTCGAGGTGCGCTTCCACTTCGGCGCGCGTGCGCCAGACGGGCTTGAACTCCTTTCGCGCGAAGAGAGGGAGCTGATCGGTGCGGTGGGGGGAATCGGCGCGGGAGGCGTTCCCGTAGGCGACGAGGGACATGGCGCGCACGGGCGACGAGAACTCGACCACCGCCTCGTACGAGTCGCCGCCGACGGCGCGAAAGCGGTTGCTTCCCGACGGCTGGTAGTTCACCACGCTGAACACGCCATACTCGCCGCTGGCGCCATTGCCGGGGAGGTCGAGGGTGTCCTCGCGCAGGCGGTAGACGCTCCCCCACGGGACGTCGAGTGCGCCGTAGCTCTTCGTCACGGCCTGCGAGGCGGACGACAATGCGGCGAGCGCGGCAGCCGTGTCGGCGAGACCGTCGGGAGTGGACAGTGGCTGCGGGGCACTCCATGGCCGCGCGAAGCGGCTGCGCGCGCCCATCCGGCGGCCATAGTCGGTCCACCACTGGACGAAGAGCACGGCGCCGCGACTGTCGGCATCGGTGGCGCGGTCCCACCGCGCGAGCACCTCGGCAGCGCGGTGCGCGTCGTCGCGCCCGCTCGCGCGGGCGAGGGGAAGGAGGTCGTCGAGCAGGCGGTCGGCGAGCTCCATGCGTGTATCGCGCGCGTCACGCACGAACTCCTGCCAGGTGAAGCTCGAGTCCGCGCGAAGCAGCGCGAGGGAACGCTGCGGACGAAGTCCCATCCCCTCCGGTGCCAGGTACGGTGCGAAGTCGCGCGGATGCACGACGACGGGGAAGGTGGAGTACCAGGGCGGATCGTTGGCGTTCTGCACCCAGCCACTCGCCGGGTCGAGGGTGAGCGGCAGGTCGGCGAAGGGATGCAGCGCGGTCCAGAGCGTGGACGAGCTGTCGCCGGGGACGATGCCGGCCCAGTATGCGCGATCACCGTGCGACCGCACCGGCGAATTGCCGCCGTAGAACGCCATGACGTGCCCGTCGCGGTCGCCGTAGATGATGTTCTGCCCCGAGATCTGGTTGGGATGAATGGCGCGCTGGAATTCGGCGAGGTTCCGCGCGCGGCCCATGTTCCACCACTGCTCGAAGCCATACGGCGTGGCGGGCGTCATGCCGACGACGCGCAGGGCGACCGCCCTGCCCGGCTTCGTCGCCACGACCGGGCCCTGTACGGAGGAGCGAATGCGCAGGGTGTCGTCGTGCAGCACGCCGGTGGAATCACGCACGCGAAGGACGCGCACGCGCTCGCTGAACGGACGGACCGCGCCGTCGTAGAGGTATCCGTTGCCGGAGAGGGTGAGCTCGTAGAGGTCCTCGGTGTCCTGGGTGTTCACCGTGTGCGTCCAGCCCAGGTCGTCGTTGAAGGCGATCTGCAGCACGGGCGAGCCGACGAGCGCGCCGCCGTAGGCGTCCACGCCCGGCATCACGTACTGCGCCTCGATCCAGGTGAAGATGTCGGACCACGGCAGGTGGGGGTTCGCGAGCAGCAGGGTGTGGCCGCTCGCCGAGCGTGATGGGGCGATGGCCCATGCGTTGGAGCCACGCTCCCAGCCGCGCGTCTCGGCCTGCACCTGGCCGCGCGAGGTGAGGAACCGTGCGAGCGCGAGGCGCTGCTGGTTGGCGAGCACGTCGATACCGGTCACAGGCAGCACGGCGCGCACCGAGTCGCCGATCAGCTCCGGATGTGCGCGCGCGAAGTCGTTGATGCCGGCGACGAAGGCATCGATGTGCGCGCGCATCTCCGGCCGCTGCATCGAGTAATCGCGCGCGGCGAGGCCCGGGATGTCCACCGTCCAGGTCCAGCGGTCCTCGGCCAGGTAATCCGGACCGAGCAGCTCGGCGGCTCGTCCGCGTGCCTGCACGTAGAGGCGCAGCAGGAGGTCGCCATGGTTCTGCATCTGCGCCCAGCCGAAGGCGTGCGCGAGCTCGGCGCGGTTCGTGGCATAGATGTGGGGGACACCGTAGCGGTCCCAGAGGATCTCGGTTCCCCGTGCCGGAGCGAGACTGGCCGGCGCCGAGGACGAGCAGGCGAGGAGTGCAGCGAGGGAGGTGGCGAGCAGTATCTGTCGCATGCGGGAGTGGTGATGGACGCGCGAGGTGAATATGCCCGTCGTGCGCGCACGGGTAAGAGCGTACCGCCTTGCGGACGTCGTCGCCACGGAACAGCTTCGCGCTCACATGCCCTATCTCGGAATCGACCTCGGCGCAACGAAGCTCGCTGCCGCCGCATTCACCGACGACGGCGAGATCCTGCACCGCGAAGCCACACCGCTCGCCGGCCGCACGGGGGGTGACGTGGGCGCGCTGATCGCACAACGCGTGGGCGAGCTGGGCGCGCGGTACGAGTGCCGCGCGACCGGGGTGTGCGTGCCCGGCCTGTATCGCGCCGCGCGAGGCACCGTGTGGGCGCCGAACATTCCCGGGTGGGACGACTATCCCCTGCTCGAGGAGTTGCGCACCAGAGCGGACGGCGGCAGGCGCGCGGTGGCGATCGACAGCGATCGTGCGGCGTGCATCCTCGGCGAATGGTGGCGCGGCTCGGCGCAGGGGGCGAGCGACGCGATCTTCCTCGCCGCGGGGACGGGGATCGGCGCCGGCATTCTCGCTGGCGGTCGCGTGCTTCGTGGCACCGGCGACGTGGCAGGCGCCATCGGCTGGTTCGCCCTCGACCGGCCCTTCCACCGGCGCTTCGTGCAGCACGGCTGCTTCGAGGATCAATGCTCGGGGCCTGGGCTCGTGCGGGTGGCGCGCGATGTCCTGGCAGGGAATCCCGGCTACGACGGCGCGCTGCGCCAGGCGGGCGACCAGCTCACCGCGGCGGACGTCTTCGCCGCGTACGAGCACGACGACCCGATTGCCGAGCGGGTGATCGAGAACGCGATCGAGCTGTGGGGGATGGCGGCGGCGAACCTCGTCAGCCTGTTCAATCCGGAGCTGATCGTGTTCGGCGGCGGCGTGTTCGGCCCCGCGATCAGCTTCCTCGACCGCATCCGTGCCGAAGCGAGGCGCTGGGCGCAGCCGATCGCGATCGACGAGGTGCGCTTCGTGGCGAGTGCGCTGGGAAGCGACGCGCAGCTCTATGGCACCGGCCGGCTGGCCATGACCAGCGTGGAGGAGAAATGAGCGAGACTCTCGAGATGAGCGGGATGCGCGACGTGGTGGACCGGTCGCGCGGGGCACAGTTCCTCTGCGCGTGCCTGGGCATGCTGGCGTTCGGCATCGTGCTCACCACGCTCGGCGCGGTGCTGCCGTCGCTGATCGAGCGGTTCAGCCTCGACAAGGCGGCGGCGGGGGCGCTGTTCCTCATCATGACCTTCGGCATCCTCGCCGGCTCGCTGGTGTTCGGCCCGATCGTGGATCGTTACGGCTACAAGGGGATGCTCGCGGCAGCCACGGCGCTGATCGTCATCGGGCTGGAGGGGATCGCCTTCGCGCCCGGGCTCGGCATGCTGCGCGCGGCGCTCGTGCTGATCGGATTCGGCGGCGGGGTGGTGAACGGCGGCGCGAATGCGCTCGTCGCCGACATCAGCAGCGAGGGGAAGGGGGCGAACCTCAACCTGCTCGGCGTGTTCTTCGGCGTGGGCGCGATGGGCGTGCCGTTCGTGCTGGGGGCGCTCGGCGGCTCCTGGTCGCATGGAGCGCTGGTCGCGGCCGTCGGCGTGCTGGTGATCGTCCCCCTGCTGGTGATCCTCGCGACGCGCTTTCCGGCGCCGAAGCAGCCGCAGGGATTTCCCATTGGTGCGGCGGGCCGGCTGGTGAGCCAGCCGCTGCTGCTGCTCATGGGGCTGCTGCTGTTCCTGGAGAGCGGGATGGAGATCACGATTGGCGGGTGGACCTCCACCTTCGTGAAGGAGGAGCTGGCGGTGCCGGAGCGGAGCGCGCTGTTCCTGCTCTCGCTCTACTGGATGGGGATGATGGTGGCGCGCCTGGCGCTGGGGAACATCCTGCGCTGGGCGTCGCCATATCGGGTGCTTTATACGTGCATCACGATCGCGCTCGCCGGCACCGCGCTGCTGCTGACGACGCAGCGGGTGTGGGTGGCGGGGCTCGCCGTATTTCTCGTCGGTGCCGGGCTGGCCGCTACATTTCCCACGGTGCTCGGCTTCGTGGGTGACCGCTTCGCGGCGCTCTCGGGGACGGCATTCAGCCTGGCCATCGCCATGGCGCTCGTGGGCGGGATGATCCTGCCGTACGCCGCCGGGGTGCTGGGCACGCTTCACGGCCTGCGCGGCTCGCTGATCATCGTACCGGCGGCGCTCGTGGCGCAGGTCGTCCTCCTCGCCATCCTCGTGCGCGCCCTGCGCGCCAACCCGAACCGCTGACGATGCTCAGTACCCGCTGGCTGAACGCCACTCGCGCCATCCTCGACGACATCGAGACGACCCAGCTCCCCGCCATCCGGAACGCCGCCGAGATCATGGCGGATACGATCCAGGCCGAACGATGGGTGCACACGTTCGGCTGTGGCCACGCGACGATCCCGGTAGAGGAGATGTACCCGCGCATCGGCGGCTTCGTGGGCTTCCACCCGATGGTGGAGCTGCCGCTCACCTTCTTCACCCGCATCACGGGGGAGATGGGAATCCACCAGTTCCTCTTCCTGGAGCGCGCGCCGGGCTATGGGGACGCGATCATGAAGGGCTACAACTTCGACGAGCGCGACACGATGTGGATCTTCTCGCACACGGGGATCAACAACGTGAACATCGACGTGGCGCTGCGGGCGAAGGAGCTGGGGATGAAGGTGATCGCCACCGGCTCGGCGTCGCAGGTGGGCACGCCGCGGCATCCGTCGGGGAAGACGCTGTTCGAGATTGCCGACGCCGTGATCGACACGCGCGTGCCGGCGGGGGATTCCGCGGTGCCGCTGAAGCACCACGTGGACAACGTGGGCCCGGTGAGCACGATGGCGTTCGTGGCGGTGGTGTGGATGACGATCACGACGGTCGCGGAGATCCTCGCCGACCGTGGGGTGAAGCTCTACATCCATCCGTCGCACAACGTTCCCGGCGACACGACGGCGCGCGAGCGTCTCGACTCGGCGCTGGACGAGTACAAGCGGCGGATCGCGGGGGTTTGATTCCTGTTGCAGTTCCAAGAGCGAAATGAACGGAAAAGGCCGGATTTGAACTGCGAAAAGGCCGGATTCTCTCCTTGGGAATCCGGCCGTTTCCGTTCACACCAGGCTATATCCGTTCCTCCCGCTGCCGTTATTGCCCCGGGTGATATGTCCGCTCGGTGTGGCCGGCGAGCTGGTTGGGGTAGAAGTACACCTCGCGCAGGTTGCCCGTCGCGTAGCGCTGGGCCTGGTCATCGAAGTGCGGGTTCTTCGGGTCGCCGCTCTCGCCGCCGGCTGACACCGCCCGCGCACGCACGCTGTCCTTCCCGAACTCCACCACTGCCACGAAGCTGTTGCCGCTGGTGCCGTACCACTTCTTCGTGTTCGGGTAGGGGCGCGCGCCGAAGGAGGCGAGGGAGCCCCAGCGCGACGAGGTGAAGCCCACCGGGATGCTCGGACCGGCATCGTTGAACGGCTGCTCGATGTCGCCGGTGAGGCGCTGGAAGCGATTGATCTCCCCCCACGGCGTGTTCCACTTCCCGAAGTCCGCCGTGAGCCTGTCGGTTGCGGCGGCGAGCGACTGGAGGAGCATCGCGCGCGGCGCGCCGTTGGCGACGTAGTCGTCAGCCGGCATGCCGGCGCGCCGCGCGTCCGCGGCCGCACGACGCAGTACGTCCTCGCCCCAGAAGACGGCGAGTGAGGTGGGCACCGAGCCCACTCCCCAGCGGTAGTTCCAGTCGCGCAGCTCGGCGACCTGCGGGGCGAGGCGCGCCCTGAGAGGATCCGAGGCGGGCGTGGAGTCGTACGCCGAGAGGAGCGGCGGGATGAGCTTGGCGAACGCCGGCAGGTAGCTGTCGTATGCCGCGTCGATGAGCGTCTGGATGCTGAAGTCCTTCCTGTTCGACAGAACGCGCAGGGCGTGGAAGCCGCGCGGCGACTCCTCGCGTCCCGTCTCGACGTAGCGCGGGAAAGCCTTCATGTTCGGGCTGTACGCGCCGGCGGCTGACCAGGGCCAGTTGTTGCTGTTGTACAGCCAGCCGTTGGCCGGGTCGAGGAGGTGCGGCGTCTCCTCGAGGGAGAGCACGCCGTGCCAGTCGGTGGCCGGATTGCTGCCGTCCACCGGCTTCGTCCAGTCGAAGCTCGTGTCGCGCTTCGGGATGAAGTTGCTGTGGAAGTAGGCGATGTGCCCGTCGGCGTCGGCGTAGATGGTGTTGTTCGACGAGTTCGTGTGGAGCTGCATGACGCGCACGAACGACTGATAGTCGCGTGCCTTGGTGCGCGAGTACGACTGGTTCAGCGCGTCGAGCGGGTTCTCCATCAGGTGGACGGCGACCCACTTGCCGTTGGCCGAGCGCACGATGGGACCGTGCTGGCTGCGGTAGACAGTGAACTGGCGCGACTTCATCCCCGTCGGCGTGTGGTACGGCACGCTCACCGTGCGCACCTCCAACGGAATGTCATCGGAACCGTGGCGATAGTAGTATCGGTTTCCCTTCTTCGTCACCGTCTCCAGGTACTCGTCGATGTTGTCGACGCCGCTCGACGTGTGCATCCAGCCGATGCGCGGGTTGAACCCCTGGTAGATGAAGAACTGCCCCCAGGTCACCGCGCCGTAGGCGTCGAGCCCTTCGTCGCTCTGCATCTGCAGCTCGGCGCGGAAGAAGAACGAGGTGTGCGGGTTGATGAGGAGCAGGGCGCGATGGTTCACCGTGTTCGACGGCGCGATGGCGACGCCGTTCGAGCCGCCCGGCTCGCGGGGGATGTCGCTCGTGCTGGTGACGGCCGGCGGCGTGGGCTCGGCGCGGTCGCCGTAGAACTCGGCGAGCTGCTGCAGGTTCACCCGCTCGATGTCGCCGCCGATGCTCCCTTCGCTGAAGGTGAGCGCCATCCACGGCTCGAAGCGGGTGATGACGCGGGGCTTCACCTGCGGATGGGTGTACAGGTAGTAGTTCAAGCCGTCGGCCCACGCGTCCATGAGCTGCCTCAGCCAGCCCGGGCTGCGGGCGTACATCGCCTTCATGGAGTCGGGGGCGATGAACATCTTCATCCGCAGGTCGCGCCAGATCTCCTTCTCCCCGTCCGCCTCGGCCAGCCGCCCCATGGAGAGCAGGTAGTTGTTCTCCACGCGGTTGAAGTCGTCCTCGGCCTGGGCGTAGATCATCCCGAACACCGCATCGGCGTCGGTTTTCCCCTTGATGTGCGGGATTCCCCAGTCGTCGCGGGTGATGGTGACGTCCTGGGCGCGGTGCTGGAACCGCGCCAGCTCGGCGGACGTAGGCTTCTGCGCGTTGGCGAAGGGCGCGGCGGCGAGCAGGAGGACGAATGCGAGCTTCTTCATGAGCCGGAAGGAGGTGAAGAGCGTGTCGAGTCGAGGGGCGGAGTGCACGATACGAGCGGGTCTCGCGGTTGTCGAGGCGACGCGAGGAGGTGCCGGCGCTGCACGACGACGGTGGACGTGGATGCCGGTCATCGTGGCGATCCTCGTCGCGGGCTGCGCGCCAGGCCGGGGTATGCCGTCGGTCGACGCAGCAGGACCAAGCTACGAGTTCCGGAACGGACGCTGGTTCGACGGGAGCGTCTTCCAGCCAGGGACACGCTACACGGTGGGTGGCCGCCTGAGCGACCGCCGCCCCGCGATGGTGGACTCGGTGCTCGACCTCGCCGGTGCGTACGTGGTGCCGGCCTTCGGGGAAGACCACAACCACAACGCGGTCCCGTCGGACACCGGTATCGCGCACCGCTACCTGCGCGACGGGATCTTCTACGTGAGGAATCCGGACAACCTGCCCCGGGAGAAGGCGAATGCCGTGGGCAGGTTCAGCGTCCCGACGAGCATCGACGTGGCATTCGCGGACGGCGGCCTCACCGGCCCGGACGGCCACCCGATCGAGCTCGTACAGCGCAACGTGGCGCGCGGGACGTGGAAGCCGTCCGACGGGGAGGGCGGGTTCCTCTACACAATCGGCTCCGCAGCGGAGCTCGAGGAGAAGTGGCCGGCGATCCTCGCCAGCCATCCGGACTTCATCAAGACGTACCTGCTGTTCTCGGAAGAGTACGCGCAGCGGCTCGCCGATTCCTCCACCATCGGCTGGCGCGGGCTCGATCCGGCGCTGCTGCCGCAGATCGTGCGCAGGGCGCACGACGCCGGCCTGCGTGTGACGACCCACGTGGAGACGGCAGCGGACTTCCGAAACGCGGTGGCGGCGGGCGTGGACGAGATCAATCACCTGCCCGGCTTTCGCCCCGAGGGGAACGACCTTCCCGGCTACCGGAAGCTGGACCGTTATCGGCTCACGGCAGACGAGGCGCGGAAGGCGGCGGAGCAGCATGTCACGGTGGCCACCACGGTGAGCGAGGTGGTGGAGATCCTGAAGCCGATGCTCGGTGGCCCGGGTGCCGACGGCGCGATGGCGCGCGACGTGTGGGCGATGCTCGAGGGCAACCTGCGCCTGCTGCGCGACGCGGGTGTGAACGTGGTGATCGGGAGCGATCGCTACCGCACGACGAGCCTGCCCGAGGTCATGGGCGTGCGCGCGCTGGGCGTGTTCTCCGACACGGCGCTGCTGCGGATGTGGAGCATCGCCACGCCGCGCGCCGTCTTCCCCGATCGGACCTTCGGTACCGCGCCGGGCGACGAGGCGTCGTTCCTGGTGCTGGACGGCAATCCGCTCGACGACTTCGCGGCGGTCGAGCGGATCCGGATGCGGGTGAAGAATGGGGTGATCCTGCGGTAAGCCGGCGCCGCAGTGACAGCCAGAGCCGCGACGCAACCGGCTGTAGATTGCTGAAACCGGGCGAGGCCGCTGCCCGAAGTCTGTCCGTACGTGCAACGAACGGAGATCACGTCATGCCGACCACGCAGTCGAATCGCATCGCCCTGGCGACGTCCTGCCTCGTGTTGCTGGCCGTCGCGCCGCTCTCGGCGCTGAGCGCCCAGCAGTCGAGCGTCCCGCCGCTGTATCAGCCGCGCGCCATCCGGCAGGCCTACGAGAAGGGGACGCGCTCGCCCGATGGACGGCCCGGGCCGAAGTACTGGCAGAATCACGGGCGGTATTCCATCACCGTGACCGCGCTGCCGCCCGACCGCACGGTGCGGGGCACGGAGCGCATCGTCTACTTCAACAACAGCCCCGACACGCTGAAGACGCTGAACTTCAAGCTGTTCCTCAACATCCACAAGCCGGGTGCGCCCCGGAACGGCGGCGCTGACTCGCTCTACCTCACGCCGGGCGTGACGGTGAATTCGTTCACGGTGAACGGGCAGTCGGTGCCGTGGCGAAACGCCAACACCTTCACCAACCACCGTGCTCAGCTCCCGCAGCCGCTCGCGCCGCATGACTCGGTGACCCTCGCCTTCGACTGGAGCTACGAGATCTCCCTCGAGAGCAACCGAGAGGGGATGATCGATTCCACCACCTGGTTCCTCGCGTACTTCTATCCGCGCGTCGCCGTCTACGACGACTACAACGGGTGGGACACGATGGACTTCACCGACGCCCAGGAGTTCTACAGCGACTTCAACGACTACGACGTCACGATCAGGGTGCCGTCGAACTTCGTCGTCTGGGGCACCGGTACGCTGCTCAATGCGGATGAGGTGCTGCAGCCCGACGTGCTCCAGCGCTTCCGCGCGTCGTTCAGCTCGGACACGACGATCCGCGTCGCCACCCGGGCCGATTTCACCGCGAAGCGCGTCACGACCGCCGGCCCGGTGAACTCCTGGCGCTTCCGCGCCAGCAACGTTCCGGACATGGCGTTCAACCTCAGCGACCACTACGACTGGGACGCCGGCAGCGTGGTCGTGGACGACGCCACGCATCGCCGGGCGAGCGTGCAGGCGGCATACAACGACACCTCGGCAGACTATCACCACATGGTGCGCTTCGCCCGCCACGCGCTGGACTGGCTGTCGCACAACTGGCCAGGCGTGCCGTACCCGTACGAGAAGACCACCGTCGTGCAGGGCTTTGCCGGCATGGAATACCCGATGATGGCCAACGACGAGTCCTACGCCGACACGGTCTTCTCGGCGTTCGTCGCCGAGCACGAGATCGCGCACACGTACTTCCCGTTCTACATGGGGATCAACGAGACGCGCTACGGCTTCATGGATGAAGGATGGGCGACGACGTTCGAGTACCTGATCAACGTCGCCAACCTCGGCCGGCAGCGGGCGACGGAGGCATTCCAGCAGTTCCGCGTGAACGGGTGGATCAATGATCCCTCACCGTTCGAGGACCTGCCGATCATCACGCCGGGCGACGAGCTGAAGAGAGGGTACGGCAACAACGCGTACGGCAAGCCGGCGCTGGGCTACCTGGCGCTCAAGGACATGCTCGGCGATGCGACCTTCAGGCGCGCCCTGCACGGCTTCATGGACCGCTGGCATGGGAAGCATCCCATCCCGTGGGATTTCTTCAACACGGTGAACGATGTCACGGGACGAGACCTGAACTGGTTCTTCAGGGCCTGGTACTTCGACAACAGCTACATCGACCTCGCCGTGCGCGGCGTGACGCGCAGCGGGAACGGCTCTCGCGTGGCCCTGGCAAACATCGGCGGGATGCCGGCACCGGTGGACGTCGTCGTGAGGTACGCGGATGGCACGAGTGAGACCTTCCACCAGACGTCGGCGATCTGGCAGGCGAATCCGCAGCGGGCGACGGTGACGATCCCGGCGCGAAAGGCAGTGAGCAGCGTGACGCTGGACCACGGCATCTGGATGGATGCCGACCCGTCGAACGACAGCTGGAAGAAGTAGGATCGCCTGGACGCTCGCCGGTCTCGCTCAGCTCCACCAGCGAGGCCGGCGCGGCGACAGCCCCGCCATCACGCCCAGCCCGACGCTCACCATGAGCCCGCGGATCACGACGAGGGCGATCACGACATAGATCGCGACGTCCACCACCTTCGGCGTGATGGTGGGATCCACGGCGTGCATCCAGACCCATTGCCGCACTCCGCCGGCAACCTTCCACAGCCCGAAGGCGACGAGCAGCGTCACCACGGCCCAGGCGACACCCGCGAGCCGCATCATGCTGGCGAACACGCCGCTCGACGTCCGCACCACCCATTCACCGCACGATCGGCACTTCTTCGCCTCGCGCGGAATCAGGTCGCAGCAGTACGGACAGCGCTGCGTGAGGGAGAGCGGTGACGGGACCTCTCCCGACCGCTGGGTGGGCAGTGGAGTGCGCGCGGTGGCCAGCATGAACTCGCTCCGACGTAGGGGTGCCAGTCCATACGGGAGCAGCGCGCGTCAGGTGTCCGGATGGCGCCCGGGTTCCGGAATCTGCCGGCTGAACCGTGCGATCGCCTTCGACGGCCCGAACAGCTTGAGCTGGGTGCTGGAGAGCTCGTAGCGGCGCGTCGCGTCGAGGGCCGCCGAGAGGTCGCGCTCGAGCTCCATCCCGTCGGCACACGCCATTCGCGTCATGACGAGCGGGCCGAAGCGGAGCGAGTCGCCGTCCAGGGTGTAGCTGCCGGCGAACTGGTTGCAGCCGGCGAATCCGGAAACGCGCGCGGAGTCTGCGTCGAAGCGCAGGGTGGCGCGACGGCCTCCGGCCCCGGTCGAGGCCGTCTTCGCATTCAGCTCCATCAGCTCCCAGTCCACGCCAGCCACCGACGAACGAAAGGCGACGTCCGAGCTGGCGGTGCGCGACGGCTGGCATGCGGCGAGCGTGGAAAGGGCGCATGCCGCCGACATGACGTGCCGAAGGCGCAGACGAGGGGTGCGTGAGGTCAATGGCGCATCCTGGTGGTGGGTGATGGAACGCTACGTCGAGGGGCGAGCAGGGTAAAGCTGCGCTGGCGTGCCTTTCGCTCATGCGCTGCCGGGTTCAACAGCGTTGGCATGGCCAGTCACCACTCCCGGATGCGCAACCAACATCCCACCATCCCGCCCGACAGCTCGGCCGACCGCGGCTTCGTCCGCGTGCGCGGCGCCCGCGAGCACAACCTCAAGGACGTCTCGCTGGAGATCCCGCGCGACGCACTGGTCGTCTTCACCGGCGTGTCGGGCTCGGGGAAGAGCTCGCTCGCCTTCGGGACGCTCTACGCCGAGGCGCAGCGGCGATACCTGGAGTCGGTGGCGCCGTACGCGCGACGTCTGTTCCACCAGCAGGGCGTGCCCGAGGTGGATTCCATTGATGGGCTCCCGCCAGCCGTGGCGCTCCAGCAGCAGCGCGGCTCGCCCACCACCCGATCGTCGGTGGGCAGCGTGACGACCCTCTCCAACCTGCTGCGCATGCTGTACTCGCGCGCCGGCACCTATCCGCGTGGACAGGGGATCATCTACGCCGAAGGCTTCTCCCCCAACACGCCCGAAGGCGCCTGTCCCGAGTGCCACGGGCTCGGCCGCGTGTACGCGGTGACGGAAGCGTCCATGGTGCCCGACCCATCGCTCAGCATCCGCGAGCGCGCCATCGCCGCCTGGCCCACGGCGTGGCAGGGGCAGAACCTGCGCGACATCCTCATCACGCTCGGCTACGACGTGGATCGCCCCTGGCGCGAGCTGTCGAAGAAGGAGCGTGACTGGATCCTCTTCACCGACGAGCAACCCCAGGTGCCGGTGTACGGCGGCTACACCCACGCCGAGGTGAAGCGGGCGATCAAGCGGCGCGAGGAGCCCGACTACATGGGCACCTTCAGCAGCGCGAAGCGCCACGTGCTGCACACCTTCGCCAACTCGCAGAGCGCGACGATGAAGAAGCGCGCCGCCGAGTACATGGTGAGCAGCGAGTGCCCGCTCTGCCATGGCAAGCGGCTGACGCGGGCCGCGCTCTCCGTCACCTTCGCCGGCCTCGACATCACCGAGATGTCGCGGCTCCCGATCAAGCGCTTCGGCGACCTGCTCCGCCCCTATGCCGAGCGTCACGGCAAGGGGCAGAAGCAGCTCGCGGACGATCATCCCGAGCGTGTCGTCGTGATGCAGCGCATCGCCGAGGACATCTGCAGCCGCGTGGAGGTGCTGCTGAACCTGGGCCTCGGCTACCTCACCCTCGAGCGCAGCACGCCGACGCTCTCGCCGGGCGAGCTGCAGCGGCTGCGGCTGGCGACGCAGGTGCGCTCGAACCTGTTCGGCGTCGTGTATGTGCTGGACGAGCCGTCGGCGGGGCTGCACCCGGCGGACACCGAGGCGCTGCTCGGCGCGCTCGACGGCCTGCGCGAGTCGGGGAACTCACTCTTCGTGGTGGAGCACGAGATCGATGTCATCCGCCACGCCGACTGGATCGTGGACGTGGGGCCGCAGGCGGGGCAGCATGGCGGCGAGATCCTCTACAGCGGTCCGCTCGAGGGGCTCGCGACGGTGAAGGAGTCGCGCACGCGGGAGTACGTGTTCAACGAGGTGGCGCACCGTACCGAGCGCGCGCCGCGCTCGCCGAGTGGCTGGCTCGAGCTGCGCGGCGTGACGCGCAACAACCTGCGTGACCTCGACGTGAAGTTTCCGCTCGGCGTGCTGACGTCGGTCACGGGGGTATCCGGGTCGGGGAAGTCGAGCCTCGTGAGCCAGGCGCTGGTGGAGCTCGTGGCGCAGTGCCTTGGCCACACGCTCGACGAGGACGAGGAGGACGCTGACCCGCTGATGCGCGAGCGGGGCGAGACGAATGGCCGGATCGCGGGCGGGATGGATCGCATCACGCGGCTGGTACGGGTGGACCAGAAGCCGATCGGCCGCACGCCACGCTCGAACCTCGCGACGTACACCGGCCTGTTCGACGGCGTGCGCAAGCTGTTCGCGAACACGAAGGCGGCGAAGGCACGGCACTATGACGCCGGGCGCTTCTCGTTCAACGTGGCCAAGGGGCGTTGCCCGAACTGCGAGGGGGAGGGATTCGTGTTCGTCGAGCTGCTCTTCCTGCCGAGCGTGTATGCGCCGTGTCCCGTGTGTCATGGCACGCGGTACAACGAGAAGACGCTCGAGATCACGTACAACGGGAAGAACATCGCCGAGGTGCTCGGACTGACGGTGGACGCGGCATACGAGTTCTTTACGGACGCCGAGACGGTACGCCGCTCGCTGGACGTGCTGCGTCAGGTGGGGCTCGGCTACCTGCGGCTCGGGCAGCCGGCGACGGAGCTGTCAGGAGGCGAGGCGCAGCGGATCAAGCTCGCGACGGAGCTGCAGCGGATGTCGCGTGGGAGCACGCTGTACATCCTGGACGAGCCGACGACCGGACTCCATCCGGCGGACGTGGAGCGGCTGGTGAGGCAGCTCGACGGGCTGGTGGAAGCGGGGAACACGGTGATCGTCGTCGAGCACGACATGCACGTGGTGTCGGTGAGCGACTACGTGATGGACATCGGTCCCGGCGCGGGCGACGAGGGTGGGCGGGTGGTGGCGTACGGGGCGCCGGCGCAGGTGGCGAAGGCGAAGGGGAGCCGGACGGCGCCGTACCTCGCGAGGTACATGGCGGGTCAGTGACCGGCCGGCGGCTCCTCGATGCCGGGAGCACGCAGCACTCGCGCCGCCTCGGTGGCCATGTCGTACTCCACGCCCGCCCGCTCGAGGGTGCGACGCACCATGCCGATGGCGAGCTCGCTCTCTCCCATCAACGCCCAGTCGACGCCGCGTCCCTCGAGGTAGGCGCGCTCCGTCTCGCTGTGCGTGCGGACGACCGTGCCGACAGTCGGGTTGACGCGCTTCGCGACGTCGAGCACGGCACGCACGTGATAGGGATCGGGGGTGGCGATGACGAGAAGCCGCGCGCTGTCGAGGTGCGCTCGCTTCAGCACCTCGGGACGCGTCGCGTCGCCGAAGATGACCGGCACGCCTTCCGTCCTCAACGACGCCACCAGCTCGAGGCGCTGCTCGATCACCACGAACGGGACGTCATGGCTCGCGAGCGCGGCGGCGATGGGGCGCCCGACGCGGCCGGCGCCGATGAGGATGACGTGGTCGTGCAGCACCGAGTCGGGCGGGCCATCCGGCTCTTCTTCCTCGTCGCCAGACCGTGCCTCACCCGTCCCGTTCGCGTGGCGATAGGCGCGCCCCGCGGCGGCGAATGCAGCCGGGTTGAGGGTGATGGAGATGAGCGCGCCGGCGATGATGAGGCTCTCCCCCTGCGCCGGCAGCAGGCCGAGTGAGCGGGCGAGCGCGGCGAGGATGAAGGAGAACTCGCCGATCTGGGCGAGGCTCGCCGAGATGAGCAGTGCCGTATGCGTGGAGCGCCCGAAGAGCTTCACGATCCCGTACGCGGCGGCCGACTTCCCGATCATGACGATGAAGACGACGGCGAGCACCTCGAGTGGCTGCTGCACGACGATGCGCGGATCGAACAGCATGCCGACCGCGACGAAGAAGAGCACCGAGAAGGCGTCCTGCAGCGGCAGCGCGTCCTCCGCGGCCTCCTGGCTCAGGTCGGACGCGTTGACGACCATGCCGGCGAAGAAGGCGCCGAGCGCGAAGGAGACGCCGAACAGGGCCGAGGCGCCGAAGGCGATGCCGAGCGCCACGGCAAGCACGGCGAGGGTGAACAACTCGCGCGATCCGGTGCGCGCGACACGCGACAGGAGCCAGGGCACGGCGCGCATGCCGACGACGAGCATCAACGCGACGAAGAGGATCACCTTCCCGAGCGTGAGCGCGAGGGCGACGCCGAGACCGTGATCGGCGCTGCCGGCGGCCGGTGCCGCGCCGCCGAGCGGCTGGGCGAGCGCGGGGAGCAGCACGAGGACGACGACCGTCACGAGGTCCTCGACCACCAGCCAGCCGACGGCGATGCGGCCGTCAGTCGTATCGAGGATCCCTCGATCCTCGAGCGCGCGGAGCAGCACGACGGTGCTCGCGACGGAGAGGCAGAGGCCGAAGACGAGCCCCGCGCCCCACGGCCAGCCGAGCAGGTGCGAAACGACGGCGCCCAGCAGGGTGGCGACCGTGATCTGCACGAGCGCGCCGGGGAGGGCAATGCGGCGCACGGCGAGCAGGTCGCCGACGGAGAAGTGGATCCCGACGCCGAACATGAGCAGGATGACGCCGATCTCCGAGAGCTGCTGCGCGAGCCCGGTATCGACGACGATGCCGGGGGTGTGAGGACCGACGATGATGCCGGCGAGGAGGTACCCCACGAGCGGGGGCATCCGCAGCCGGACGGCGAGGAGCCCGAACAGGAAGGCCAGGCTCAGGCCGGCGGCGATCGTGGCGATCAGTGCGGTCTCGTGGGGCATGCGCTGGTCGATGGGGAGCGGGCGCGCGTGGGACTTCTGGGGAAGTAGTCCGCCGCACACGACCGCGCAACGTATCACGGCGAGTCCGGGCTACGAGGCGCGACGAGCGAATCGATCGCCTCTTGACCCCACGTATTCGCGACGCAGGGCGGTCGGCACGGGCGGCTCGCCGATGCGCGCTCGGCTTACTGCCGCAGGCTCACGACCCAGGTGAAGAGGAGCTCCCCGCCGACAAGGATCATCACGACCGCGACGAGCAGCCAGACACGGCGGAGAGCGGTCCGCTGCCGCGCGACGGCCTGTTGCTGAACCGAGATCGCGTGTTCCTGTCGCGCCAGCGCCTGTTCCTGGTTGCTGATCTGGCGGCGATGCAACTCGACGAGCTCGGCGAGGAGCGACTCGGTGCGGTCGGTCATGTGGGTCAGGACATTCTCGGGCGAAGGCGGGACGGGCAGCCGAGGGCGCTCGCTGCCCTGGCTTGACTCGGCGGCGCAAAGCCGTGGGCACGCGCTGGCTGTTGACGAGCAGTCCGGCGGCCGTGTCACCCTCCTTGCGTCCCCTCCCCGCGGGCGGCAGAATCCAGATCCCTCCCTCCCCGGCCTCCCATGCCCACTCCCACCCCGACTCCATCCGCAGGCGACGTCCTCCTTCTCGTCGGTACGGTGAAGGGCGCGTTCATCTTTTCCGCGAACGAGGAGCGAAAGAAGTGGGAAATGTCGGGCCCGCATTTTCCCGGTGAATCCGTCTACGCACTGGCCTACGACGAGCGCGGCGGGCGACGTCGCACGCTGGCGGCGACGCGCAGCTTCCACTGGGGGAGCACGATCCGCCTGAGCGACGACTACGGCGCGTCGTGGACGGGACCGGAGCGCCAGACCGTACGCTTCCCGGAGGACTCGGGACTTTCCCTCGTGCAGGTCTGGCAGATCATCCCGGGGCCGACGAGCGATCCGGACCGGCTCTGGGCGGGTGTGGAACCCGCCGCGCTGTTCGAGTCGCGCGACGGCGGCGAAAGCTGGGAACCGGTGGAAGGATTGCTGAAGCACGAGCATCGTCCACGCTGGCAGCCTGGGGGCGGCGGGCTGTGCCTGCACACCATCGTGCCGATGTCGGACGATCACCAGCGCATGCTCATCGCGATCTCGACGGCGGGGAACTATCGCACCGACGACGGCGGACGCACCTGGCGCCCGCGCAACGACGGCGTGCGCGCCGTCTTCCTGCCGAACCAGTATCCCGAGTTCGGGCAGTGCGTGCACAAGGTGGTGAACCACCCGTCGAAGCCGGAGCGGCTCTTCCTCCAGAACCACTGGGGGCTGTACCGCAGTGACGACGCCGGCGATTCGTGGACGGACGTCGCCAACGGGGTGCCGAGCGACTTCGGCTTCGCGATGCAGATGCACCCGCACGACACCGACACGGTGTACATCGTGCCGATGCAGTCGGACGAATTCCGCTGCACGCCCGAGGCGAAGATGCGCGTCTATCGCACGCGCGACGCCGGCGCATCGTGGGAGCCGCTGACCAACGGCCTGCCGCAGCAGGACGCCTTCGAGACCGTGGTGCGCGACGCGCTCACCGCCGACACCCACGACCGGGCGGGGATCTACTTCGGCACGCGGAGCGGGAAGGTCTACGCCTCCAGCGACGATGGCGACAGCTGGAGCACCATCGCCGACGCGTTGCCGTCCATCACCTGCGTCAAGGCGTTCGTCGTCGGACGCAGCGGCGCCGAGGCCTGATCGGCGTGGCGGTGTCCGTCGTGCTGCCGCGCGCGCTGCTCACCTACTCGCGGGGGAGCAGCACGCTCGAGCTGGAGTCGCGCTGCCGCACGGTGGCCGATGCGCTCGCCGAGCTGGGGCGACGCTGGCCGGCGGTGCTGGACCGCGTGGTCACCGAGCAGGGCGACGTGCGCGAGCACGTCAACATCTTCGTCGGCGAGGAGAGCATCCGATTCGCTACCGGGCTGACCACCCCTGTAAGAGATGGCGACACGATCATGATCGTCGCCGCGGTGAGCGGCGGGTGAGCCGCCGGTGAGCATCGACCTCTCGCACGACGAGCTGCTGCGCTACAGCCGGCACCTCATCCTGCCGGACGTGGGTCTCGACGGGCAGAAGCGCATCCGCAACGCGCGCGTGCTGCTCGTCGGCGCGGGCGGGCTCGGCTCGCCCACCGCGCTCTACCTCGCCGCGGCCGGCGTCGGCACGCTCGGGATCGTGGACTTCGACACCGTCGACCTCTCCAACCTCCAGCGGCAGGTGCTGCACGGCACGAGCGATGTCGGGCGCCCGAAGATCGACTCGGCGCGCGACCGGATCGTCGAGCTCAATCCGCACGTGGTCGTCGAGACGCACCGCGTGCAGCTCACGTCGGCGAATGCGCTGGACATCCTGGGCGCGTACGACGTGATCGTGGACGGCACCGACAACTTCCCCACGCGCTACCTGGTGAACGACGCCTGCGTGATGCTCGGCAAGCCGAACGTGTACGGCTCGATCTTCCGCTTCGAGGGACAGGCGTCGGTATTCTCGAGCGGCGACGGGCCCTGCTATCGCTGCCTCTTTCCGCACCCGCCGCCGCCCGGGCTGGTGCCGAGCTGCGCGGAGGGCGGCGTGCTCGGCGTGCTGCCCGGCCTGGTGGGCACGATCCAGGCGACGGAGTCGCTGAAGCTCATCCTCGGCATCGGGGACACGCTGGCCGGCCGACTGGTGCTGATCGACACGCTCGGCATGCGCTTCCACACGGTGAAGGTGCCGCGCGACCCGGCCTGTCCGGTGTGCGGCACGCGCGAGATCAGGGAGCTGATCGACTACGAGGCGTTCTGCGGAATGCCGTCAGGGGGAATGACCAATGAGAGCGAGGGCACTGCGATGAACGAGATCACCCCGACCGAGCTGGCGCGGCGCCTCGCCGCACACGAGGACTTCACCCTGCTCGACGTACGCGAGCCGAACGAGTGGGAGATCGGCCACATCGAGGGAGCGCGCCTGGTGCCGCTCGCGACGGTGCGGGAAGCGATCCCGACGCTCGATCCGGAAAAGGAAGTGGTGGTCTACTGCCGCTCGGGGAAGCGCAGCGCCGACGCGGTGCGCCAGCTCAGCGCGGCCGGCCTGCGCGCAACGAACGTGACGGGCGGCATCCTGCGGTGGAGCGACGAGGTGGATCCGTCGATACCGAAGTACTGATCACGTCCACTCCGTGATCCGGTTCCCCTCGTCGTCCGTGAAGTTGCCGATGACGATCATGATCATGTCGTAGAGCGTCCACAGCCCAAGGCCGCCCAGGGTGAGGAGCTGCAGGATGCCGCTCATCGTCTTGCCCACGTAGAAGCGGTGCGCGCCGAAGATGCCGAGGACGAAGCAGAGGATGAAGGCGGGCAGGATGCGCTTGTCGCTCAGCGGCTCGAGGCCGGCCGAGCTCTGCATGACGCCGCACTTCGGGCAGACGACGGCCATCGCGTCGATGGTATTGCCGCAGGCGTGGCAGTACTTCGTGGGACGGGGCGGGACGGGAGGGACGTAGACACCCATGCGCAGGATCCTCGTGGCGGGAAGTGGCGTCGAATATGTGCCGCCCCTTCCCGCCGCGCGAGGCTCCGCGCCCGGCTCACAGATAGCTGAGCCACCACTCCGTCCGCCGTCGCTTCACCCCAGCGAACCAGCGGCAGAGCGGATACAGCAGCAGGACCACCATCACCCAGATCAGCCACACCACCGGCAGCGGCGCCGGCCACCCCGGTGGCTGCGTGACCGGATAGCGATCGAGCGTGGGCGACTCGAACATCCAGTGCACGCTGCCGTAGCGCACCAGGCACGCGCCGACGGCGAGCAGGTGGATGAGCACGATGTGCAGCACGTAGTAGAACATCGGCACCTTGCCGAACGCCAGCGCCGGCCGCAGCGCGCGCGGCAGGCGTCCATCCACGGCGCGCAGGAAGAGCAGCGCCGGCCCAAGCGTCATCAGCAGGTAGAGCAGCGACGGCGGGTACTTCGTGGTGTTGATGAACGACAACGCCGTGAACACGCCCGAGCGCTGGTGCGCCCACCGGGACGGGTCGCCGTAGATGTTCACGGCACGCAGCGCCAGGAAGGCGACGACGAGGGCGATCCCCAGGCGCAGCAGGAAGCGCCGTCGCCGTTCCGGCTCCCAGCGATACACCTGCCCCAGCGAGTAGCCCACCGCCGTGACACCGACCCAGGGGATGAGCACGTAGGCGGCGAAGACCGTGTGGATGCCGTCCGTCCACAGCACGCCCGGCGCATGGAGTGCCGTCCAGAGCGGAGCGAACGCACCGAGTGAATCTGCCCGCACGCCGTCGAACAGGTTGTGCACGAGGATGAGTGCCGCGCCGATCGTTCCCACCACGCCCGCCGGCAGCCAGACGAGCGCCGACAGGACGATCATCGCCCAGCCGAGCGCCCAGAGCACGGTGAGCACGGTCAGGTGCCAGTCGAAGTTGAACTGCCAGCCGAGGCAGCGCACGACGACGAGCTCGAGGAAGATCAGCCAGAGGCCGCGCGTGAGCAGGAAGCGCGACAGGCCGGCGACGGAGCGTCGCCGCAGGGCGAGAAAGGCGCCGGTGCCGGTGAGGAGGAAGAACACCGGCGCGCAGAAGTGCGTGACCCAGCGCGTGAAGAAGAGCGCGACCGTGGTGGTGGCGACGTCGGTGGGATTCACCGGAGCGCCGAAGTAGTCCCGCGTGTGATCGAGCGCCATCAGGATCATGATGACGCCGCGCAACAGGTCAACGGATTCGATGCGGGCCCGCGCCGGTGCCGGCGTGACGGGCCCGCTCATGGATGGTCAGGGAGTCGCGGCACGCCCGAAGCTAGCGTGCCGCGACCGTTTTCACGACGGCCGGATGGGTCGCACCGTATCCCGCTTCACGGTGTCGCGCCGCGGCGTCGTCTGGCGGAAGTTGAAGATGCTGTCGGTGACGCTCTGGATCACGCGCTGTGGAATCGAGTCCCGCGTGGTGCGCGGCTGGGTGGCCCGCTGGTCCGGGCTCCCCGCCGATGCCTCGGTGCTGGTCGAGGTGACGGGCACTGGCGCCGCGGGTGGTGGCTGGCGGCGCAGGGGGTTCGCCTCCCGCAGCGAGTCCATCCACTGCGACGCTGCCGCGAGCCGCGTGGCATCGACGGCTCCCGTGGCCGCGACCGAGTCGGCCGGCCCCGCCACCACGACCGGTGCCGTGACGATCGGCTTCGCGGCCACCGGCTGCTTCGCCGGCGTCGCGATGGTGCCGGCGCTGGTCGACGTGATGCGCGACGAGTGGCGCGAGATGAGCGCCGCCGACACGCTCACCACGAGCAGGATGGCGAGGATCGCCGCCGATGCGATCGCCCACCGCTGCTTGGACGTGGGGCCGGGTGGACGGGAGTACTCGCTCACTGCGTCGAGCTTCTCGTCCAGCTCCTTCGGCGGCGAGAAGTCCATCGGCGCGTCGCTGTGCAGGGGGGTGGCGTCGTCGAACTCCAGCGGCTCCAGTGCCGCCAGCTCCGGCGCCACGAACTCCGCCGGCTCGAACTCGGGGCTGTCCAGCACCGACTCGTCGTCGGTGATGTTTTCCAGCGCGGCCTGGCGCTTCAGCTCCACTTCCTGCTCGCCGGCGCGCTTGATCTCGGCGCGCAGCCGCTCGAGCTGGCGCCTGTCCTCGGCCACCGCGCGCTCCATCGTCGCGCGCTGGTCGGCGACCGTCTTCTCCAGCTCGGCGCGCTTCGCCGCAAGCGCGGCGCGTTCGGCTTCGAGCGCGCGCTGGAGCTTCTCGCGCTCCTCGGTGGCCGCGCGCTCCATGCGCGCACGCTCCTCGGCGATCGCGCGTTCCAGCTCGGTGCGGTCGTGGGCGAGCTTCTCGCGCTCCTGCTCAATCATCCGCTCGAAGTTGAAGCGCGCCGTGGCGATCGCCTCGCGCTCCACGCGCTGTTCCTCGAGGATCTCCGCCCGGATCCGATCACGCTCGCTCTCTCCCTCGGCCAGCGGATCGGCCATGCCGATCATCGCGATGTAGGCGGCGACGTCGGACGGCGTGCCGGCGTGCTTCTCCGAGAGCAGCTCGTCGGTCGCCTCGCCAAGCCGCTCGGGGAGGCCGGGACGCAGCTCGGTGAGCGCGGTGCCGGCATACGACTGCGGCTCCGGCTGTCCGGTGAGCATGGCGAAGGCGAGCCGCGCGATGGTGCGCGCGTCGTCGTCTTCGGCGGAGTGGCGGATGCGACGCAGCGGCTCGACGGCGAAGGTGACGCGCACGCGGTCGGTCTTCGGCTCGAGGAAGACGCTCGCCGGCGTCACGGCACGATGCACGACGCGCTGCTCGCGGGCCCACTCGAGCAGGCCGTTGATGTCGCGCAGGATGGCGGCGATGCGCGGGGTGGTGAAGGTCTCTCCCGCGGACAGGCGGTCGGCGAGCGAGGGCTCGGCGACGCGGCGGGTGATGACGGCGTAATGGTCGTCGTCGAGCCAGCGCCCCTCGACGACGGGAATCAGCCGCCGGTGCGCGAGGCGCGCGAGGAGCTGGGTGTCGGCCGCGAGGTGCGAAAGCGCGTTGGCCTCGTCGCCTCGTGGGGTCTGGAACACCGTGATGAGGACGCCCGGCTGGTCGTCGCGGCGTTTGGCCGTGTCGCCCTTCCGTGTGGCCAGGTATCGACGCACGTCGTCGGTGCTCCCCTGCTCGCCGACGATATCGTAGTCGGCCGACAGGGAAGACAGGTCGAAAGACTGCTTGGGCTCCTTCATGATCTTCTCGGGGACAGGTCCGTGCGGCAGCTCATGCCGGATTCCATTGCGTGATTAGTGCCGCGGGCTCTGCCATGCAGGAAGCGGGCTCAGGGCTGGACGGGGCACGCTCCCGCCATCAGGTTGCCAGTCACGGACCACCGCCACGTCAGGAGCGTCAATGCATATCCCGGTCTTCCGGTCGAACGCGGCCCGCACGGCGTTCGGCGCGCTGTTCATCTCTCTGGGGGCCGCACCGGCCGCTGCCGCACAGGCGCCGAAGGTCCACCGCCTGGAGGCCACACCCGCCACGGTGGCCTACGGCTACTACTGGGCCGAGGCGACGCCGGCGATCCACGTCCGCTCGGGGGAGTTCGTGGACGTGGAGACCATGCTCACGAACACACCGGCCGGGCTCGAGCGGATCGGGGTGAAGGCGGAGGATGTGCCCCGGCACCTGCGGGACATCGTGGCGCAGGACACCGGCTCGCTGCGTGGTCCCGGGGGCCACATCCTCACGGGTCCCATCTATGTAGAGGGGGCGGAGCCGGGCGACGTGCTCGAGGTGCGGATCACGTCCATCTCCCTGCCCATCGCGTACGGCTACAATGGGTGCAGCGGCTTCGTGCGGGAGCTGTGTGAGCGGCGGACGAGCACGCTCATCCACCTGGACCGGAAGGCGATGACGGCCGAGGTGGCGCCTGGCATCGTGGTGCCGCTGCGCCCGTTCTTCGGGTCCATCGGCGTGGCGCCGGCGCCCGAGCTGGGCCGCGTGAGCAGCAACCCGCCGGGGCGTCACGCGGGAAACCTCGACAACAAGGAGCTCGTAGCCGGCACGACGCTCTACATCCCGGTGTTCGTGCAGGGCGCGCTGCTGGAGCTGGGCGACGGGCACGCGGCGCAGGGGGACGGCGAGGTGGACCAGACGGCGATCGAGACCAACCTCGAGGGGCGCATCCAGGTGATCGTCCGCAAGGACATGAGGCTGGAGTGGCCGCGCGGGGAAACGCCGACCCACTGGATCACCATGGGGACCGACACGTCGCTGGTGGTGGCGACGAAGACCGCCATTCGCGAGATGGTCAGGTTTCTCCAGGAGACGACGCACATCTCGCAGACGCAGGCCTATCAGGCGGCGTCCATGGCGGCCGACGCGCACATCACCCAGCTCGTGGACGGCAACGTGGGGGTGCACATGATGATCGCAAAGAAGTACCTCGCCCATTAGTATGAAGCGCATGTCCAGCAACCACCGCATGCTCGCCGCGGCCCTCCTTGCCGCGGCGCTCGCGGGGTGCAGTGGTCCGGCGGCGCCATCCGCCAGCCGGACCGCTCCGCAGCCCGCGAGCGGCGCCGCCAGCAGCGACGCCGCCTGGATCGCGAAGGCTCGCGCCGACAGCCTCCGCAATCCGTACGTGGAGGCCGACGTCGAGTTCATGTACAACATGATCGGCCACCACACGCAGGCCATCACCATGGCGCGCATGGCGCCGACGCACGGCGCGAGCCCCGAGGTCCAGCGGCTGGCGGCGCGCATCATCAACGCGCAGCACGACGAGATCGCGACGATGGAGCGCTGGCTGCGCGACCGCCAGAAGCCGGTGCCGGTGATTCCGGCCGACGGCAGCGCGCCGATGATGCTCATGAACGGCGAGACGATGCACATGCTCATGCCCGGCATGCTCACGCCGCCGCAGCTGCAGGCGCTCGACGCCGCGCGCGGCGAGGCGTTCGACAAGCTCTTCCTCACGGACATGATCAGCCACCACCGCGGGGCCGTGTCCATGGTGAAGGACCTCTTCGGCTCGTACGGCGCCGCGCAGGACGAGCTGGTGTTCAAGTTCGCGAACGACGTGAACGTGGATCAGACCACCGAGATCAACCGGATGGAGAAGATGCTGGCCGCCATCACGCTGGGGATCACCCTGCCGTGACCACCCTTCACTCGACGATGTCCATGACCCACCACTCTGTGTTCAGGCTGTCGCTCGCCGTCGGAGCCCTCTCCGCGGCGGCGTGCAGCACCGCGATCTCGCCCGCCAGCGCACCGGCGACGACGGGCGCGTCCACGGCCACGATGTCCACCGCGGCCCCGAACCCGGATCCGCGCGTCGGCCTGAAGGCCGGCCTGTTCGACGCCGGCGAGGCGTCGTGGAACCTCCAGGTGCTCTCGCAGACGCCGCCCTCGGCGAAGTTCGCGGGGATCACCAACTCCGATCTCGCCTTCACGGGGAACTACGCCATCCAGGGGAGCTACAACGGCTACCAGGTGTGGGACATCTCGAACCCCGCCAGGCCGGTGCTGAAGACGGCGTTCGTCTGCCCGGCGTCGCAGAGCGACGTGTCGGTCTACAAGAACCTGCTCTTCGTCTCCGGAGAGGGGCTCACCGGCCGCCTCGACTGCGGCACCGAAGGGGTGAAGGACACGGTGAGCAAGGAGCGCCTGCGCGGCCTCCGCATCTTCGACATCAGCGACATCGAGCACCCGCGCAACGTGGGCAATGTGCAGACCTGCCGCGGCTCGCACACGCACACCGTGCTCGTGGATCCGAAGGATCCGGAGAACGTGTACGTGTACATCTCCGGCTCGTCGCGCGTGCGCTCGCCGAACGAGCTGGCCGGCTGCATCAACGCGTCGCCCGACGAGGATCCCAACTCGGCGCTCTTCCGCATCGAGGTGATCAAGGTGCCGGTGGCGCACCCGGAGCTGGCGGCCATCGTGAGCTCGCCGCGCATCTTCAGCGGCCTCGTCGAGCCGCCGCGCCACGGTGAGGCCCCGGCCGACGCCGCCGCGAACGCGAAGGCGGTTGCCGCCGCGAAGGCGAGCGGTGGCTACGTGGTCACGATCGAGGGCGAGGAGCGGGTCATGTCGCCGCGGTTCATCCAGCCGATGCTGGACAGCATCGTGAAGGCGCGTGGCGGCTCGGGTGCGCCGACGTCGGCGGACAGCACGGCGCTGCGCTCGAGCCTGCAGTCCACGATCGACCGGATGTTCGGCAGCGGCGCCAGCTCGTCGCGCGGCCCGCGCCCGGGTCCGACGCAGTGCCACGACATCACGGTGTATCCCGCCATCGGCCTCGCCGGCGGCGCCTGCGAGGGCTACGGCCTGCTGCTCGACATCAGCGACCCCGCCCATCCCACGCGCCTCGCCGCGGTCGCCGATTCCAACTTCTCCTACTGGCACTCGGCCACGTTCAACAACGACGGCAGCAAGGTGCTGTTCAGCGACGAGTGGGGCGGCGGCGGCCAGCCGAAGTGCCGCGCGTCCGATCCGCGCGAGTGGGGGGCCGACGCGATCTTCACGCGCACGGGCAGCACGCTGAACTTCCAGAGCTACTACAAGCTCCCCGCGCCGCAGACCGCGCAGGAGAACTGCGTGGCGCACAACGGGTCGCTCATCCCGATCCCCGGCCGCGACGTGATGGTGCAGTCGTGGTACCAGGGCGGCATCTCGGTGTTCGACTGGACGGACGCCGCGCATCCGCGCGAGATCGCCTTCTTCGACCGCGGCCCGATCGATTCCACGCGCATGGCCTCGGGCGGCACCTGGTCGGCGTACTGGTACAACGGCGTGATCGTCAGCTCCGAGATCGCCCGCGGCCTCGACATCTTCGAGCTCAAGCCGAGCGGGTTCATCTCGCAGAACGAGCTGGATGCGGCGAAGACGGTGCACCTCGACTACCTGAATGCGCAGGGGCAGCCGCACTTCGTGTGGCCGGCGACCTTCTCGCTGGCGCGCGCCTACGTGGACCAGCTCGAGCGCTCGCACGGGCTCGGCGCCGGCCGCATCAACACGGTGCGTGAGGCGCTCTCGCGCGCCGAAGCGGCGTCGGGCTCGGCGCGGAGCGGCGCGCTCGCCCAGCTCGCGTCCTCGCTCGATGGCGATGCGAACGGCTCGAGCGATGCGGCGAAGGTGCGCCTGCTCGCCGCGTCCGTGCGCGACCTGGCGAAGTAACCGGACACGCAGCACGAGCAGTTGACGGAGCAGGGGCGCGGGCAGAACGTTCTGCCCGCGCCCTTCCCTTTTTCTCCCGCCGCTTCATCGTGATCCCCTCCCGGCCCCGCTTCCTGGTTCCTGCCCTGCTGCTCGCGCTTCCGCTGCGCGCGCAGCAGGTCACCCTGCCCCTGCCGATCGACCTCCGGCACTCGGCCGAGGCACGCTGGCTCGCCAAGCCGGTGCTGGCGCGTCGCACGCTGGACGACATGAGCCGGCCGGACCGCTGGAAGTTCAGCGGCACGGGCACGGTGTCGTTCGACACGGCGCGCGCCACGCAGGCGATGCCCCTGCTGCGCGTGAACGTCACCATGTTCCCGCACGGCGATGCACCGACTCGCAACCACCTTGCGGCGGTCACCCTTCGCCGCGCCTTCGCCGGGGAGGACTGGAGCGCATACAACCGACTGTCGATGCGCATCCGACCGACGCTCCGCGGCTTCCCGATGCTGCCGCTGGAGATCGCGCTGCACAACGACGGTGCCGTGAAGGTGCCCGACGTCTACCACCGCGAAGGGATCCACTACGCCACCCTGCGCGACGGGGAATGGCAGCAGGTGGTGTGGGAGATCACCCCCCTGGCGCGCGACCGCGTGACGTCGCTCGACATCGGCTACTGGGTGAACCGGATGTTCGCCGCGCCGGGCGACACGGTGATGTTCGAGATCGCCGACCTCGAGCTGCAGCGCGTGGAGCCCGACAACTACGAGGGGTGGGGGGTGGGGCCGGGACGCCTGGCCTTCAGCACCAGCGGCTACGCCGCGGGCGCCAGCAAGTCGGCACTCGCAAGCGACCTCGCGGCGCGCGAGTTCAGCCTGCTGCGCATCGACGCCGCCGGTGCCGAGCACACGGCACTCACCGCGCCGGTGGTCACACGCTCCACGCGCCTCGGCAGCTTCCAGGAGATGGATTTCTCCGCCATCCGCCAGCCGGGCCGCTACGTGATCGCGGCGGGTGACCGTCGCACCCAGCCATTCGCCATCGGCGACGACGCCTGGCGCAGCACGGTGCTGAAGACGATCAACTTCTTCTTCGCCGAGCGGTGCGGGTTCGCCGTGCCTGGCTATCACGACGTGGAGCACCAGGACTGGCTGGCCACGCACGACGGCCAGTACATCGTCATGAACGGCGGCTGGCACGACGCCGGCGACTTCTCCCAGGGGCTGGTGAACACCGGCGAGGCGACGTACGCGATGTTCGCCCTCGCCGAGCAGCTCCAGCGGCGCGGTGACGACCCCGAGCTGCTGCGCCTCCTGCTGGACGAGGCGCGGTGGGGGCTCGACTGGGTGCTGAAGGTGCGCTTCCCCGGCGGCTACCGCATCGGCTTCGCGAGCAACAACATCTGGACCGACAACGTCATCGGTACGGCGGACGATCGCACGCGCGAGGCGCAGAACAACCCGAACGTCAACTACATCGCGGCCGCGGCGGAGGCCATCGCGTACCGCGTGCTGAAGGAGAGCGACCCGGCGCTCGCGGCGCGCGCCCTCGAGACGGCGAAGGACGACTGGCGCTACGCCATCGCCGGCCACGAGGGACCGGACACGTGGGCCACGCCCGCCTATGCCGCCACGCCGATCGAGCTGGCCGGGATCGGCATCACCGCGTCGCTCGAGCTGTACGACGCCACGCACGAGCAGCGCTACGCCGACAAGGCGGTGGAGCTGGCGAGGATCATCGTCGCCTCGCAGCAGCGCACGTACGTCGGCACCACCTTCCCGCTCGCCGGCTTCTTCTACACCAGCCCGGCGCGCGACACCATCTTCCACCAGTTCCATCGTGCGAGCGACCAGGCACCCGTCGTCGCCCTGGCCCGGCTGGTGGAGACGCTGCCCGACCATCCCGACTGGATGAGCTGGTACGCCACCGTCGCGCGCTACGCCGAGTTCAAGAAGACGAGCGCCCGGGCGACGGCGCCGTGGGACGTGCTGCCGGCGTACGTGTATCGTGACGACGAGTACCTCACCGTGCCCGAGAAGGGCGATCGCTACCAGGCGACGCGCGAGGCGTTTCGCGCCCAGGTGCTCAGCGGACTGCCAATGGGGGACGGCTGGTACCTGCGTGCCTTTCCGGTGTGGTTCGCGCGGCGCGGCAACTACGGTGTCCTCCTTTCCCAGGCGAAGGCACTCTCCGCTGCCGCACGCCTGCGCCACGATTCGGCCGGCCTCGACCTGGCGTGGAGGCAGGCCGAGTGGGTGGTGGGTCGCAATCCATTCGCCCAGAGCACGATGTACGGCGAGGGTTACGACTGGGCCCAGCAGTACAGCGTGTCCACGGGCGACATCGCCGGCTCGCTACCCGTCGGCATGCAGAGCCGCGGCGATACCGACCTCCCCTACTGGCCGTCGCAGAACACCTACGTCTTCAAGGAGGTGTGGGTGCATCCATCGGCGCGGTGGCTCTGGCTGATGGCGGATCTCGTGGCGCCGCCGGAGCGCACCCCCGGTGCGGCGACTCTGCCGCACTTCACCGTCACGACGCAACGGACGCCGGCCGGTGAGGTACGGGTTCGCGTCGTCGCGCGAGGGAGTGGGCGCCACACGTTCAGCGTGCGGAGCGACAACCTGCGGATCATCGAGCCCTCTCGGCGGGTAACACTGCGACGAGGCAGCGACGTGGTCCACGAATGGAGGGGTCGCGTGACCACCGCAGCGGCACCGTGGGTGGCAGTCGTCGTTGCCGACGGTGACGTGCGTCACGCGAGGGAGGCAGCATCTCCCGCTCCGTGAATGGTTGCCGTGCTGCACGTCGTCATCGGGACGGATTTGGTGCAGCACGTTCGGCCCGGTTCGCTTGCTGAGCGCGGAACTTGCCCGACCTCGTCGTCCTCGGCGACTGGAGCGTCATCCGGTCGCTGGGCGATGACAGTTGCTGCACGCGATCGCCACTCCGTGATCGTGGTCGTCATTCATTTCAGCGCGACTTCATGACCACCACTGCTTCCCATCCGACGTCGTACCACGGTGAGGCTGCATCGCTGCACCGCTGCCCGTGACGGCGAGCGAGGCGAGGAGGCCGCCCGGGAGTCGCGTGGAACTGACGCGACTGCTCGTGGTGGATGACGACGAGGCAGACCGCCTGGCGATCAAGCGTGCGATCAGCCGCTCCGGGCTCGCCGAGGCGGAGCTCCGAGAAGCCGACAGCGCGGCGCGGGCGCTCGAGCTGCTCGCGCGCGCAGAGCACGACGGCCATGTGGATTGTGTGCTGCTCGATTACGAGCTCGCCGACGCGACGGGGCTCGACGTGCTGCGCGCGGTACGAGGACGGGGCGACACCACGCCGGTCGTCATATTGACCGGGCACGCCGACCCGGTCATGGCGGCGTCGATCATGAAGGAGGGCGCGGGCGACTTCCTCACCAAGAGCCTCCTGACGCCGGAGCGGCTGGAGCAGGCGGTCCGGTCGGCGGTGCGAATCGCCGACGCGGAGCGCGCCGCCGGTGCGTCGCGGCAGCGCCTGGAGCTCACGCTCGTGGAGCTCGCCGAGGCGCATGCGCGGCTGCAGGCGCAGGCCGCGGAGCTGGCGCAGCAGGTGGAAGAGGCGCAGTCGCTGGCGGCGGAGCTCGAGCAGGCGAACGA
Organism: Gemmatimonadaceae bacterium; assembly: GCA_036280075.1. GTDB lineage: Bacteria > Gemmatimonadota > Gemmatimonadetes > Gemmatimonadales > Gemmatimonadaceae > AG11. The sequence goes on along the minus strand of DASURL010000107.1, from coordinate 23,362 downwards.
GCACCTCGAGGAAGTGAATGCCGACAACGAGGCGGCGCGCAACGAGATCGAGACGCTGAACCGCATCGGCAACGCCCTCGCGTCGGAGCTCGACACCGAGCGCATCGTGCAGACGGTGACGGATGCCGCCACCAACCTGAGTGGCGCGCAGTTCGGGGCCTTCTTCTACAACGTGCTCGACGCGCAGGGAGAGAAGTACACGCTGTTCACGCTCTCCGGCGCGCCGCGCGAGGCGTTCGAGCAGTTCGGCCATCCTCGGCCGACGCCCGTCTTCGCCCCGACGTTCTATGGCGAAGGGATCGTCCGCAGCGACGACATCACGAAGGACCCGCGGTACGGCCGCATGTCGCCCTACCACGGCATGCCGCCGAAGCACCTGCCGGTGCGCAGCTACCTGGCCGTGCCCGTGATGTCGCGCCGCGGCGGCGTGATCGGCGGGCTGTTCTTCGGTCACGAGGAGGTGGGCGTCTTCGGGGAGCGCGCGGAGCGCGTCGTGGCGAACATCGCGGGGTGGGCGGCGGTGGCGATGGACAACGCGCAGCTCTACGACGCGGAGCGCCGCGCCCGCGGCGAGGCGGAAGTGGCCAACCGCGCGAAGTCGGAGTTCCTCGCCAACATGTCCCACGAGCTGCGCACGCCGCTCAACGCGATCGGCGGGTACGCGGAGCTGCTCGCCGGCGGGATCCGCGGCCCGGTGAACGACGCGCAGCGCTCCGACCTCGAGCGCATCAAGCGCAACCAGCGGCACCTGCTGTCGCTCATCAACGACATCCTCAACTTTGCGAAGGCCGAGGCGGGGCGGGTGCGCTTCGATCCGCGCGAGGTGTCCATGAACGAGGCGCTGGGCCAGCTCGAGGCACTGATCGCGCCGCAGGTGCAGGAGAAGCAGCTGCGCTACGAGTATCACTGCTGTGATCCCAGCTTCACGGCATGGGCGGATCCCGAGCGGCTGCAGCAGATCCTGCTCAACCTGCTGTCCAACGCGGTGAAGTTCACGCCCGCGGGCGGCCGCATCACCGTGAACTGCGACGCCTCGCGCACCGGGATGCTCGTGCGCGTGCGGGACAGCGGCGTCGGCATCCCCGAGGACAAGCTCGAGCAGATCTTCGAGCCCTTCGTGCAGCTCGACCGCGGGCAGACGGCGGCGAACGTGGGGACCGGGCTCGGGCTCGCCATCAGCCGCGACCTCGCTCGCGCGATGGGGGGCGACCTCACCGTCGAGAGCCGGCTCGACGAGGGCTCGACCTTCACACTCCTCGTCCCGCGCGCACCGTCGCGCTGACCAGGCGCGCCAGGACGCTCACGTCGGGACGCTTCTTGCCAGTGAAGGTGCCGCGGTGCCGGCGCACTCGCCGGTCCTGCCGAAGCACATTCACCAGCAGGCACGGACGAAGGCCAATGTCGACGATCACGGCGGGCTCGAGCGGCACGATCACTCTCGGCGGCAAGTTCACGGTCAACCGCCTGGGCTACGGGGCCATGCGCATCACCGGAACGGGCATCTGGGGTGAGCCCGCGGACCGGGCCGAGTGCCTCCGTGTGCTGCGGCGGCTGCCGGACCTCGGGGTGGACTTCATCGACACCGCCGATTCGTACGGCCCGTACGTGAGTGAGGACCTCATCCGCCATGCGCTGCACCCGTATCGCGGCATGGTGATCGCCACCAAGGGCGGCCTCACGCGGCAGGGTCCGGACATCTGGCGTCCGGTCGGTCGTCCCGAGTACCTGCGCCAGTGCGTGCTGATGAGCATGCGCCGCCTCGGCGTGGAACGGATCGACCTCTGGCAGCTGCACCGCATCGACAGCAAGGTGCCGCGCGACGAGCAGTTCGGCGTGATCGCCGACATGCAGCGCGAGGGGCTGATCGACCAGGTGGGGCTGAGCGAGGTGAGCGTCGAGGAGATCGAGGCGGCGCGGAAGTTCTTCCCCGTCGTCAGCGTGCAGAACCACTACAACCTGGTGCGCCGCAAGTACGAGAACGTGCTCGACTTCTGCGAGCGCGACGGGATCGCCTTCATCCCGTGGTACCCGCTCGAGGCGGGAAGCCTGGCCGAGGAAGGCGCGGTGACGAAGATCGCGCAGCGCCTGGACGCGACGCCGGCGCAGGTGGCGCTGGCGTGGGTGCTGAAGCGGAGCCCGGTGATGCTGCCCATCCCCGGCACGAGCAAGGCCCACCACCTCGAGGAGAATGTGGCGGCGGCGGGGCTGGAGCTCACCGACGAGGAGTTCAGGTCACTCGACGAGATGGGGCGCACGCACGCGACCTAGCGCACCACGACGCCCGTCAACCGCCCAGCACCGGCTCGTCACCCTGCGCCATCGACGCCATCTGGCGCAGCACCATGTCGTGGTACACGCCGCGCCTGGCCATCAACTGCTCGTGGGTGCCCCGCTCGGTGATGCGCCCGTCCTCGAGCAGCAGGATCAGGTCGGCGCGGCGCACGGTGGACAACCGATGCGCGATGACGAAGGTCGTGCGACCAGCGAGCAGGGTGGTCATCGACGCCTGGATGAGCTGCTCGCTTTCCGTATCGAGGTTGCTCGTCGCCTCGTCGAGAATGAGGATCTGCGGCGCGGCCAGCACCGCCCGCGCGATCGCCAGGCGCTGCTGCTGGCCGCCGGAGAGCTTCACCCCGCGTTCGCCGACCCACGTCTCGAACCCCTCCGGCAGCCGCGCAATGAACTCGTACGCGTTCGCCTGTCGAGCCGCCTCCTCCACCTCGGCGTCCGTCGCGTCGTAGCGCCCGTAGGCGATGTTGTCCCGCACCGATCCGTCGAACAGGAAGACATCCTGCTGCACGATGGCGAGCAGGTCGCGATAGCTCGACAAGCGGATGTCGCGAATGTCGTACCCGTTGAGCAGGATGCGCCCGCGGGTCGGATCGTGGAAGCGTGCCACGAGGTCGGTGACCGTCGTCTTGCCGGCCCCACTGCGCCCGACGAGCGCCACGGCTGATCCCCCGTGAACCTCCACGTTGAAGTCGCGCAGCACGGGCAGGCCGGGACGATATTCGAACTCCACGTGCTCGAAGCGAATCTCCCGCACCTCGACGGGCGCGTTGCGCGCATCGGGGCGATCCGGCTTGTCGTCCTCCATCGCCAGCACCTCGAACACGCGCTCGGTGGCGGCGAGCGAACGCTGCAGCTCGGAGAAGGAATTCACGATCTGCCACACGGGGTTGAGCAGCAGGAACGTGTACCACTGGAACGCCATGATGTCGCCGACCGAGGCGCGGCCCCGGAGGTACAGCAGGCCGCCATACCACACGATGACCACGTTGACGATGCCGAGCAGCAGTCCCCACGACGTCCAGATCACCATCTCGCGGCGCTGGGCGAACATCTCCTTGCGCAGCACGGCGTGCCGTGAGCGCATGTACTCGAGCAGCTCGTGCATCTCGCGCCGGAAGGCGCGCACGACGCGAATCCCCGAGAAGGTCTCGCCCACCCGTCCATCGATCCGCTCCACGTCCCTGCGGAGCGAGCGGTAGATCGGACGCACCCGCCTGGCGGCGACGAAGCTGACGAGCATCACGCCGGGGATGATGGCGAGCGCCGTGAGCGCGAGCCGCCAGTTGAGCGACGTCAGCACGACGACGGCGATGATGAGCCGGATCACCGACACCGCGGGCGAGACGATCGCCATCTGCATCAGCCCGGTCGTGGTATCCACGTCGCCGGTGAGCCGGGACAGGATGCCTCCCGTCTTCATCCCCCACAGCGCGGGCAGCGGCAGGCGCAGCAGCCGCGCGAACAGCCCGCGCCGCAGCGACAGCATCACCTCGGTGTTGAGGAGCCGCTGCCGGTAGTCCTTGAGCGTTCCAATGAGCCGTGACCCGACGATCAGCGCGAGAAAGAGCAGTCCGGCGAGATGCAGCCGGGAGTAGCGCTGTGCGGCGTCCAGTCCGGACGCGAGCAGCACGTCGTCGACGATGAACCGCATGAACAGCGGCTCGATCATCTCGAGGCTCGCCGTGACGAGGGCGAGGAAGAAGACGAAACCGACCGCGCCGCGATGCGGCCGGATCCAGCGCAGGTACGCGCGCAGGTATTCCTTTCGCCTGCCCGGCACCGGCGTGACGACGCTCTCCGCACGCGTCTCCGCCTCCGCCACCTCGTCCAGGCGACGCCGGCGGTAATCCTCGACGAACTGCTCGTAGCGCTGGCGCGAAGAGCGGGCGCGTGTCGGCAGGAGCGGAGGCGTCATGGCCAGACGCTAGCTGGATCTCACCCCGACCGCCAGACGAGGAGCCGCAGCCCCACCCCCTCGGCCACGAAGTCGTCCACCCGCCCTTCGTCGTGGAAGCCACTCGCGCGCAGCGCGGCGATCGCGTCGTCGAACGCCAGGTCGTCCGGAAGCTCGGCAACGACCATCCGCTCGCCGGATTCCGATGCCACCGTGCGCACCACCTCGGCGAGCACGGAACAGGTACCCTCGTCGTCGCCGAGCAGGGCATGGAGCTTCGTCACGCGCTGCGCTCCGGCGACGGCGCCGAACATCACGAGGCCGCCGAGCTGCCCCGACGCCGGCTCGGCGGCGAGGAGCGCCATGTACTCCGGATCCTCGAAGGTGAGCGCTGCGTCGAGCTGCTCGAGCGTGCGTGCCTCGTAGCGCGTGCCGGCGAGACGCGCGACGACCACCGCACGCGCCGCATCGGCATCCTCCGGCATCAGTGGCCGCAGCTCGATCTCGTCCATGGGAGAAGGACCGGGGGACTGGAGGACCGAAGGACCGGGGGACCGAAGGACCGGGGGACCGGGGGACCGATCAGATGTGGATCGCCCGCCCCAGCACGGCCAGCGCCGCTTCCTTCGTCGTCTCGCTCAGCGTGGGGTGCGCGTGCACGGTGATGCCGATGTCCTCCGACGAGCCGCGGTACTCCATCGCCAGCACCACCTCGGGGATCAGCTCCGACACCGTGGGGCCGATCATGTGGCAGCCGAGGATCTCGTCGGTGTGCGCGTCGGAGACGAACTTGATGAAGCCGGTCGTCTCTCCCGCCGTGCGCGCGCGGCCGTTCGCGGAGAAGGGGAACTTGCCGACCTTGTACTCGCGGCCGCTCTCCTTCACGAGCTGCTCCGTCATGCCGACGACGGCGATCTCCGGCCACGTGTACACCACGCCAGGCACGGTGTGGTGATGCGTATGGGACGGCTTGCCGGCGATCACCTCGGCAGCGACGACGCCCTCCTCCTCGGCCTTGTGCGCGAGCATCGGTCCCGGCGTGCAGTCGCCGATGGCGTACACGTTCTGGAGGTTCGTGCGCTGCTGATCGTCGACGAGAATCTCGCCACGCTTGCCGACGTTGAGGCCAAGGGCCCTGGCGTCGATGCCCGACGTGGCCGGCTTGCGGCCGACGGAGACGAGCACGTGATCGCCCTCGATGCGCTCCGTCTGTCCGTCCTTCTCGACCTCGATGAACGCGCCCGTCTCGGTGCGGCCGCCGTTGACGACCTTCGTGCCGGTGCGGATGTCGAGCCCCTGCTTGCGGAACACCTTCTCCGCTTCCTTCACGATCTCGTCGTCGAAGCCGGGGAGGATGTTCGGCAGGAGCTCGACGACGGTGACCTTCGCGCCGAGGCGGCGCCAGACACTGCCGAGCTCGAGGCCGATGATCCCGCCGCCGACGACGATGAGGTGCTGCGGGACCTTCGGGATGGTGAGGGCGCCGACGTTGGAGAGGATACGCTCCTCGTCGAACTTGAGGAAAGGGAGCTCGATCGGTACGGAGCCGGTGGCAATGATGACGTGCTTCGCCTGATACGAGGCTACGTTGTTCCCGGGGGGGCCCCCCGCGACCTCGACCACGTTCCCCGCCTTCAGCGTCCCGCGCCCCTTCGCCCAGGTGATCTTGTTCTTCCGGAACAGGAACTCGATCCCCTTCGTGTTCTGCCCCACCACATCGTCCTTCCGCTTCAGCATCGTCGCCACGTCCATGCTGAGCCCGGACAACCCGATGCCGTGCTTTCCGGCGTCGTGCCCCATGAACTCGAAGTGGTGCGACGACTCGAGGAGCGCCTTGCTCGGGATGCAGCCGACGTTGACGCACGTGCCGCCGAGCGTCCGGTCCATCTCGACGCAGACGGTATTGAGCCCGAGCTGCGCGGCGCGGATGGCGGCCACGTAGCCGCCGGGCCCGCCGCCGATGACGACGACGTCTGCGAGGGTAGGAGAGTCAGGCATTGAATACGATCAGGATTGGTGATGCAGAAAACTAGTGAAGGACGCCCGGCGAAGGCATCTCGACCATTCAGGAAGAGCGTCTGGAACGGACAAGGCCGGATGAAAAGTGAAACGACCGGATGTGTCCCGCGCGCAACCTGCTCTCCGCGCACCGAGGCCGGCTCCAACACCCCCCCAAAAGCTTCCTGAGTCGCCTGGAATGGCTTCCGGAGCTTCCCTGGTGTGTGGAGACGTCCCGGCCACGGAGGGAATCCGGCAGTTTCAGTGAAGTTCCGGCCTTTTCCGTTCCGCCCGCATTTCGGAAATCCCAAAACACTCGAAGCGCCCTCCCGGGCGCCTCGATGTTCAACCAGCGAGCGACGCTCAATCCACCAGCATCGTCGCCGGATCTTCCATCAGCTCCTTGACCTTCACCAGGTACAGCACCGCCTGCTGGCCGTCGATCACGCGGTGGTCGTACGACAGCGCCACATACATCATCGGCCGGATCACCACCTGGCCGTTCACGGCCACCGGGCGGTCCTGCGTCTTGTGCAGGCCGAGGATCGCCACCTGCGGGTAGTTGATGATCGGCGTGGAGACGAGCGAGCCGAAGACGCCGCCGTTCGTGATCGTGAACGTGCCGCCCGTGAGGTCGTCCATCGTCAGCTTGCCGTCGCGCGCGCGCTTCGCCAGCTCGCTGATGTCGCGCGAGACGTCGAGCATGCCCTTGCGGTCGGCGTCCTTCACGTTGGGGACGACCAGCCCCGCGTCGGACGCGACGGCGATCCCCATGTTCACGTAGTTCTTGTAGATGATCGCGTCGCCGTCCACCTGCGCGTTGACGACCGGATACGCCTTGAGCGCCATCGTCGCCGCCTTCACGAAGAAGGGCATGAAGCTGAGCTTCACCCCGTGCTCCTTCTCCACGCGCTCCTTCATCCGCGCGCGCAGCTCCGTGACGGCGGACATGTCGATCTCGTTGAACGTCGTCAGCGTCGCGGTGGCGTTCTGCGACAGCAGCAGGTTCTCGGCGATGCGCTTGCGGCGCGTCGTCATCTTCTCGCGCACCTCGCGCTCGCCGGGCGCGGCCTGACGCAGCGCCGCCGGCGCGGGCGCGCTCGGCGCGCTCACTGCGGGAGCGGCAGCAGCGGCGGCGGCCGGCGCCGCGGCACGCGATGACGCCTGCTCGATCACGTCCGGCTTGCTGATCACGCCGCCGCGACCGGTGCCGGTGACGGCGGTGAGATCCACGTTCTGCTCCGCCGCCACGCGCTGCGCAGCGGGGGAAACCTTCGCCGCGCCACCGCTCGCTGCGGCAGGTGCGGACGTCGTGGCCGGCGCGGCCGGCGCGCTCTTCGGTGCGGCCGGCGCCGCGGCGGGAGCGGCCGGCTGTGCCGTCGCCGCGGGCGCCGCCGCCCCGGTGCTCGCACCCTCCGCCAGGTCGCCGAGCACGTCGCCGACGTTCACCACGTCGCCTTCCTTCGCCGCCTGCTTCGACAGGACGCCGGCCGCGAGCGCCGGCACCTCGACGGTGATCTTGTCGGTGTCCAGCTCGACGAGGGTGTCGCCCGCGGCGACCGCCTCGCCCTCCTTCTTCAGCCAGCGGGACACGGTCGCCTCGACGATCGACTCGCCCAGGGGAGGAACCTTGATTGCAGTCATGGGTGCGCTGGAACGGAGCAGATCTTCATCGGCCGCGGCGCCTTTCGCGTCCGCACGCCGCTACATACCATTCGCGTCAAATATAACCCCAGGGCACAGGCGTGCGAGGACTCACCATCTCCGCTCACGGCGGGCTCGATCGCATCGAGCTTCGTGAGGATCTCCCCGTGCCGGAGCCGAGCCACGAGACCGATGTCCGTGTCCGCATCCGCGCCGCGGCGATCAACCATCTCGACCTCTTCGTCGTGGCTGGCTTGCCCAACGTGCACATCACCCCGCCGTGGGTGCTCGGCTCCGACGGCATGGGGGTGGTGGACAGCGTCGGGAGCGCGGTCACCTCGGTCTCGCCCGGTGACACGGTGCTCATCAACCCCGGGATCAGCGACCGCACCTGCCACTACTGCCTGACCGGCGACCAGCCGCTCTGCCTGAACTACGCCATCCTCGGTGAACAGCGACCCGGCACCCTCGCCGAGTTCGTCGTCGTGCCGGACGTGAACGTGGCCCGCATTCCCGCCACGAGCGACGAAGCCGAGGCGGCGGCCTTCACCCTCGCCACGCTCACGGCGTGGCGGATGCTCGTCACCCGCGCCGACCTGCAGCCCGGCGAGCAGGTGCTGATCTGGGGAATCGGCGGTGGCGTGGCGCTCGCCTGCCTGCAGATCGCCAAGCTCATCGGCGCCCACGTGACGGTGACCTCGAGCAGCGACGACAAGCTGGCGCGCGCGCGCGACCTCGGCGCCGACGACACGATCAACTACGTGGGGGTGGACGTGGGGCGTGAGATGCGGCGTCGCACGCAGAAGCGTGGCGTGAACGTCGTGGTGGACACGGTGGGCGAGGCCACCTGGTCGCAGTCGCTGGGCGCGCTCGGCAAGAAGGGACGGCTGGTCACCTGCGGCGGCACCTCCGGTCCCATGGTGACGACCGACGTCCGCCGCCTGTTCTGGAACCAGTGGAGCATCCTCGGCTCCACGATGGGGAGCGAGGCGGAGTTCCAGGCCATCGTCGCGCACTTCAACGCCGGCCGGCTCCGCCCGCCGGTGGACAGCGTCTATCCCCTGGCCGACGGCCGCGAGGCATTCGAGCGCATGCAGAATGGTGAACAGTTCGGGAAGCTCGTCATGAGGGTCGCCTGATGCGCATCCCGCTCCAGCCGCGCTACAGCGACTACGACTCGCGCGGCCACGTGAACAACGCCGTCTACCTCACCTACTTCGAGATCGGCCGCGTCTACGCGTGGCTGAATGCCGTGGGGCACGCCGATCCCAGCTTCATCATCGCCGAAGCGCGGATCACGTACCGGAGCCCGGCGATGCTCGGCGAGCCGCTGGCGATCGAGGTGACGACGTCGGAGATCCGCAGCAAGGCGTGGGTGTGGAGCTACCGCGTGCTCGACGAGCGCGACGACCGCGTGGTGGCGGAGGGCGCGACGACGCAGGTGATGTACGACTACCGCGAGCGGACGTCGGTGCCGATTCCCGACGACCTGCGCGCCGCGCTGGAGCGGATATGAGCGACGACGGGCGCCGCGCGGGGGAGGGTGGCGGCGGGAGTGGCGCCTCGCCTGACGGCGGCCACGCGCAGTACGAGCCGGCCGAGCAGAAGGTGGTGCGCGACCGGTATGCGGCCGGAGAAAAGCCCGTCTGTCCGCGCGACGGTACGCCAATGACGGTTCGCTCGATCGGCGGCGGCTCCTTCGGGCTCGGCTATGCCCGCCGCCGCGAATGGCTCATCTGCCCCACCTGCAAGCGGAGCGTCATCTTCGACCTGAGGCGGGGCACCAGGAACTGACCTGGATGACGCGTGAGACGTGAAGCGTGAATCGTGACGGCGGTCTGCAGTCACGTCTCACGTCTCACGCTTCACGGTTCACGGTCCGTTCGAGTAGCTTTCCCGGGCGGAAAACCCGCTGCCACCTCGAAACGCCCCCCATGTTCCTCCAGGACAGCATCAACGACGGCTTCGGCGATCGGCTCCAGTCGAGCTTCACACAGGTGTTCGGCGACATCGTGCCGGCGCTGCTCGGCGCCCTCGTCATCCTCTTCGCCGGCTACCTGCTGGCGAAGGTGCTCGAGAAGCTGATCGAACGCTTCCTGCGTCGGATCCGCCTGAACCGCCTGCTCGAGCGCGGTGGTGTGATGCAGGCGGTGGAGCGGAGCGGGTCGCACCTGAACCCGGTGCGGGTGCTCGCGAAGCTGGTGTTCTGGCTGGTGATGTTCGCCGTCATCCTCGTGGCGGCGAACGCGCTCGGCCTCGAGTCGCTGGCGAACGTCTTCTCGGAGCTGGTGAGCTACATCCCGAGCGTGATCGCGGCCATCGTGATCATCCTCGTCGGCATCGTGCTCGGGGGGTTCGTGGGCGGGCTGATCGCCGCGTCGGCGGGAGCGCTGCACGGCGGCCGCGCGCTGGCGCGGGTGGGGCGCGGCGGCGTGATCCTCCTCGCCATCTTCATGGCGCTCCAGGAGCTCGGCATCGCCTCCGACATCGTGACTACGGCGTTCGCCATCCTGTTCGGCGCCATCGCGCTGGCGATGGCGCTCGCGTTCGGCCTGGGCAATCGCGAGCTGGCGGGGCAGGTGACGCGCGAGTGGTACGAGGGCTACCGTGCCGAGCGCGACGACGCGCTCCGTCGCGAGCGGGAGATCGAGGCGATGGAAGAGGCCGAGATGGAGCGGGAGTACCCGGAGAATCCGCCGACGGAGGCGGAAGGGAAGGAATAGGGCGCTCGCGCGGCGAAGCCGCGCTCGCTGTCGGGGCGGGGGGCGTGGAACGCACTGCCAGGTAGTCGGGGCGGCCCGCGTGGAACGCACTGCCAGGTAGTCGGGGCGGCCCGCGTGGAACGCGGGCCTGTCCGGGCGCCGGGCTCGCTGCGCTCGCCTGTGCTCTCGGGGCGCGCGCTGACGCGCGCTCTCGGGGAAACGCTCCACCAATCCGGCGAAACGCTCCACCAAAACGCCCTGCCCGACAGGCGCGCCCCCGCGCGCCGCCCCGAGAGTGAGCCGCAGGCGAACGCCCCGACAGCGCAGCGCCCGGACTAGCAGTCAGTTCGCCGCCGGGCAGCGCGCCGACGCCGCGCGTTTCACGCGCGGCGATCCGTTATGTGACTTGTAACGCCTTGTGGGGCAATGACTTACACGTTGGCCTGAACCTTGATTTTCGGCTCATTTTCGGCTACATTCCATAGTCTGTAGTTCCCGCCTTTCCGCCCCTCCAAACGGCGTTGTAAATGACTGCACCGATCAACCGCGAACGCATCCTCCCGCGTCTCATCGACGACGAGATCCGCGAGTCGTTCATCAACTACTCGATGAGCGTCATCGTGTCTCGCGCGCTGCCCGATGTGCGCGACGGGCTCAAGCCCGTGCACCGGCGCGTGCTGTACGCGATGAACGAGCTCGGCCTCGTTCCCGGACGCCCCTACAAGAAGTCGGCGACCGTCGTCGGCGACGTGCTCGGCAAGTATCACCCGCACGGTGACCAGAGCGTCTACGACGCCCTCGTCCGCATGGTGCAGGACTTCTCGCTGCGCTACCCGCTCGTGGACGGGCAGGGGAACTTCGGCTCGGTGGAAGGCGATCCCGCCGCCGCGTACCGCTACACCGAGTCGCGGCTCACGCCGATCGCCATGGAGCTGCTGGCGGACATCGACAAGAACACCGTCGACTTCGTCCCCAACTTCGACGACCGGCTCGAGGAGCCGAGCGTGCTGCCGTCGGGCATCCCGAACCTCATGGTCAACGGGTCGTCGGGCATCGCCGTGGGCATGGCCACCAACATCCCGCCGCACAACCTGCGCGAGGTGGTCAACGCCATCGTCCACCTCATCGATCACCCGGACTGCACCATCGGCGAGCTCCGGAAGTTCATCAAGGGTCCCGACTTCCCCACGGGCGGCTACATCTACGGACGCCAGGGGATCAAGGATTACCAGGAGACCGGTCGCGGTCGCATCGTCATGCGCGCGCGGGCCGTGATCGAGGAGAAGGAGAGCTCCAACAAGTCGCAGATCGTCGTCACGGAGATCCCCTACCAGGTCAACAGCGCCAAGCTGATGGAAGACATCGCGGCGCTGGTGCGCGACAAGAAGCTCGAGGGGATCAGCGACCTCCGCAACGAGTCCGACCGCGAGGGGCTGCGCATCGTCATCGAGCTGAAGCGCGACGCCATCCCGCGCGTGGTGCTCAACCAGCTCTACAAGCACACCCAGCTCCAGACGACGTTCGGCGTCATCATGCTCGCCCTCGTCCCCGATCCGGCCACGCGCCGGCTGGTGCCGAAGGTGATGGCGATGAAGGAGGTGCTCGAGCATTACGTCGAGCACCGGCACGAGGTCATCGTGCGCCGCGCCCAGTTCGAGCTGGACAAGGCGCTGGAGCGGGAGCACATCCTCGAGGGCCTCAAGATCGCCGTCGACAACATTGACGAGGTGATCAAGGTCATCCGCGCGGCGGAGGACACGCCGACGGCGAGCACGCAGCTGCAGGCGCGGTTCAAGCTCAGCGAGCGGCAGGCCGAGGCGATCCTCAACATGCGCCTCGCCAAGCTCACCGGCCTCGAGATCGAGAAGCTGGAAGAGGAGCTCAAGGAAGTGCGCGGCGTCATCAAGGGGCTGCGCGCCCTGCTCGGCTCGCGCGACAAGCGGATGGCGCTGCTCAAGGGCGAGCTCGAGGAGGCCGTGAAGAAGTACGGCGACGAGCGCCGCACCGAGATCACGAGCGACGAGGGCGAGTTCACGATCGAGGACCTCATCGCGGACGAGGAGATGGTGATCACCATCTCGCACTCGGGCTACATCAAGCGCACGTCGGTGTCGACGTACAAGAAGCAGCGTCGCGGCGGGCGCGGGCTCAACGGCCAGGCGCTCAAGGACGACGACTTCATCGAGCACCTGTTCATCGCCACCACGCACGAGTACCTGCTCGTCTTCACCGACGACGGGCGCTGCTTCTGGCTCAAGGTGCACGAGATCCCGCAGGCGGGACGCGCGGCGAAGGGGAAGCCGGTGGTCAACCTGATCAACGTCACCCCCGACACCAAGGTCCAGGCCATCCTGCCGGTGCGCGAGTTCCGCGATGACCAGTACCTGCTCTTCGCGACCAAGCAGGGCACGGTGAAGAAGACGGCGCTGTCGGCCTACGCCAACCCGCGCAGCAACGGGATCAAGGCGATCAAGATCGAGAGCGGCGACGAGCTGATGGACGTGCAGATCACGAGCGGCACCAACGACATCGTGCTCGCCACGCGCCACGGCCTCTCCATCCGCTTCCACGAGCAGGACGTGCGCGAGATGGGGCGCGACACCACGGGCGTGAAGGGCATCGAGCTCGGGCCGCGCGACCAGGTGATCGGCATGGTGGTCATCAAGCGCGAGGCCACGCTGCTCGTCGTCGCCGAGAAGGGGATCGGCAAGTGCTCGCCGATCGACGACTATCGCGTCCAGAAGCGCGGCGGCAAGGGCATCATCACCATCCACCGCACCGACAAGACGGGCGACGCGGTCTCCATCATGGAGGTCCTGCCCGAGGATGAGCTGATGCTGATGACCAAGCAGGGCATCCTGATCCGCATGCCGGTGAAGGGCATCCGCGTGGCCGGCCGCAACACGCAGGGGGTCAAGCTGGTGAACCTGGACAACAACGACCTCGTGATGGCGGTGGCCCGCGTCATCCCCGAGGAGGACGGCGAGGGAACCGACGCCGGCGACGGCGGCGAGGACGAGTCCGAGGGGGGCGAGGACGGCGAGGAGTAAGCGTTCCTTCAGCCAGCGGCGACGGCCCCGGTGCACTGCACCGGGGCCGTCGTGCGTCCGGGGACTTCTTTCCGTCGCAAGCCCGGGGCACTACCTTGGGGAGCCTCAGTCCACCCAAGCCCATCGTCACCTCGTGAGCTGGCCTGCAGAGCTGGAGCCACTGTTCGTGTCCAGGGAACAGGGGGGCCCGGCCGTCGAGCTCTCATCCAACACGCCCGAGTTCGTGGAGGCACTTCGCCACGACCGGCAGGCGCTCGTGCGCGACGCCCTGCTCTGGCAGCGGTGGGTGCGCTACATCGGGCTGGCCACCTTCGTCGTCATGGCGCTCGCCTTCGGTCGCGAGAGCTGGTCGGCGATGCTGCGGCCGCTCGCCATCACGTCGCTGCTGTACCTGACGTGCGTCGTGCTGGCCACGGCGGTGGTGCGTCGCGCGCGGGCCGTGCACCGGTGGCACATCCCCGCCTTCCTCACCACGGCCGACGTCATCGGCGTCGCCGCGATGATCTGGCTGAGCGGCGCCCCGACCGATGCGCTGCGCATCCTCGTCGCCGCGGTGCTGGTCGTGCAGCTTGCCGTCTTCTATTTCGGATGGGGCCTCGGCATCTACTCGGCCGTGCTGGCCGGGCTCGCGTACCTCGCGGTGGCGCTGGTGGTGCCACCCCACATGCCGGGCCCTCGGCCGGCCGGCGAGCAGGTGGCCTACACGCTCGGCCTGTTCGCGCTGGTGACGGGCGTGCTGATCGCCGCCTACGGTGACTTTCGCGCGCGGATGAACCGGCTGCGGCTCTTCTGCAAGCTGATCGAGGACGGCGACCTCGCGCCGGCCCTCCCCGTCGGCGACGACCGGCGCCCGGACGACCTCACCCTGCTCGCGCGAAGCTTCGAGTCCATGCGCTCCCGCCTGGCGGAGCAGGTGGGCAGCGATCCGCTCACCGGCTGCCTCAACCGCCGCGCCCTCGAGACGCGGCTGCAGGCGGAGTGGCGCCAGGCCAAGCGCCGGGGGTCCACCGTTGCGGTGCTCGCCATCGACGTGGACGACTTCAAGAAGATCAACGACGAGCGCGGCCACCCATTCGGCGACGCGGTGCTGCGGGAGCTGGCCGAGATCATGAAGAGCACGGCGCGCGACACGGACGCGGTGGCGCGGGTGGGCGGCGACGAGTTCGTGATCGTCCTCCCCGACACAGGATGGCAGGGGGCGCTCACCTTCGCCGAGCGCATCCGGCGGAAGGTCGTGGACTTCCACTTCGGCGGCGCGACGAGCGACATCGACCTCACGATCAGCATCGGGGTCGCCCTGGCGCGCGGCACGGACCCGGTGTCGCCCGACGTCCTGCTGAACGAGGCCGACCGGACGATGTACAAGGCGAAGAACAGCGGAAAGAACCGGATCTATGCGTAGCTGAGCCCGTTACGACCCCGGATTCGGGTCGTCGTGACACCGGACGTCTCGCCCTCAGGCCTCCACTTCCGGAGGCAGGGCAACCCCCTTTTCGTCCGGAGTCCCATGCGCATCAGACTGCTCGTTCCCGTCGCGATGTTGCTTCTCGCCGCCGGCACCGCCGGCGCTCAGATCCCGTCGATCACCCTGTTCGGTGGCGCGGTGATGCCCACCGGTGACGCGGGCAACGGCCTCAACGCCGGCTTCACGGCTGGCGCTGCGCTGGACATGCACGTGCCCGTCATGCCGCTCGGCCTGCGCGTCGAGGGCAGCTATTCGCGCTTCGGCCTCTCGGATCTGCCGAGCGGCGTGTCCGGCAACACGAGCGACCTCGGGTTCAATGCCAACGCGGTGCTGACGCTCGTGCACCTGCCCCTCCTGAAGCCGTACATCACGGCAGGTCCGAGCTACTCGAACCTCAAGCTCTCGGCGAGCGATGGCACCACCAGCGGCTCGCAGAGCGAAGGCCATTTCGGCTACAACGCGGGCGGCGGCCTCGATTTCGGTCTTGGCCCGATCGGCATGCGCCTCGACGTGCGCTACAAGCACATCAGCGTCGATGGTGGCAGCTGGACCAGCGTCCCGATGACGGTCGGGTTCAGGTTCTAGAATCGGAAGGTCGGATGGTCGGGAGGTCGGGAGGTCAGGAACGACTGACCTCCCGACCTTTCCGCATTCCGACCTTCCGACCTTCCGACCTTCTGACCTTCTGACCTTCTGACCTTCCGACCTTCTGACCTTCCGATCTTCCGACCTTCTCGCCTTCCGCCCTCCCGAGTTGACGCCTCGCCTCCGCGCGTCGAGCTTCCGGCGAGGCTCACGGTCCACGCGGCAAATTCGACTTCCGCTTCAGCGTCAATGTCCGACCTCGTCACCCTCGCCGACATCAGGGCTGCGGCCGAGCGCATCGCGCCGGTGGCAGTGCGCACGCCCCTCCTCCCCTTCGACACGCTGTCCGAGCAGCTCGGCGCACCCGTCTTCCTCAAGCCGGAGATGCTGCAGCGCGGCGGCGCGTTCAAGTTCCGCGGCGCGTACAACTTCCTCGCCCAGCTCACGCCGGGTGAGCGCGAGCGCGGCGTCATCGCGCCGTCGTCGGGAAACCACGCGCAGGCGGTGGCGCTGGCGGCGAAGCTGTTCGGGGTGAAGGCCGTGGTGGTGATGCCGACCACGGTGACGCCGGCCAAGCGCGGCGGCGCGGAACGGCTCGGTGCGCGCATCGAGCTCGCGGGCACGACGACGCAGGATCGTTACGAGCGCGCGCTCGAGCTGGTGGATTCCGAGGGGCTGACGATGGTGCCGCCCTACGACCACGAATGGATCATCGCCGGCCAGGGCACGGCGGGGCTCGAGATCGCGCAGGACCTTCCCGAGGTGGACACGGTGCTCGTGCCCGTCGGTGGTGGTGGCTTGAGTGCCGGTGTCGCCACGGCGATCAAGCTGCTCGCCCCCACGGCGCGCATCGTCGGCGTGGAGCCGAGCGGCTCGCCGAAGCTGTCGAAGGCGCGCGCCGCTGGACGCCCGGTGCGCATTCCGGCGCACGCCGGCCTCGCCGACGGCCTGCTCGCGGTGGAGGTGGGCGGGATCACCTTCGCGCACCACGAGCGCTTCCTCGACGACGTGGTGCAGGTGGATGATGCCGTCCTTCCCGGTGCGATGCGCCTGCTGCTGGACCGCATGAAGCTCGTCGCCGAGCCGAGCGGCGCGATCACGGTCGCTGCACTGCTCACGGGGGCGCTGCAGCCGCGCGGCAAGACCGTGGCGCTGCTGAGCGGGGGGAACATCGAGTGGGAGGGGATCCGGGGGCTGCTGGGCGTGAATTCCACGGAAGGGTGAGCACCATGATGTTGACCAGGCTGTTCCTCGTTGCCGCGCTCGGCGCGACGGGCGTCATCGACTGCGGATCGGCGGCAGATGGCCCCTCTGCCGCCACGCCGGCCGACACGACGGGCCGCACGAGCGCCCTCGATGGCAAGCTGCGCGTGCCGCAGGGCTTCACCGTGCGCTACTTCGCCAGGGACCTTCGTGGCGTGCGCTTCATGGCGCTCGGCCCGGGCGGAGTGGTGTACGCCACGCAGCCGAGGAGCGGACGGGTGGTGCGGCTTCCAGACGCGAACCATGACGGCGTCGCCGACGAGGTGCAGGTCGTGGTGAGCGGGCTGCGGCAGCCGCACGGGCTCGCCTTCCACAAGGGCGCGCTCTGGGTGGCGAACACCGACGGCGTGGTGCGAGTGCCGATCGGCGCGAACGGGCTCG
This sequence comes from Gemmatimonadaceae bacterium, assembly GCA_036280075.1. Taxonomy (GTDB): domain Bacteria; phylum Gemmatimonadota; class Gemmatimonadetes; order Gemmatimonadales; family Gemmatimonadaceae; genus AG11. The sequence goes on along the minus strand of DASURL010000107.1, from coordinate 6,088 downwards.
CGTCGGGTGAACCGGCCTACGTGAATCGCTACGACGCTGGCGGCGGCCACTGGTCGCGCACCGTGATCTTCGGCCGCGACAGCGCGATGTACGTCTCGGTGGGAAGCACGTGCAACATCTGCGTCGAGACGTCGACGGATCGCGCCGCGGTGCTGCGATTCAACGAGGACGGCTCGGGAAAGCGCGTCTACGCATCCGGGCTGCGCAATGCGGTCGGGCTCGCGGTGGACCCACGCACGGGGGCCATCTGGGTCACGCAGAACGAGCGCGACAACATCAGTCCGGATCACGAGGACCTCCCGCCGGAGGAGCTCAACATCCTCACCGACGGCGGTGACTATGGCTGGCCGTACTGCTTTGGGGATCGCATCCCGAACCCCGAGTTCCACGACGCGGCACGCTGCGCCCGCACCATTCCGCCCGCGCTGAAGATGCAGGCGCACTCGGCGCCGCTCGGCCTCACCTTCCTGGATCGGGCGACGAGCTTTCCCACCGACTACCGTGGCGACCTGCTCGTCGCGTTCCACGGTTCGTGGAACCGCGACGTGCCGACGGGGGCGAAGGTGGTTCGCGTGCACGTCCGAAACGACATGCCGGTGCACGTGGAAGATTTCGTCACCGGATGGCAGGACGGCAACGGCTCGCGGTGGGGACGACCGGTGGACGTGCTGGTGGCGAGCGACGGCAGCGTGCTCGTCTCCGACGACAGCGGTGGCAACATCTATCGCGTCACCGGGCCCGGCGCGCGGTGATCCCGCGGCGCATCCTGGCGCCGGGCGTCGCCGTCGTCGCGACGCTGCTGGCGTGCACGTCGCGAGAGCAGAGAAGCGCCACGACGGCGACCGACTCGAGCACGCCGCAGAGGATCGCGGACAGCGCCGGCCGCGTGACCCGTCGTGACGCCACGGCGGGCGGCTGTATCGGCGTCGCGCGCGAGCCCTGGACGCCGGCGCGGGTGGGTGCGGCGGCGTTCGTCGTCAATCGCGCCACGCGCGGAATGTCGGCGCGCGTTCGCTGGGCGCTCGCGCCGGACAGCAGCGCGCTGATCGTCGTCGAGGATCCGGCCGGGGTGGAGAACGAGGCGGTGCCGGACGGCGTGCTGTTCGCCAGCGAGCGCACCGGACGCACCTGGCGCATGGACAGCGTCTGGAGCGCGTCGCCCGCTCCCGACTGGACGCGCGTCGCCGTGGGCCGCGCCGCGGTGCTGGGCGGCGGCGAGCAGCAGGTCGTCGCGCCGACGCGCTGGCGCGAGGCTGAACGGTCGCTGGCCGCCGTCGCCGGCCCGCAGCCGGCGATCACCGCCGAGTCGCTGCGCGCACATGCGTATCCGGTGAGCGGGATGGCGGTGGTGGAAGGTGCAGCCGCAACTTTCGTCGCCGACGTGGCGCGCGACGTCCGGGACGCGCCGATCCGGTTCGTGGCGCTCGATGGCTGGCGGGTACGCTGGAGCTGCGACGGACACGACGTGCTGATCGGCGTACGGCCCGAGCGCGTGCAGGACGATGCGCCGGCGACCGTGACGCGCCGCGTCGCCGTGCAGGGCGGGCAGGTTGGCAGCGCTCCCGAAGCCGCTTCCGTTGCGTGGGTGGATGGCCCGACGCTCGACATCAGCGTGCCCATCGCACGCGAGGCGCGCGCGCTGCGTGCGCGCAGCCGCGTGGTCGAAGGGAAGGGCAATCGCATCACGGTGCGCGATTCGACCGCCGAGGGATGGTCGGTGCCGCGCGACGTGGGACCGGGCGTCCCGCTCGCCGTCACGCGCCACGGCCGCTTCGTGCTCGCCATCGCGCCGCGCACCGACGCGAAGCAGTACGAATCGCCAGATCACGCCGTCGTGTACCGCGTGCCGTGACGCGTCACGAGAGGAGCCGCTGCAGATGACCGGACGCCAGTTCCCCCTGATCGCCGGCGCGCTTGCGCTGCTGCTGTGCGGCCGGCCGCTTGTCGCGCAGCAGCACGCCGATCCCTTCGCGGGCCATGTCTACGAGCCGGGCATCGACGTCCTGGACTACGACTTCACCATCGACCTGCCCGACACGGGAGCGACGATCCGTGGCGACGCGCTGGTCACGCTCCGTCGCGCGGCCGGGGTCACCACGCTGCGGCTGAACCTCGTGCGGAGCCTCACCGTGCGGCAGGTGCAGGTGGACGGGCGCGACGTGGACGCCGTGCGCACGGACGTGGCGTTCGACGTGCCGCTCACGAGCGCCGTGGGCGACAGCCTGCAGGTCCGCGTGCGCTACGACGGCACGGTCTACGACGGGCTGATCGCGCGCCAGGACGCGCAGGGACGCTGGACTTGGTTCGGCGACAACTGGCCCGATCGTGCGCGGCAGTGGCTGCCGACGGTGGATCACCCGAGCGACAAGGCCACGGTGAGCTGGACGGTGCGCGCACCGAGTGCCCGCGTGGTGGTGGCCAACGGCGTGCCGCTCGGCACGCGGGCACTCGCTGGCGGCGACGCCGGCCGCAGCGAGACGCGGTGGCGGGAGTCGCATCCGGTGCCCACCTACGTGATGGTGATCGGTGCCGGCCCGCTCGTCCAGGTGCCCATCCCGGGCGCCGAATGCGCGACCAGGGCGGACAGTGCGTGCGTGCGGCAGTCGGTGTACGTGCTGCCGGAGAATCGCGACTGGATGCCCGGCCCGTTCGCGGCCGCGCCACGGATCGTGGCGCTGTTCGAGCGCCTGGTCGGTCCGTTTCCCTATGAGAAGCTCGCGCACCTGCAGTCCGAAACGCGCTTCGGCGGAATGGAGAACGCGAGCGCGATCTTCTACGCGAGCAACCTCTTCCCCACGCATCGCATGAGCGAGGGGCTCATCGCGCACGAGACGGCACACCAGTGGTTCGGCGACGCCGTGACCGAGCGCGAGTGGGGCCACCTCTGGCTCTCCGAGGGCTTCGCGACGTACTTCGCCACCCTCTGGACGCGCGCCTCGCGTGGCGACAGCGCATGGCACGCCGAGCTGTCGGGAATCCGCCGGCAGGTGCTGGCCGACTCCGTGGTGCAGGTGCGCCCCGTGCTCGACACGGCGGAGACCAGTTACCTGAACCTCCTCAACGCGAACAGCTACCAGAAGGGCGGCTACGTGCTGGCGATGCTGCACCGCATGCTCGGTGACAGCGCCTTCTTCGGCGGGCTGCGCGCGTACTACGCCGAGCATCGCGACGGCAACGCGCTCACCGACGACCTGCGCCGCGCCCTGGAGAAGTCGTCCGGCCGCCCGCTCGGCCAGTTCTTCGACCAGTGGCTGCGGAGGCCCGGCGTGGCCACGCCGACGATCGGCTGGGCGTACCACGCGAGCACAGGGTCCGTTTCCCTCCTCGTGCTCCAGGACTCGGCGCGCGCATATGCGCTCCCGCTCACCGTCGCGCTCACCGATTCACTGGGCGCGAGCCGTCGCCTCGAGGTGCAGGTGCCGGCAGCCCGCCGGGCCGAGCTGGTCCTCCCGGGCCGATTTGCCGCAAGGCCGGTCTCGATCGTCTTCGATCCGGACGACTTCCTTCTCGCGCGCATCTCCAGGCCATGACCCCGTCGCGTCGCACTTCCTTCGCCGTCGCTCTCGCGGGCGCTCTGCTCGTCACCGCACCAGGCGGTGTCGCGCACGCGCAACGCGCCCAGCTGCCGCGTACCCGCGCCGACGTGCTGCTGGATTCCGGACTCTGGCCACAGGCCGAGGAGGCGTACTACGGGCAGTCGAGCGGCCGGACGCGCGACCCGGTGGCCCGTGCGGCGCTGGGGCGGTATCTCGCGATGAAGGGTGCGGTATTGCCGGGCACCGTACTGATCGAGGAGGCGATGCAGTTCGGGCTCGACTCCGCGCTCGGGATGCGGCTCCTGCGGCCCTGGCGCTCGGTGCTCGCCTATCGCTCCATCGCTACGCTGCAGGCGGACTCCGTGCTCCAGGGGCGCGCGCCGCGCGACTCGCTGTCCCTGTTCCGCATCTCCTTCCCGGGCGGCGCGACGAACCAGATGCGTCGAAAGGCGACAGATGCACGGCCGCTCTGGGTGGACGTCGTGCCGCGACAGATCGGCGTGGACAGCGTGGCGAGCGACGCGCCGCGCATCGGCATCGAGGCGCTGGAAGCATTCGTGCCGTCGTACGACACGCTCACGAAGCGCGTCACCCTGCATGCGGACGCGAGGTCGGCGCTGCGCGCCGAGGGGGAGCGCTACCGGGTGCTGCGCGACAGCCGCGAGGTGCGCGTGCTGATGACGTCCGGGCGCGCGCTGAGCCTGACGCACGCGCTCGCCGAGCTCGCGCCGAGCTGGTGGCAGCTCGACCTGCTCCATGGATGGCTGGTGGTGCGGCGGTAGCTGAAGTTGCAGCTATCGGGAAAAGCGTCCGGAACGGAAAAGGCCGGATGAACGGCCTGAAACGGCAGGATCTGTCCCTCGCGCGATCTGAGCTCCGCGCGCCGGGACTGGCCTCCACACCCCTCAAGGTTCCTGAAGGGATTGGAACGGCCTCGGGAATCTCCAGGGCGCATGGAGGCCGACGCGCAGAAGAGAGGATCCTGCCGTTTCGCAGTTCCAATCCGGCCTTTTCCGTTCCCTCGCTTTTCCGGACCGGCGGAAGGAGCCAGTGCTACTTTCCCACCCGCTGCAGCTCGACCAATAAACATCTGTCCTGCACGACATCGATCCCCGCGCGAGCAAGGCGTTCGGCCGCGGCGTCGTTGCGGATGCCGAGCTGGAACCAGACCGAGGCGGGCTTCTTCGCGATGATGTCGTCCACGTGCTGGTCGATGTCCTTCGGCCGGCGGAAGACATTCACCATGTCCACCGGGCCGGGGATCGCGCTCACACTGCGATAGACGGGCTCACCAAGGATCTCGGTGACGTCGGGGAAGTACACCGGCACGGGGATGATCTCGTAGCCCACTTCCTGCGCGTACTGCGGGACGTAGTAGGCGGGCTGTCCCGTCTCCGCCGTCTTGATGCCCAGCACGGCGATGCGGTGATCGCGGGCGAGCAGGCGCGCGATGCCGGCGTCATCCTGGACCAGGTGCGAGCGCCAGCTCGTGTCGCCGCCGGCCGAGGGTGTCGATGAAGTCGTCATGCCTGCGATCGTTGCAGGGAGCGTGCGCGACGGGGTCGGTTGGACCGAGGGGGCGTCGGAGGGTTAGATTCAGAAGCTACGCCTGAAACGACCGTCACGGAGAAATTGCACTGATGCGAATGCTCGTTCTCGGCGCGGGGCTGCAGGGCTCCGCGTGCGCGTATGACCTGCTGCAGAATCCGCAGGTGACCCAGGTCCGGCTCGCGGACATTCACCTCGACCACCTGCCGCCATTCCTCGCGCCCTACTCGGGGAAGCGCCTGATCCCGACGCCGCTCGACGTGCGTGACCGCGCGGCGGTGCTGGCCGTGATGCGGGAGTGCGACGCCGTGATGAGCGCCATCCCGTACGACTTCAACCTGCAGATGGCCGAGTGCGCCGTCGAGGCGGGGGTGCACTTCTGCGACCTTGGCGGCAACACCGAGATCGTGTTCCAGCAGAAGGAGCTGATGGAGAAGGCGAAGGCGAAGGGCATCACCGTGGTGCCGGACTGCGGCGTGGCGCCGGGCATGGTGAACATCCTCGCGCAGTACGGCATCGAGCAGATGGACTCGGTGGACAGCGTTCGCATCTACGTGGGCGGACTGCCGCAGGAGCCGGAGCCGCCGCTCAACTACCAGATCGTCTACTCCCTGGAGGGAGTGCTCGATTACTACACGACGCTGTCGTGGGTAGTGAGGAACGGCAAGCGCGCGCAGGTGACGGCGCTCTCCGAGCGCGAGACGATGGACTTCCCGAAGCCGGCGGGTGAGCTCGAGGCGTTTCATACCGCGGGCGGTCTCTCGACGATGGCGTGGCGCTACGAGGGGAAGATCCCGACGATGGAGTACAAGACGCTTCGTTATCCCGGCCACGCCGAGAAGATGGAGGTCATTCGCGAGCTCGGCCTGCTCGACCTCGAGCCGGTGGAGCTCAAGGGGGGGCACAAGATCGTCCCGCGCGACGCGTTCATCGCGATCGTGGGCCCGCGGCTGCGCAAGGAGCACGGCCGCGATCTCGTGGCGTTGCGGGTGATGGTCGAGGGG